>CALECF010000108.1 GCA_937948705.1 uncultured Anaerosolibacter sp. | reverse complement strand
ATAATGCCAGGGATACCTGCACCTGCCCACAGAATGATGATAGGAGCGAGGGCGGTTTTAGGTAGAGCATTGAGTACAACCATGTAGGGGTCTAGGACCTTTGATACAAAGTCTGACCACCAGAGCAGGACAGCTACTATTGTTCCTAGAATTGTACCTGCTACGAAACCTACTACGGTTTCAAAGGTGCTAATACTAATATGTGTTAGTAGCGACCCATCCTTTACAAGCTTCACAAATAATTTCCACATTTGGGAAGGATAGCTGGTTAAGAAGGTATCGATGAGTTTCAGTTGTGCCGCTAGCTCCCAGATGATAAAAAATATAGCCAGTAGTGCTATTTGGGTAAAAAGGATAGCGCGTTTTTTACCTTTGACTGCACATAAATAGGCTAAATGCTCTTGAGAAAATTCATAGTTTTGTTCCAGGGCACTTTTATTGCAATTCACCTTATTTAACATGGATATCCAGCTCCTTCCATATGGTGTTGAAATAGTGTCTGAATTCAGGAGCTTCTCTTGAAGTAAGGGGTGTACGCTCTACATCTAAAGATAATTTGATTTCGTGAATACTCTTTATAAAGGCTGGTCTCTTCGATAGAACTATGATCCGATCTGCCATGCTAATAGCTTCTGATATATCATGGGAAACCATAATGGCGGTTTTTTGTTCTTTCTTTAAAATGCGGGCGATTTCATCTGCGACGGATAGCCTTGTTTGGTAGTCTAAGGCAGAAAAAGGCTCATCTAACAGCAGCAAATCAGGTTCAACTGCTAAGGTTCTGATGAGTGCTACTCTTTGTCGCATACCGCCTGATAGTTGCCTAGGATAATAATTTTTGAAATCATTCAAACCATAGACTTCGAGAAGTCTTTCTGTTTTTGCAATGGTCTCAGCGTTTAGCTTATTCTGAATTTCTAATCCGATCAATACATTGTCCAAAATGGTACGCCACTCAAATAGATGATCTTTTTGGAACATATAGCCTATGGATTTACTAGTTCCGATGACTTCCTTTCCATTGATTAAGACCTTTCCGGAGGAAGGCGTTATTAAACCAGAGATGATGGATAGGGCAGTGGATTTTCCGCAGCCGCTGGGTCCTACGATCACTACAATTTCGCCACAGTGGACATCAAAGGATAAATGGTCTATCGCCAAGGTTTCCCCATCTAAAGTATGGTAGTTCATAGTCACATCTTGTACCTCTACAAGCTTTTCTACAGTCATAGGCATGCCTCCCTAGTAGGTAAAAATAAAAATCATATAGTACAGTTTATTCCCCTACAAGAGGGATGGTGCCTAAAACAGAAAAATGGATGAGGTAACCCTCATCCATTTTTCGCAATAATGGAAACTAAATCTTATCCATGAGTTCAATAATTTTCTGTTCAAGCTTTAGGGGTGATGTAGTAGGTGCAAACCTATCAATTACATTCCCTTTGGAATCAACAAGAAACTTAGTGAAGTTCCACTTAATGTTACCGCCTAATATTCCTTTTTTTTCTTCGCACAAGTACTTGAATAACGGGTGGGCAGTAGAACCTTTTACATCAACCTTTTCAAATAATGGGAAAGTAACGCCAAAATTGATTTCGCAAAAACTTTTGATTTCTCCACTGGCGCCAGGTTCTTGCTCTCCAAATTGGTTGCAGGGAAACCCTAGAATTTCAAATCTTGCATTGCCAAGTTTTTGGTATAAGGCCTCAAGCTCCTTGTATTGAGGAGTAAATCCGCATTTGCTTGCTGTATTAACGATTAGAAGCACCTTTCCCTCATAGGCTCTAAGACTGATAATCTCTTCATCAATGGTTTTGACCTCGATATCATATAACGACATCTGAATACCTCCTTATTAATCATTAGAGTATCTTTCGCCAATAATATAGAAATATGCCTATTGTTGAATGATACAGATATATTGGAATAAACAGTTTCTATTAGTGACTATTATATCACAAATTAAATTGCGCAAAATACAATTTTTAAAAATTAAATTTATGAAAACCTATTATTGATATTACCTTTTTCGTTTATAATAAAAAGGAAGAAGTAAATGAATGAGACAGGAGATGAGAGCTGATGAAAGAAGACGATGTTTTAAAGCTTGAGAATCAATTGTGCTTTTCTATATATGCTGCTTCTAGGGCTATAATAAAAATATATCGACCTTTTCTTGATAATCTAGGCATAACATATCCTCAATATCTGGTAATGCTTGTTTTATGGGAAAAGAGCTCATTGTCACTGAAGGAGCTAGGCAACATACTATACCTCGACTCTGGAACTTTGACGCCTTTGCTGAAAAGATTAGAGGGAATGGAACTTATTAAAAGGGAACGTTCTCGGGAGGATGAAAGGCTTCTTTGCGTATCGATCACTGAAAAAGGGATGCTGATGAAACAACAAGCTATTGGTATTCCAGGGTGTATTTTAGATTCCATCAATGTGGATCTATCGGTACTAGTCAACTTGAAAGATGAAGTGGATGAACTTTTGATAGGTCTTAAAAAACAAACTGAAGACACAAAGGGTGAGAAATAAGGATAGATATGGGCATAGAAAATATGTGAGTATATCGTGTAAACACCTAAATACGAAAAGTGTTAAAGAAGAGATCCTATGAAAAGAGATCTAGTGATCGCGTATTTAAGTCAGTACCAACAATAGAGAAGGTTTTTGTGTAATGGACATAGCTCTAAGAAACGATATAGATAGCTACGTCATAGGAGTATTTTCCTAGGCTTGGATATGTCCTAGGTCTCATGCATATAAAGCATTATTTTGATATACTGAATATATCCAAATTTACCAAAGAAGGTGGGCTACTATGAAAACATATTCTATTGAGACAATCAGTGATTTTAGCGAATTCTACGCAACAATTGAAGTGCAAAATAAAAATGGATGGACTTTATTGGATGTACTACCTTCCACTGATCATACCGATGGATTTATCCTATTGTTTGCCAAGGAGACTTATCCCTTAGATAGAGCATCCTAATTCGTAACATGAAAGGGTATTCGTGAACGATATCCGTTTCAATAGATCGAGAAAATAAAGGTGGCTAATTAAATATTTTTTCACGTCAAAGAGCAGGATTTCGATCCTGCTCTTTGACGTGGTGATTAGAAATATCGTACACTGAAAATAGATACGAGAATAATCAAGCCAAGGACAGATATAACTATGTTTTTACTGCGATACATTTTTTGACCTCCTAGAAAAAGCAATATAAAACCATGTATATGCTATGATTTATAAATTATAACTCTAATTTCACAAAATTTTTATCATGACTGATGATAGCCATCTATTTGGAAAAACTAAGATAGGCTCCTTCGTAATAGGGATATGGGAATTAGATTTTATATCTAGAGAGGACTGAAATATATATGGAGAGGTGGCCTGGATGCTATGGATAGGCTGAATCATGGAGAAAAAAAGTATATCAGAAGGTATCTGTATACCCTCGGGATTATATTGTTCTGTGCTTATATTGGATTTCTTCTATGGCGTGTGTTTTTCTATGCCTATGGAGGATATCATCGTACCCCTGGAGGGATGATAGGATATAATCTAGTGCCATTTAAAACAATTGCTGGATACATAAAAAACTATCAATTTTTGAATAGAGAAATATGGTTTTTAAATCTTTTTGGAAATGTACTGGCTTTCATGCCCTTTGGATTCTTATTTCCTATCATCTTTAGGGGTGTAAGAAGATTAAAGTATATATCTGTGGCGACTGGTGTATTTAGCTTATTGATTGAAATGGTTCAGTTTGCTTTAGGAGTGGGGACTTTTGATGTGGATGATGTGATTTTGAATACCATGGGTGGTGTATTGGGATATCTTATATTTCGTATTTTTTTAGATTTATTCTTTAAGTGGACAAACAGGGAAAAATAGGGATGATGTACTGCTAGAGAGTTTTGCAAAGGAAAATAATTTTGATATAATGATCACATGTATATTCAATGTCATGGTTACATTGTCGCTGGGCGTAAAGAAACACTTCATATCATTCAGTGATTATTCGAGAGACAACGGATGAGAGCTAGTTCAAGTCGGATTGACGAGGTAGATCAGCTATGATTGCAGTAAAAGATTTAACGGTAACTTATCAATCCAAGGGCAGTCATTATACTGCCCTTGAGAAAATTAATTTAGAGTTTCGCAGCGGGGAAATCTGTGGGATTATAGGACCTTCTGGATGTGGAAAATCTACACTCTTAAAGATCTTTGCAGGAATTATCAAGGATTATGAAGGCAGTGTAGCAATCAAGGGAGAAGCAGTGAGACCTAGCAAACAAAGAATTGGTTTCATTCCTCAAAATTATGGATTGCTGCCTTGGAAGAATGTCTATGAAAATGTGGCATTGGGATTGAAAATAAAGGATGGAAAGGACATTGCTTCAGAGTCTGATTTAGAGCATGCTTTGCTGCAGGTGGGAATTGGTGGATTGGGAAGACGCTATCCAAACGAATTGAGTGGGGGTCAGCAGCAACGGGTCTCTCTGGCAAGGACATTTTTATTGAAACCGGATCTGCTCTTGATGGATGAACCTTTTTCTGCTTTGGATGCCATCACTAGGGAAGAGATACAGGATGCTTTTATGATGGCTTGGAAGGAAAATCCTGTTTCTACAATTCTTGTTACCCATCATGTAGAGGAAGTCATTTACTTGGCTAGCAAGATTGTGATATTATCAAATGCCCCTGGCAGGGTTTTAAAAGTCATTGATAATCCTTTGTTTGGAATGGAAGACTTGAGGAATCGAAAAGACTATATTTCTTTATCCCTTGAACTAAGGAGAACGATGAAAGAGGACTGGAAAAAATGACAAGCAAAAGTAGACTCGTTCATTATGGCTATGGCATGATTGTGTTATTCCTTTTGTGGTATGTCCTTTCGATTGTCGTCAATCGTCCTATGGTTCCACTACCTTTGGCAGTGATGATGAATCTCATTGGTATTTTCGTTCCCAAAATCATGATTCATAGTTTTTATAGTCTATGGCGAATCGGGGCTGGGGTGTTTCTATCCATCGTCATAGGTGTACCGATTGGATTGTGTATGGGATATTTTGAAACATGGGATCGTTTTTTTTCTCCTGTTATATACCTAACCTATCCTATACCGAAGATTGCGCTGTTGCCCATTGTTATGTTGGGTTTTGGCTTAGGCGAGCTATCTAAGATTCTGATGATTGTTTTAATCATCATCTTTCAGGTGACGATTGCTATTCGGGATGGGGTCAAAGGGATTCCAAAGGAGACATACTTTCCATTGTATTCCTTGGGAGCAACCTATAGAGACATTTTTCGTGAGATTGTTATCCCTGCCTCTGTGCCAAAGTTCCTTACATCTCTTCGCATTGCCATGGCTACGGCTATATCGGTACTGTTTTTTACAGAAACATTTGGTACCCAATACGGGATGGGCTATTTTATCATGGATGCATGGATGCGGGTAAACTATTTGGAGATGTATTCTGGTATCATGGTATTGAGCGTGATTGGTTTGTTTTTGTTTGCAATGATAGATTTGATTGAAAGGTATACATGTTCTTGGCAGGCTAAATAATTGTACACCCATGAAATTTTAGGTTTATAGAATTCATAAAATAAACATCTCAACAATTGTAGGATCTGGAAAATTGTAGAGATGCTTTTTTATTGTCTGCGGATAAGAATCATGGGTATTTGTTTGAAATCTCCACATTTGCTTCATAATCCAAAAGTATAATCAGTAATAAAACATACTTTACAAGAACCATAGAAAATGAAAAAATAGGAAATAAGAGATAGCATAGGACTAGAAGTGTGGAGGGGAATATGAAAGATAAAACCATTTTGGTGGTAGAGGATGAAAGAAAAATATTGGATGTGATAGAGGCTTACTTACAGCGTGAGGGATTTCAGGTATTGACCGCTGTAGATGGGGAGCAAGCCTTAGAGATCTTAAAGAGAGAGACTGTTCACTTGATGATTTTAGATCTTATGCTGCCCAAGGTATCAGGGGAAGATGTATGTAGAAGGATAAGGACAGTTTCATATATACCCATTATCATGCTCACAGCCAAAACAGAAGAGGATGAGAAGCTCGAGGGGTTGGCTATGGGGGCGGATGATTATATGACCAAGCCCTTTAGCCCTAGGGAATTGGTAGGGAGGGTGCGGGCATTGTTACGCAGAAGTTATCGGGAAGAACAACCCTTAGCTGACTATTTGAATTTTTATGATGGAGATTTAGAGGTTGATGTAAAGCGGATGATTGTGAAGAAAAAGGGAAATATTCTTAACTTCACGCCCAATGAATTCAAACTGTTTTATGTATTTCTGGTGAATCCTGGTCATATTTTTGCAAGGGAGCAACTGATTGAGAAAGCCTTTGGCTATGATTATGATGGTTTTGACCGAACCATAGATACCCATATCAAGAACATACGTCAGAAGATTGAGGATGATCCCAAGAATCCCATGTATATCCTTACGGTGTATGGGATGGGATATAAGTTTGGGGGTGGAAAATGAAGCTGACATTGGTGAAGCGATTGGCTTTGGGCTTCTTGATTAGTGTTTTAGGCGCTATTTTGATTACTACCTTGGTATCAAACTATATGATTGACCATCGATTCAATGAGTATCTTCATGGAGAGCATCAGCGGAAAATTGACAAAGTCATTGAATTGGTAGGAACCATCTATGATGAAAAGAATGGTTTTCAAAATAAAGATGACGGTGAGTTGGAGAGGATAGCAATCCTAGAAGACTTATACATCCGTGTTTTAAATCCACAGGGCAATGAAGTCTTTACATCAGGACAGGAACATCTTCTCCATAAGAAAATGATGAACGCCATGCCACGGCGAATGATGGGTATGGGCTGGAGAAAACAACTGGGGGAATATATGGAAGAAAGCTATCCTCTCAAGAATAATGGTATAGAGATTGGAACTGTCATGATCGGTTACTTTGGGCGTTGGAATTTGACGGAAAGAGACCTGGGATTTAAAACAACCTTAAATCAAGCGTTTCTCATTTCGGCAACGGCAGCAATGGTGTTTGGGTTCATCGTCAGTATGTGGTTTTCACGTCAGATGACAACACCGCTGATCAAGATTACAACAACGGCTAGAAGAATGGGAGAGGGTAATCTAAACGTAAGGGCGGATGTAGATACGAATACGATAGAATTAGATCAGCTGTCTAAGGCGATAAATTACTTGGCAGAGAACCTACAACAGCAAGAAATGCTCAGGAAGAAACTCACGACAGATATGGCCCATGAAATCAGGACACCCTTAACCACGTTAAAAAGCCATATAGAAGCTTTCATGGATGGAGTCTGGGCACCTACCGAGGAGCGATTTGCCAGCTGCTATGAAGAAGTGGAGCGACTGTCTAAGTTGGTTGGAAATCTCCAAAATTTAGCTAAGCTTGAACAGGCAAGTCTCCAGTTAAATAAAGAAAACTTTTCTATATCAGAAGAAATAAGAAAAGCAGTAGAGGCTATGGAACCCCAGTTTATGAAGAAAAACATTGACATATTCATGACACTAAATATGGATAAGGATGTTTTTATGGATAGAGGTAAAGTAAGGCAGATCCTCATCAATTTACTTACCAATGCCTATAAATATACCAACGACGGTGGTTCAGTATGGATGAAGCTGGAAGAAAAACCAGAGGAAATAATATTGGAAGTAAAGGACAACGGTATAGGTATTGGAGAAAAAGATCTTCCCTATGTATTCGAACGGTTTTATAGAGGGGATACCTCGAGGAGTAGGGAAACCGGAGGCGCTGGAATTGGTTTAACAATCACCAAGGCCCTTGTGGAAGCCCACGGAGGAAGAATTGAACTAGAAAGCAAAGTTGGTGAGGGTACCAGCTTTATCATTATTTTCCCTAGCTTAACAATTAGATAGGGGGATAACACTCTCTACGTATTGTTTCTAGTTTGGCAATTTGAGAAAAAAGGAAATGAAAATGTTGATTAAAATTTACTCTCGTTGCAGGATTTTTTATATAGATGTATAATATAATCAGTATATCATTATATGAGGTGGTATCATGCAGTCAGTAAAAAAGCAGGAAACCCTAGATTATACGGAGAATTTGATAGACTTGGTCGTGGAGTTTATTCAATTTGTGGATGGCCTATTCGATGAGGGAAGAATCACTAAAAAGCAATATGAAGATCTCATAAAGCACAAGGTAGATTTTTTAAAAAGATGTAATTTTTAAATTTTAGGTCTGTGGAGAGGTGAATCCTTGGACTAAAGGTTTTTTAAAAAGAATTAAGATGCTACGAGTTGTCGGACGTATTTTTGTAGGACATATATCTAGGGACGGCGGGTGTAGAGAGCAGTGGAAATGAATACGATAAGGATTCATCAAATGCTAAATTTGATGAAGGGGCTATACAAATCGGTGGAGAGAGAATGGGAAGAGCATGCACAGAAGTATGGAATGACCAATGCTCACTTGCATGTGTTGTGGATTCTTTATTTAGATGATGGGATAAAATTGTCGGATCTAGCGGCGAAAGGCTTATGGAATCTTTCTACTACCCAAGACATTGTAAACCGGATGGATCAGCGAGGGTTGGTTAAGAAAGAAAAGGATATGCTGGATGGCAGGGTTACTCGGGTATACGCCACTGAAGAAGGCAAACGGCTGCGAAGCGAAACTCAAAAGGATTGTGATGAAGGGTATCCATATAAAATCTTGCAAGCGGTGGATAGCTTAAGTGAAGACGATCAAGTAAAATTAAAAGAGATGATGATTCGCATTGCAGAGAGCGTACTAGACAAAGAGTTTATGGACTACGTAAACCGATCATCGGATCGACTGATTAAGAATATATAGTTGATGATTATACTTAGATAGAATGACCCCAATGGGGTCATTTTATCTTTTGATGATCAATTTTACAAGAGAAGACCATTATAGTAATATATGTGTATATAAAAAATTTGAAGGGTAGGGTATGCGGATATGAAGAAAGAAGCTATTAAATTTACTTGTCCCATGGACTGCTTTGATGCATGTGGTATGATCGCTACAAGAGAAGAGGGGCGGGTGATTAGGGTGGAAGGTGACCCTGCTCACCCACTGACAAAAGGTTATGTTTGTGAAAAGGGAAGGCAACATTTAGAGCGGCTCTACCATCCGGAAAGGATTAAGACTCCGAGAAAAAGAGTGGGAGATACTTGGATAGATATCACTTGGGAGGCTGCCATTGATGAAATCAGTAGTAAGTTGATAAAAATCAAAAATGAGCATGGAACAACGGCAGTGCTCCATTGCTCCGATGCTGGGTATGGCGGGTTGAGTAAGTCTGTGGATAAGATGTTTTTTAACCATTATGGTGGTGTCACGGTTTCCCGAGGCAGTCTATGCTGGAGCGCAGGAATTCAAGGACAAAAATACGGCTTTGGAGACAGTCAAGGACATCATCCAAAGGATCATTTGAATGCCAAGACGATTATCATATGGGGTAGAAATCCATACAATACAAACCTCCACCTCATGGAGTATTTGGCACAAGCCAAAAAACAGGGAACCCATATTGTATTGATTGATCCTATACGGACGAAAACAGCCAATACAGCATCAGAACATGTTTATATAAAACCTTCAACAGATGGCGCTTTGGCTTTGGGAATGGCCCATGTGATTATTGAGGAAGGGCTAGCAGATCAAGGGTATATCAATCAGCATGTAAAGGGATACGAAGCGTTTAAGGAATATGTGGCAGATTTTACTCCTGAGCGTGTGGAGAAAATTACTGGGATTGATCAAGGAACTATAAAAAGATTGGCCATATCCTATGCAGTCAATAAACCCTCCTGTATCATCATTGGGTATGGTCTGCAGCGATATATCAATGGTGGAAATAATGTTCGGTGTATTGATGCTCTAGGGGCCATCACTGGGAATATAGGGATTTCAGGTGGTGGTGTGAATTATGCCAATAAGGGAGTTTCTCATTATATAAAGGGGGAAGTGGCGAAAAGTGAGGGCTTTATCAAAAGTCAGAGAACTTATAGCAAAACAAAGCTTGGTGAGTTTTTAGAAACGGCAGAGGCGCCATCGATTAAATGTATCTTTGTCACCAAGGCCAATCCACTGGTACAAGTACCGAACATTCCAAGAACCATGGAAGCCTTTACGAAAGTTGATTTTAAAGTAGTCATTGACATGTTTATGACAGATACAGCAAGGCTAGCCGATGTTGTACTACCTTGTACCAGCATTATGGAAGAGGAAGATATTATATATTCATCAATGTTTTCTCCCTATGCAAGCTACTCATCAAAGGTAGTAGAACCTCCAGAAGGAATCATAGGAGAATATGAATTCTTTCGACGTTTAGCAAGGAAAATGGAACTTGAGGAATATCCAGATATCAATCAAGTCGAATTTTTAGAAAGAGCAATTCAACCTTTGAAGGATAAATTTGGCATTACCTTGAATGAACTTAAACATACATATTTTTCTATTCCAGGGAGAGAAATTCCTTGGCAGGATGGGCGGTTTCAGACATCTTCGGGCAAATTCGAGTTGTATTCAGAAACGGCAATCACTGAGTGGGCAAGCCCGCTACCTACATATATACCTGCATTAGAAGGCGATCGAGAATTCCCACTAAGGCTGATTACACCCCATTGCAAAAACTCCCTTCACTCCCAGCATTTTGCGTTTACCAGTGAGGCGCCAGTGGTGTATCTAAACAAAAATACTTTTACTGCGAATGGTCTGGAAACGGAAGGCTTCGTAAGAATTGAATCTAAGCAAGGTGCCCTCATAGCAAAACCAGAGCTTGATGAAAATATTGGAGATGGGATTCTGATGATTTATGAGGGGTGGTGGCACAAGAGCGGTTCTGTGAATATCCTTACGGAAGATATCATATCGGATATTGGTGAGCAGGCGGCAATTTATGATTGTTTTTGCAAAATTAGTAACTATAAAGAAAAGGAAGGTCTGCATTTGTAGTCCTTCCTTTTCTTTATAGAATGGAAAGGACATAAAAGAGGACCACAATCATTATCAATTGATAAGTCATTACATGTAAAAAATATAAAGAAACATTAGAAACAAAGGTTGCAAAAGACAAAGAATGTAATATAATATACTAGACTGTATCAATTGATAATAAGGGAGAGATCAATGGATGGCGCTAAATCATCAAGAACGCTTTAAAATAGGTAATCGGGTTATGTTGATCACAATCATATTAAATATATTATTGACGGTCCTCAAGGTAGGAATTGGAATTATAGGGAATAGCACTGCAACCATAGCAGATGGACTTCATTCTGCTTCGGATATCATCACATCGGTTGGTGTGATCGTGGGTATGTTTTTAGCATCAAGACCCAAGGATGATCAGCATCAGTATGGCCATGAAAAAGCAGAGTCAATTGCTGGTTTTTTATTGGCAATTATCCTTGTGATGACAGGATTGAAAATAGGATATGACGCGATCAGACTACTCTTTGGCCAAAGCTTTCAAATCCCCCATATCCTTACTGCATGGGTAGCTGGGGTCTCCATTGTTATAAAAGAGTATCAATACAGGATTACGATGAAAGCAGCAGAGTCTCTGAATAGCAATGCTATGAGGGGAGATGCGTGGCATCATCGATCGGATGCACTCTCATCTGTAGCCGTATTAGGAGGCATTTTAGGGGCGAGATTGGGTTTTGGATTTTTGGATCCCTTGGCTGGAGCTGTTGTTTCTTTGATTGTTGTAAAGATTGGCTTAGGTTTATTAAAATCAGGTATTGATGAATTGATGGATAGTGCCATTGATGGGGAACAAATGGAGGAAATTCATAAGGAAATTAATGGTCTAGAAGGAGTCATAGCCATCAACGAAATGCGTGGAAGAAAACATGGTTCAATGGCATACATGGATATAAAAATATGTGTTAATCCATTAATTTCTGTATATACAGGGCATAATATTGGTGAAAAGGTAGAAGAATTGGTTAAGTCAAAGGTTGACAATGTAAAGGATGTCGTTGTTCATTTGGACCCGTGTACCGTAGATTTGGAGTATGGGGGATGCACCTTGGACTGCGGAAAGAATAGTTGATTTTATAGAAAATCCCTTATATAATCAGTGAGTAATGATTGATTAAGGTGATGGAAGCTGTTTTACAGAGGAGGAAGAAAATGGGATTGCATGCATTCTCACGTAGTGAGTTGATTATTGGAACAGAGAATTTAGAAAAATTGAGAAACAGTAAGATAGCTATATTTGGAATAGGCGGAGTAGGGACCTTTGCTGTGGAAGGATTGGCTAGAACGGGTATTGGAAATTTTGTTCTAGTAGATGATGACGATATATGTCTTACCAATATCAATCGACAAATCCATGCTTTACGCAGCACCGTAGGAAAGCCAAAGGTGGATATGATGAAGGAAAGAATATTGGAAATCAACCCCAAGGCCACGGTTGAAACCCATAAGATGCTCTATAATGCGGAAACAGCAGAACAGCTTCTTTCCGATGATTATGACTATGTTGTAGATGCCATTGATATGGTGTCTGCAAAACTAGACCTAGTTGAGCGTTGTACCAAAAGAGGTATTAAAATTATCAGCAGCATGGGTGCAGGTAACAAATTAGATCCTACCAGGTTTGAAGTGACTGACATATACAAAACCTCTATTTGCCCATTAGCAAAGGTGATGAGGAAGGAATTGAGAAAAAGAGGTATCGAAAGTCTCAAAGTGGTGTATTCTAAGGAAGAGCCTATTGAGCCTAAACAAATCAATGCAGACTGTAAGACGGATTGCATATGTCCTAATAAGGACAGAACGTGTACCGTAAGACATCAGATTCCAGGCAGTATTGGTTTTGTACCTTCGGTAGTAGGTTTAATTATCGCTTCTGTAGTGGTAAGAGATCTTACGGGCATGTAAAAGCATAGAAGACTGTTTGACAATATAAAGTCGACAGTTTTTTCTTTTTATATGGATAATAAATATTTTCCCACATATTTTTAAAAAAGAAGGCCTTAAAAATATTTTTTCTGCGTATCCTATAAGCAGTGGTTAACATAAGTGACGTAAAGGACTGAAAAAAGTTTCAGGAAAATACAACCAATACAGAAAAATACTTGATTTATGTTAACCAAAAATGATATAGTACTACTTAGGTGTTAGGTACTAACAAGTTATTTTCCGTACAGACTGTAAATGCAGCTATTCGGGAATAAGGAGGAAAGACTAATGAAAATGGTTTTGAGGGTTTTTGTTTTATTGATGATGTTTATGGGCTTTAGCGCAAGTGCATGGGCAGTAGAGGCGATTGGCCTTTCTCAGAATGTGTACAAGTTTGGCATGACCCATGGGGATGTGCAGGTCATCCAAGAGGCGCTTAAAAGGGATGACGTTTTTAACAACAGCAAGACGACTACATATTTTGGAACAGCTACAAAAAAAGCTGTAGAGAGTTTTCAAAAAAAACATGGAATGAAGGCCGATGGGATTGTTGGAAAGGGCACGATTGCAAAGATGGAATCCTTAGGGCTCATTGATGGCTCAAACAAAATCCAGGCACAAGCCATAAGCAGGGGTTCAAGAAGAAGTGCTGGTACCTATTTAGATTGGTGGAGCGAAGTGTCTAAAATGATCAGTAGAAACGATGTACTTACGATTGAGGATCTAGATACAGGTAAAACATTCAAGGTACAAGTGACGGCAGGAACCAATCATGCCGATGTTGAAGCTTTAACCAAAGAAGATACAGCTACCATTAAAGCTATTTGGGATGGATTTAGCTGGGATCGAAGACCTGTATTAGTTTATGTAGGGAATCAGACCATAGCTGCTTCTATGACTGCTATGCCCCATGCAGGGGTAGAAAGTGCACCAGGCGGTACAACAGTATCTGGAAGAAGCGCTGGATATGGCAGGGGATATAACTATGATTTTATTAAAGGTAATGATATGGATGGACATATTGATTTGCATTTTAAGAACAGCTTGAGACATAAGGATGATAAGAAAGACCCGCAGCATCAACAAGCCATTCAGCGTGCAGCCGGTTTAAAATAGCAAATAATGATTAGACTCGAGAAATTGAGTCTTTTTTGTTTGTTTGTTGATAAAATTGAATATTTTTGGGTCAAAGGATCTATAGCCCGCATATCATGCAGAAGAAGACTGGTTTTTTGTACTTCATCATAGAATTTGTAATACAAATGTAATTGATTAAAGGATGTCATATATGGTATATATATCATAGGGGTAGGGAAGTAGAAAAAGGGATGAAGACATCAGTGACATCATGAAAGCAATTGAGAAGCTTATTGGGATTTCTTTTAAGTGAAGTATAAAGAAATATTTTTTTGCGAATAATACAAATGTCATGATATATTATTTTAGTAAGAAGGAGAAAGACAATGACGATGAATAAGGTTAAAACGTTAATTGTAGGTTTTATGTTTTTCGTATTAATTTCTGGCTTTACAGCTGGAATCACGAACATAAGCAAGATGCTAATACAGTAAAAATAATGGCAAGAGCCATTATTTTTTTTTATAGGAATAAGAGTCCATGCAGAGAATATGGAATATCGGTTTAAACTGTGATTTATATTGGTATAATGAAAGGGAGAAAAATTTTGTTAGGGGAGTTGATTGTTTTGGGAGCTGTAGAAATAAAAAAAGGTGTATATTGGGTTGGGGCTGTTGATTGGGATATCAGACATTTTCACGGGCCATCTTATCATACACAAAAAGGAACTACATACAATGCATATTTGATTATAGATGAGAAGGTTACTTTGATTGATATTGTGGATGCACATTTTGTAGATGTTATGCTAAATAACATCAAAGAGATTGTTGATCCATCAAAGATTGATTATGTCATCGTAAACCATGTTGAGCCAGATCATTCAGGAGGATTTCCAAAGTTGATGGAATATGCGCCAGATGCGAAGGTGTTCTGCTCTAAAAATGGGAAGGATGCCATGCTCCATCATTATTTTGGAGACTATAGCTATGAGGTTGTAAAGACTGGAGATGTAATCCCATTAGGCGAAAAAACCATCAAATTTATTGAGGCACCGATGCTCCATTGGCCGGATAGTATGTTCTCCTATATAGAAGAGGAGTCCCTTCTGTTACCAAATGACGCCTTTGGTCAGCATCTAGCTTCAACTCACATTTTTGATGATGAAAACGATATGTGTGAGATGATGGAGGAAGCAAAAAAGTATTTTGCCAATATTCTCATGCCCTTTAGCCCTTTGGTGGTAAAGAAAATTGAGGAAATTGTGAAGATGGGTTTGAAAATCGATATGATCGCGCCAAGTCATGGGATCATATGGAGAAGCCATCCTGATAAAATTATTGAGAAGTATATGACGTGGGCAAGGGCAGAGGGTGAGAAAAAAGCAGTCATTGTTTATGATACGATGTGGCACAGTACAGAGAAAATGGCCAGGGCAGTTCTGGAAGGCCTTGCCAGCGAAGGGGTCGCCACGAGACTCTATAGAGTATCTGTTTCTGAGGTAAATGATATCATTACGGATATATTAGATGCAAAGGTTGTTTTGGTAGCATCCTCCACCATTAATAATACAATGATTCCTCATGTAGCTTATTTTCTGGAGGAATTGATGGGTCTGAAGCCAAAGAATAAGATCGGAGCATCCTTTGGTTCCTATGGATGGGGAAAAGGTGCCGTGGCGAATATAGAGAAGAAGTTAAGGGAAGCAGGGATCGAACTAGTGAAGGAAGGGTTGCAGGTTAAATATGTACCTACTGCAGAAGACCTGGATGCATGTTACGCTTATGGAAAAGAAATTGGAAAGATGATATAAAGAGAAGGTGAGCCATTTAAGATGGGCTCACTTTCTTTTTGTTCTGGTGTAAGCAAGAATAAATGTTCAATAAATAAGGGAAAATAAAATAAGTGTATGGAAGGAGGACAGAATATGAAAAGAGCAGCAAAGATTCTTTGCTTTGCGTTGATATTTGCATTGGTTTTTAGCTTAATATTTATCGAGACAATTTTTGCAGGTAGTCTTTCTTGGGGTTCGAAAGGGGCCGAAGTACGACAAGTCCAGACAAAACTCAAGCAATGGGGCTATTATGCAGGACCAGTAGATGGTGTTTTTGGAGCAGGAACCTATCGGGCTGTGGTCCAATTCCAACGAAAGAATGGTTTGACAGCAGACGGTAAGGTTGGCCCTGGAACCAGAAAGGCCATGGGCATTTCGGTAACAGCGGTAGCGGCAAAAGCTGATGCAACGGTGCGAGCAGCCCAACAAAAGTTGAAGCAGTGGGGATATTACGAAGGCACTGTTGACGGTATCTATGGTCCACGGACTGGAGATGCCATAAAAAGATTTCAGAGAAAGAATGGACTAACAGCCGATGGCGTGATTGGTACTCAAACAAAAAAAGCTCTGGGCCTCCCTACTGGAGGTGCCACAACGGCATACGCACCAACAAGCAGAGGCGTGTCAAGAACTGATGATGTGAGATTATTGGCTATGGCGATCCATGGCGAAGCCAGAGGGGAGCCTTATTCAGGTCAGGTTGCAGTAGGTGCTGTGATCTTAAATCGTGTAAGACATCCATCCTTTCCTAATTCCATTGCAAGTGTTGTTTACCAGCCACTGGCGTTTACAGCTGTGGATGATGGACAAATCTATCTTTCACCAAACGATACATCTTTTAAAGCAGCCAGAGATGCGTTAAATGGATGGGATCCAACGGGAGGTGCCATTTACTATTGGAATCCAGTAACGGCTACCAGTAAGTGGATATGGACCAGGACACCCACTGTGAAAATCGGAAAACATTGGTTTGCTCATAAATAGAAAAGAGGTGATGGAATGCGTAGAGGATTAATTGTGGCCTTGGCTGTAGCCTTGATTGGATCAGGCATATGGGGCTATCAGCAACAACAGCAAAACATAGAGCATAATATATATTTAGAGAATCAGTTCCAAAGAATGTTTTACGATATGATTGTGGACGTAGAGAACATCCAGGTATCCTTGGCGAAGATCATGGTGACAGGCACGCCAAAGCAAAATGTAATGCTGTTTACCGACATTATGCATCTAAGTTATGATGCCCAGGAGAAGCTAGGTCAGCTGCCCATAGATCATAGTAATGTGAGCAAGACCCAGAAGTTTCTGAGTCAGGTGGGAGATCTAAGTGCATCATTAGCTAGGAAAAATCTTGATGGAAAACCCTTAGATCAAAATGAAATGAACACCCTGGAGGAGTTGCATAATTATGCGAACTATCTGTCTCAGCAATTGATTGAGCTACAAGGTCAGATCGCCGATGGGGGTACGAAGATAGGTGAGTTAGCCAGGAAGGCAAACAGCAAGCTAAAAGAGACAAATGCAAATATGCTCAACACGAGCTTTGTAAATATGGAAGAAAAGATTAGGGAGTATCCAGAATTAATTTATGATGGACCTTTTTCTGAGCATTTAAAACGGAAGAAGCCGCGCTTAGAAGGAAAGCAGATAGGACAAAATGAAATTGAACAAATCGCGGAGGCTTTTGTCAATGATGGAATAAAGTACGAAGCTAGTGTCCTAGGGGATTTGAATGATACCAGAATGCCTGCCTATGTGGTAAGCTTAAAACCTAAGACTGGTGAAGCGAACCATGAACTCTCTATGGCAATCACAAAGGTTGGGGGAAAAGTCATATGGATGCTTGATTCTGGTAACATAGGTGAGGCGAAGCTCTCCGAAGAACAAGGTATCCAGGTAGCCGTAGATTTTTTAAAAAAGCAGGGTTATCAACAAATGATCCCTACATACTCTATCAAGTATGATGGACAAATGATTATTAATTTTGCATATCAACAAAATGACGTCATCATATACCCTGATTTGATTAAAGTGAAAGTGGGGTTAGATATAGGAAAGGTTGTGGGGTTTGAAGCCGAGGGCTTCTTGTCAAACAACTATGTGAGAAATATTGAGCCACCCAAGATTACTGAAGAGGAAGCTAGAGAGAAAATAAGCATGGCTGCAGAGGTTTCCGAACTAAGGTTGGCGATGATTCCTACAGAAGGCGGAAATGAAGTCCTATGCTATGAATTTAAGGCGAACTATAAGCAAGATACTTTTTTGATCTATATTAACGCCCATACTGGAGATGAACAAAAAATTCTACAAATGATTATTAAGGAGGAAGGCGTATTAATGCTATAAGAGCTGATCAAGAGATCAGCTTTTTTTTTGTGGTGTAAGAAAGTATAGGGATGAATAAATATTTACATTGAATAAAGGGAGGCGTATAATTAGATACTGAATGATAGCAACGGGGGGATCAAAATGGAAATGCAAGATAGAACACGAAAGATGTTGATCGTACTAACCTTTGGCCTAATGCTGGCCCAGGGCTGTATAGATAATATTAGGGGTGTGTTAATTCCATCCATCAAGGAAGAGTTCATGGTAAGTTATACGAGTATTGCCACTATGATGCTGGTATCGACCTTTGGATACATTATGGCAACCTTCACTGGAGGGATGATGACAGACAGGATCGGGCAGAAGAAAGTGATCCTAACAGGTTTTGTTTTCATACTGGCAGCTATTCTAGGGATATCAACGGCCAGTGTCTACTATGTGTTTGTATTCTCCATGCTTCTGCTGGGCTATGGAATTGGGTTACTCACCATTGGAGCCAGTACGTTGGCACCGATCATTTTTGTGAAGAATCAAGGGATTATGATGAATTTAATGCATTTCTTTTATGGGATTGGCGCTACCATAGGACCTAGGTTTGCTGGGGGCTTGCTGGCTATAGGGTTTACGTGGCAGAATATCTATCGTTATAGTCTTATCCCCGTTGGTGCAGTGCTTATTTATTTTCTTCTTTGCAAGTTTCCGAAGATAGAGGAAGGCAAGAAAGAGGAAAAAGTATCGTTAATGGAAATACTAAAGAACAGAAGAGTCATTTTATTTTCTCTGATATTAGGTTTCTATGTTGCTTCAGAGGTGGGATTGGCCAACTGGTTTGCCACATATCTCCAGCATGCCAAAGGTATGTCTGAGCTAGATAGTGCTTCATATCTATCCCTCTTCTTTATGATATTCACTGTTGGTAGATTGGTTGGGGGATTTATTGCTGAAAAATTAGGCTATATGCGAAGTATTTTTCTATTTATATTTTCAGCGTTGGTCTGTCTTACAATAGGTGTTTTTGGTGGAGAAAAGTTAACCATTGTCATATCCATCGGAGGATTTTTCTTTTCAATTATCTATCCAACCATTATGGTGGTATTAATAAGGTCCTTTAAAAAAGGTTTGAATAGTGTATTAGGTGTAGTGATGACGGCTTCAAGTGGAATCAATATGATAGCCAATTGGATGATTGGAAGGGTGAATGACGTATTTAATGAAGCCATCGGTTTTAGTATGATTATATTTTTCTTATCTATGGTATTGTTTTTCCTACTGCTACTAAAAAGAGAATTGTCTCATCAAACTGAATAACTTCTGTATGAATGTTAGTATACAACCTGAAATAGGTTGTATTTTTTTATACGTTAGCAAGACAACCTGTAACCCATTTATACTTTTCACATATGATATAAATGAGAAAAGGTAATAGAGAAGCCAGTCATCTTTAGAGATATACACCAAGATTCATGGGATCCTTTTCAGTGGGTATCGCATATGATGCATATATAGTGAATTTTTGGTTGTACTAAATTGAAAGGTATAAATGTGAGGAGGTTATGTATAGAAATGGCAAAGAATTTTAATCAGATGAATAAGAAACTAGCTCAAGCTGCAGGAAATATTCAGCCTACTGAGGATCAGATGAAGCAGTTTGCGAAATTGGCCAATCAGTATGGTGGAATGAGTGCTGAGAAAATGGAAATGGAAATGAATAAGCTTATTCAAGGTTTTTCAGAAAAGGAAAAGAAGGATATGGTTCAGAAACTTCAAATGCTACGGCAGATGTCGGGACTGCTCGACAATGATCAACGCAGAAAAGTAGATAAATTCATAGAGCTATTATCCAAATCATAAAGGAAGTAGAGGAACCTCTCTACTTTTTTTGTTCTTGAGGCGGAATCATTAAAAATAAATCGGAATATTTGAATAACTGTTGATTGTCAATAATCATAGGGGGTATAATAAAATGGAAAACATTACAAGGAGGTTATACATATGCCAAGCTTTGCCAATCCTTTTGCAGGAAATGTAAATAGAAAGATTAGTAATGAGGAACTGATTCAGGCAATAAGGCTAGATATTGCTGGCGAACTTGAAGCCATCTATATTTATGATGCCCATGTTCAAGCCACAGATAACCCTATTGCAAAAAAAGTAATTGCAGATATCAGGGATGAAGAAAAAGCCCATGTAGGTGAACTCATGGCACTTTTAAGAATTTTAGACCCTCGTGAGGGTGAGTTGTTTGCAGAAGGCCAAGCAGAAGTCAGAGAAATGCTTGCTGATTTAGGCATTGAAGAAAAAAAGTTAGATATTAAAAATGTTCCAGCGAAAACCGTTGGAAGTTTATTAGAGGAATAGGAGGGGTGGAAATGGATCACTTATTTAGAGATGATGCACCATTTGGTGGAGAACTATGGGAGCGCGTGGACGGTGTTGTCGTGAATGTGGCTACTCAGCAGTTAATAGGCAGGCGATTTATTCCAATATTCGGCCCCTTGGGTGCAGGGATAGATAATATTCATGTAGATACCTTAGAGGTAGATATGGATACAAAGGTAGATTTTGATGGTGAAGAAGATAATGGACCTATCAAAATTAGTGGTAGAAAGTTCGTTGCTATTCCTATGCTATACAAGGATCTATCTATTTCCTGGAGAGATATTGAGAAGAGTAAACAAACGGGATTTCCATTAGAGTTATCCCCAGTGGCTATTGCCGCCACATCTTGCTGTCAAAAGGAAGATGCCATTATTTTCAATGGAAATCCAGCTTATGAATATCCAGGATTGACCAATGTAGAGGGCAGACAGGTACTTAACAAAGGAAACTGGAATGAGGGAGAAAACGCCTTCAAAGATGTGGCGGAAGGAATCGAGATGCTGGTTAGAAAAGGCTTCTACGGACCTTATGTGTTGGTAGTGAGTCCGGACCTATATGTTCAGATGCAGCGATTGCAACAAGGAACTGGAATCCTAGAGTTAGATCGTGTAAAAGAGTTGGTAGGTGGGAAGATTTATAAGACACCCGTATTAGGCGAAAATAAGGCTGTTCTTTTGGCAAAGGGTTCAGAAAACATGGACTTAGTCATTGGGCAAGATTTAGTCACTGCTTACTTAGGACCAGAACAAATGAATCATCGTTTACGAGTATTTGAAACGTTGTTATTAAGAATCAAACGACCAGAGGCCATCGTAACTTTAGAGTAATAAAAATAGAGGGTTTTGCCCTCTATTTTTATTATTGAACCTTTTGTTTATCTCTGAATAAGAAACTAATTGAGTAGGCACCAGCTAGGCCAACTAATGAATATACGATTCTGCTAAGTATAGAAGCTTGTCCACCAAGTAACGAAGCAACTAAATCGAATCGGAATAGTCCAATTAGTCCCCAGTTCAGTGCCCCGATGACTACTAATAAAAGTGCTAATTTATCCATGATTTCATCTCCTTTTCTATTGGATTCATTTATTATTATGCCAAGCTTGTTCAGAAAAATACTCCTGCTTACAGTAAATTCCCATAGAAAGATGAATATTCCATAGGATGATTTATCTGCATGGTATTCAAAAGTATTTTCTGCACACAATAACTTTGTAAGCCGATGAGCTTGCCAAAATTACTTGTGGAGGTATGCTAATTATGAGCTATTCTATGGGAAATCAACCTAGCTTAAACAATTCCAGTGCTGTAAATCAAGGAGAAATTCAGAAAGTAAAGGAAAGTATGAACAACTCAAATACGATGGTACAGGGAATGACATCACATGTTACATCTGGTGGAGCGACAGGTTTAACGAATTCTACAGCCATAGGAGAGCAGGAATTACAAAAGGTACGACAGAAAGTACAAAATAGCGGAAACCAAAGCACAGGCTACAATAGCTTATCGTAATTTTGAAAGGCCTGAGGGAAATACCCTCAGGCCTACTATTGTTTGAATGGGCTGTACAAATGAATACTACATTAAATAAAAAACATATAAATAACCTGTAGCAATAATAATAGATACAATCATCATAGGAAATCCAATTTTCATATATTCCACAAATGAAATTTGATGTTTATGTTTCTCCAAAATGCCAGCTACCACCACATTGGCCGATGCACCTACCAGCGTACCATTGCCGCCTAGGCAAGCACCAAGAGCCAGTGCCCACCATAAAGGCGTAATATTGATAGAAGTAAGGGAGCCAATGCTCTGAATTAATGGGATCATAGTGGCTACAAAGGGTATATTGTCCAAAAAGGCTGAGGCGACACCAGAAATCCAAAGAACTAGTAGTGCTGTGAACACTAAGTTACCTTTGGTAATACTTACAACACCCTTCGCAATCATCCCAATGGCGCCAACTTCTTCTAAGGTTCCAACCAAAACAAAAAGAAAGATAAAGAAGAAGATGGTAAGCCATTCAATTTCATGAAAAATCTCTTCAGGATCTGCCTTGCTAATTAAAAGCAGCACTGAGGCCCCAGTGAGGGCGACGGTGGCTGTTTCAAGTCCAATGAATTGATGAAGTCCAAAACCAAGTATAGTGCAAGCCAACACAATTACAGATTTCTTTAATAACACTTTATCAGTTATGGCTAGGTTTTCATCAAATGCCATAATTTTTGTTTTGAGTTCATCTTGAACCTTAAGGTGAGATTTGTAAATAATTTTTAGCATGAAAATAGTAATGAGATAGATCACAATTACAACAGGACCTAAGTTTACTAAAAAGTCCATAAAGCCCAAGCCCGTTTCACTACCAATCATGATATTAGGCGGGTCACCAATTAAAGTAGCTGTACCCCCTATGTTGGCTGAAAGAATTTCAGCAACCATAAAAGGAATAGGGTTTATCTTTAAGGCTTCTGTAATAACCAAGGTAACAGGTGCAATCAGTAAGACTGTTGTTACGTTATCTAACAGAGCTGATGAAATGGCTGTTATGGTACTAAGCATGACTAAAATGTACCAAGGATCTCCTTTCGTAAGCTTTGCAGACTTAATGGCAATATATTGAAAAGCTCCTGTTCTCTTTAGTATATTTACCATAATCATCATACCAATTAAGAGACCGATGGTATGAAAGTCAATAGATTCAAATGCCCGATCGAGACCAATGATTCTGAATAGTATCATCAAGACAGCACCGAAAAAAGCAATGGTAGTTCGATTTATTTTTTCAGATATAATGATGGCATAGATGGAAATAAAGATAATGATTGCAGCTATAAAATGCAAAGAACCTGGCAAAGATATCCCTCCCTAATTTATCCAGTATAGATAAATAAAACAATGTATTCATTTTACATCTTTTTCCCCAAATATAAAAATGGTATAAAGGAGAATATTCATATATTTAATGGCATTAAATATGATTACACGAGAATAGATATAATATAGCAAGCCATACTATTATTTTCATCAATATTCGAAAAAATAACAATTTTTTTAAGAATAAAAAGAATGATTTTTAATAGGTTTTAAGAGTATAAAAAAAAGAACCCATTATAGGGTATCTGGGTCCTTTTCAAAGTATACTCTTTCGCTCATATCGCGGGTCTCGAAAACCAGGTTTTTAAGGTGCTGTATGGTTTCTTCAATTTTCTCGGTTTGAGTACGGTTAACATTATAATATAAGTATAGATCTTCAAAATTTCGCATGATGTTGCTTAATGATTTATTGATCTCAATAAATTTATCAAATTTTTTACTGTGCTTTGCATTCTTCATTTGGGCGATATCATGTTGAATGATATTCATAACATCTTCTTTTGACTCGAATGTACCCACATTCAGTGGATATGGTGAGCGTCTCTGGAGAAAATATTTTCCTTTTTTATTGATATGATATGCATACTTTACGACAGTACCCTCAATATCAAAGCGTACATAATGCATGATACCTCTGATATCCTCAACGATGGCGCCCATTTGTCGTAGTTTGAGTTCATGAATGTCTTTTTCTAAATCTAAAAACTGTTTGCTCAAGCTGTATCGACCCCTTTCACCCCTAGAAATCTCTATTCTAATTGTATCATAATATACTGATTGAAAAAGAACAATAGGATATTGTATAACAGAAGAACGAAATTTTAAATATTGACAAAATTAGGAAGAATTATTATAATAATGCTAATCATATTATTGCGGGCATAGCTTAATGGTAGAGTCCCGGCTTCCCAAGCCGGTTGTGCGGGTTCGATTCCCGTTGCCCGCTCCAAAAAATAGCTCTATAGATAGAGCTTTTTATATTTAAGCGCCGTAGAAAGGTGGTAGCCTATGAAATTCGAAAGATTTGTGGTAGGAATGTTGGAAAGCAATAGCTATATCATTTATGATGAGGACACGAGAGATGCTTTAATTATTGATCCAGGGGATGAAGCACAAACGTTGTTAAAATATGTTCAGAAAAACTCCCTCAAAGTACAGGGAATTGTGTTGACCCATTATCATTACGATCATATCGGGGCAGTGGAAGAAATTAAGAGAAAGTGTAGCTGTCTAGTCTATATACATAAGAAGGATGCCCAAGGATTAAAAACTCCAGAGATCAATCATTCTGCTGGTGGATATAGAAGACCTGTGGCTATCACTGCGGATAAGCTGGTATCTGATGGTGATCAGATTCAAGCGGGAGACGTGGTTCTAGAAGTAATTCATACACCTGGCCATACCCATGGCAGTATATGTTTAAGGGTTAAGAATGAAAGCATCATTTTTACTGGAGACACTATCTTTGATGATGACTTGGGAAGAACGGATTTGGAGGATGGCTCTGAGGACGAAATGAAGCGATCTATTTCAAATAAAGTAGCCAAATGGAGTGATGATATGGTTATTTATCCTGGCCATGCGGATCACGCAACCATGGCTTTTGTACGAAAAAAGAATATGGAGTTCCTAAGTATGCTCAAATAAAAAGCACCCAGGGTGCTTTTTATTTTTCCATTACCATAAAATATACTTCTCTGCCAAAATCATTGTTGAAACTTCTTTCTAAATCCCTTAGTTGTCTCTCTTGATCTTCCGATAAGTTCGCAAAATCTAATACCTTTAATGAATCTAAATATTGTTGTTGCATAGGACGCCTCCTTCTTGTTGTTTAATCCTATTATTGCCTAAAGAGAGAAAAACAATGTATGGGCCTTGTATGAAAGAATTATATAAGGGAAGAGAACTTAAGGTTAGAAATCAATATTTCGTGCACAATAGAGATGTAAAATCTTCTAAAATCAGAATGAAAATGTTACAATGAATAGGAAATATAAGGAAGGGGGTTATAATTATGGAAAAGGTAGTTGAAAGATTTTTAAGATACGTAAAGTATGATACAACATCCGATGATGCCTCTGATACTTGCCCAAGCTCTTACAGGCAAATGATATTGGCAAAGGATCTGGCTAAAGAACTTGAAGAGATTGGGCTTACGGAGGTGTCTTTAGACGAAAATGGGTACGTTATGGCTACTTTGCCATCCAATATAGATAAGGATGTGCCAGTAATCGGTTTTATTGCCCATATGGATACAAGTCCTGATATGTCGGGAGCCAATGTCAAACCTCAGCTTGTGCAATATGAAGGGGGAGATATTGTTTTAAATTGCCAGGAAAATATTATACTTTCTCCCAATGATTTTCCTGAACTACATGATTATATTGGTAGAACCCTTATTACCACTGATGGTACGACACTATTAGGTGCTGATAACAAAGCAGGAATCGCAGAAATTATCACTGCCATGGAATATCTAATGAATCATCCAGAGATTCCACATGGTACCATTAAAGTAGGCTTCACACCTGATGAGGAGATCGGAAGAGGTGCAGACCGATTTGATGTGAAGAAATTTGGTGCAGCCTTTGCCTATACAGTAGATGGCGGTCCCATAGGTGAGTTAGAGTATGAGAACTTTAATGCAGCAGGTGCCAAAATTATTATTAATGGAAGAAATGTACATCCAGGCTCTGCAAAAAATAAGATGAAGAATGCAACGCTCATTGGGGCTGAACTCGCGGGTATGTTACCAGTTAATGAAACTCCTGCCCATACGGAAGGATACGAAGGCTTTTATCATTTAAACACTATAGAAGGAAATGTTGAACAGACAAAGATGAACTATATCATCCGTGAGTTTGATAGAAGTAAATTTGAGGATAGAAAAATAGGGATGAAAAAAATAGTAGATAGATTGAATGAAAAATATGGCTCAGGAACGTTAGTATTAGAGATGAAGGATCAATACTACAATATGAAAGAAAAGATCGATGAAGCAATGCACGTGGTGGAAATCGCCCATAAAGCCATGGAAGAAGTGGGTGTGAAGCCTGTTGTTGTACCGATTCGTGGCGGCACCGATGGGGCGCGCTTATCTTATATGGGACTGCCTACACCAAATATTTTTACAGGTGGACATAATTATCATGGGCGATATGAGTATATTCCTACTTATGCCATGGAAAAGTCTGTGGAGGTTATCATAAAAATTGCAAATCTTTGTGCCAAAGGTTAGTGGATAGCATGAATCTTTCTTCCTATAATTGAGGAATACTAAAAAGGGAATAATAAATTCTCTTAGATTTCTAATGATAGAAGGAGGATAATCCATGGATAAAAAATATGTTATTTGTACAGATGCTTCGATCTCCCAACCGATGACACGGGATGAAGCCATTAAAAAGGTAAAAGAATATGATCAACAGGGTGTATCTGCCTACATTGTTTCTGAGGAAGAGGGAAGTCGGATAAAGGACAGTGAATTTAGAACACCAAAATGGAGTTAGGAAGGGTGAGTTGATCTCACCCTTTTTTGAGTATTTGCGATATAGTCTCAAGTATGAGTTATATGAGTGCATATAAGCAAACATTGATGGTGCCCATTCAATGAACGTGACAGCGCCTATCCTCTATGTAGAGTATAGGCGCTGTCACGTTCATTTAAATCAATGTTTTGCAATAATCTTTGAGGAACATCTTCTTTAATCTAGTATGTTCCTGATATTGGTCTTCACTTAAAATGCCATGATCTTTCATCTTTGTAAGTACTTCGATCATTTGAATACAGAGTAATTTTAATTCTTCTTCGATTTGGAACACCTTCATACTCATGTATCCACTCCCATCCTCATAGAATATGATAGTATTCATCTGTAGGTTTCGCTAACCGCTCCGCTCTAAATCTTAGATATTCTCTATTCATTCAAATTATCCTTTTTTAGTAAAAAAAGGATAGAAATAATAGATTCTTAAAATTTCAAGGAATGATTGAATATAGACAAAAAATAAGATAGTCTACCCAACATTGGATAGACTATTTACAAACTATTTGATGTTTTTCATTGCTTCTTCAGCAAATTTTGTTGTAACGACCTTATCATAAGGTGCACGCTTATCTAATTCTCCAGCCTGCTCAACAATGTCCATCATATGATTTAAGCCATCTTCATTTAATACAAGGTCAGGTTTCCACGTATCTTGGCTCTTGTATCTTTCAGCAACCTTTACTAGGATTTCCATATCTGCATCTGGGAATTGAGGTGCAATGGATTGTGCAATTTCTGCTGCACTATGGGTTTCTACCCATTTCATACCTTTATAAATGGCGTTTGTAAATTTTTGAATTACCTCTGGATTTTTTTCAATATAACTTTTCTTCGCGGAATAACATGTATATGGGATATAGCCAGCCTCTGCACCAATTGATGCGACAATGTAGCCCTTACCTTCCTTTTCAAGGGAGGAAGCTACAGGTTCAAATAAAGTAACAAAATCCCCTTCTCCACCAGTGAAGGCCCCTGCCATGACTGCAAATTGTATATCGGTTCTTACATTCACGTCTTTTCCTGGCTCGATGCCATGCTTTCTGAGTACGTATTCAAAGGTCATTTCAGGCATACCGCCTTTTCTTCCACCAATCACGTTTTTGCCTCTCAATGCTTCAAAGCTAAAGTTAGGCATAGGTTCTCTGGCCACCAGGAAAGAGCCATCTCGTTGGGTAAGTTGAGCGAAGTTAACTGCATAGTCTTCTTTGCCTTGGTTATATACATAAACGGAAGCTTCGGGACCCATAAAACCGATTTCTACCTGATCTGATAATAGGGCCGTCATTACTTTGTCTGCCCCTTGCCCGTTGATGAGCTCTACCTCAAGTCCCTCTTCTTCAAAGAAGCCCTCAGAGATTGCCACATATTGGGGAGCGTAGAACACGGAGTGGGTTACTTCTGATAGTCTAACCTTTGTTAATGCCTTTTCACCACAGCCTGTTAATGCCGTGGAAAGAAGCATTACAAAGATTAACAGTAAAGCAATCACTTTAAATCTTTTCACAAAAAATCCCTCCAATGAATTAGATTAAGATTTGGATATATAGTTTCATTATATTCAGTAGAAAGATAATGGTTACTCAATCCAATGAAGGATGCCATCATCAGAGGCCCATAGCCCTATTATAAATCTCAGGAGGACCATTTTTTTTTAGTGCAGCATATGATGAAAGTGAGCGAGTAATTTATTAGTCCATGTTAATCTAGGAGGAGGCGATACTTTGATTGTATCTTGGTTTATTCAGCTTGACCCTATATATCAAGCTTTAGTAGCGACTTGCTTTACATGGTTTGTTACAGCCCTAGGGGCTGCAGTTGTTTTTGTGTTTAAAACTGTAAATCGGAAGGTTTTAGATGTGATGTTAGGGTTTGCAGCGGGGGTTATGATTGCAGCGAGTTTTTGGTCCTTGTTAGCACCAGCCATTGAAATGTCAGAAGCAGCAGGAAATATTAAATGGATGCCACCATTGATTGGATTTTTGATGGGGGGTGTATTTCTTCGACTGGTCGATAAATTTTTACCCCATCTTCATCCTGGATTTCCTAAAGAAGAAAGTGAAGGAATTCAGACTAGTTGGCATAGGAGCGTTTTATTGGTATTGGCCATAACCCTCCATAATATACCGGAGGGATTGGCCATAGGGGTAGCGTTTGGTGCATTAAAAGCAGGGCTTCCTTCTGCATCCCTGGCAGGTGCTGTGGCATTGGCCATAGGAATTGGACTACAAAACTTTCCTGAGGGAGCTTCTGTGTCTGTTCCTCTGCGAAGAGAAGGTTTTTCAAGATGGAAGAGCTTTTTGTATGGGCAGGCGTCAGGAATGGTAGAGCCTATAGCGGGTGTCGTTGGTGCGGCGGCTGTTATGATGATGAAACCAATTTTGCCTTATGCCTTATCCTTTGCAGCAGGAGCTATGATTTTTGTCGTTGTAGAGGAATTGATTCCCGAATCTCAGATGGAGAAGAATACAGATATTGCCACCATGGGTGCCATGTTGGGTTTTGCAGTGATGATGACACTGGATGTGGCATTAGGATAGTTTTTAAATATGAAAACAAGAGGATCCTTGATACGTAGCAAGGATCCTCTTGTTAAGAAGATATAGAGAATTTTAAGTATAACCCCAATAAAAGGAAGGACAGAATATGAAACTTTTTATAAAAGAACATGTCTAATACTTAAGGGGTAAGATACTACCCCTTTAACAATTGGTGATATGAAGTTATTTCTTTGGTTCAATTAAAATAAAGACAAACTCGTTGTGGAGGTGAAACACATGAAAAAGATTTTTAGATTCAAGATGTTCATTGGCTTAATCATTGCAATCATATTTACAACACCCATTGTTACTTTTGGTATGAATAGTGTTGGAAAAATATATAAAGCCCTTCCCCAAAATGTAATGGTGAATGATTTCTCAATAGGAGGAAAAGACATTCAGGAAGTGCAAGGGATTCTAAAAGGAATTGAAAGAGAGATGATGGATAAGAAAATTATTCTTGTATTTGAAGATGAAGATAAGGTGTATCAACATGAATATGAATTGAACATGTTGGGATATGGAACAAATAAGCTAGACATTCTGAATGAACTCAAAAACATTGTTGAAAACGAAGGAACGCTGCTCGAAAAGATCAAAGCATATCATGAAATCAATCGACTGGGTAAAGCATATAGGGTTGAGTATACAAAGGATGAAGCTAGATTTATGGAAGCTCTTACCTATTTTGATCAAATAGAACTGGGACAACCACAAAATGCTCAATATAGATACGAAAATGGGAAGGTTGTCATTGTAGGTGGCGAAGAAGGCTACAAATTTGATAAGGAAAAGCTATTTTCCACAATAAATCCTTCAAGTATTGGGAAGGAAATTCGGGTAGAGATGCTTTTAAAAGAAGTCCCGCCAGAGATTTCAAAGCACCAGCTGGAACAGGGTGGCGTGAAACAACGGGTGTCTGTTTTTAGTACTACCTTTGATCCGAGTAATTGGACAAGAACAAACAATTTGAAGAAAGCAGTAAACACCATTGATGGGACAGTACTGGCACCAGGGCAAGTATTTTCTTTTAACCAAATTGTAGGTAAAAGAACAATCGAGAATGGTTACCAAGAGGCTGGAATCTATGTCAACGGACAAGTGAAAACTGGACTAGGTGGAGGGATCTGTCAAGTATCAACAACCTTGTATAATGCTGCATTATTGTTCGATCTTGAAATTTTAGAGAGACATCATCATAGTCTTACAGTGCCTTATGTGCCGTTAAGCCGTGATGCTGCGGTATCTTGGCGATCAAAGGATTTGAAATTTATAAACAATACACCCTACAATATTTTTATTCACAGTGAGGTAAGAGGAAACCAGATTGTCTTTGAATTGTTTAGCACAGAGAATTATAAAGAGATAAAGCTAATATCTCAAAGGATTTCTATAGTATCCGCTCCCTCCAAAGAAATTGCAGATGACACAATGCTTATGGGTGAAAGGAAAGTAGTGGATTCAGGTCATATCGGCTATCAATCTAAACTTATCAAAGAAGTATATATAGATGGTAGAATTGTAGAAACAAAAACGATGAATGTTGATAAGTATTTGGCTGCGCCAAAGGTGACAAAGGTGGGTACCAAAGAAAAACAAATGAATGAATAATCTTTAAAACACACTGGTCAGTAGATGGCTGGTGTGTTTTTTCTTCTGTGAGCAATCATTGGCGAATGCAATGTATTTATTTAAAAGTTATGATGAATTTCTAAAAACTTTATAGGTATGCATACCTTTGGAGTTCTTTTTCGTAGTATATGATGAAAGTAATTTATACTCGGAAGCCCATTTAAGCTTTTGAAAGGATGAAAGGGGTAGTAAAATGACAAGACAAATATATCGATCAAAAAACAATCGTGTAATCAGTGGCGTATGTGGCGGTATTGCTGAATATTTAGATTTAGATCCAACCCTCATCAGATTGCTTTGGGTTCTGATCACATTAGCAGGGGGCATTGGATTCATTGCCTATTTGGTTAGTATTATTATCATTCCTGAGAATCCCCATCATTCGGGTGTATCGAGTCATGTGGGGGTTCAAACATCAATGTTTCAAGGGGAGAATCATGCACCAGAGGAAATAAGTCATAAGAATAGAACTTTGGTAGGTGTCATACTGATTGTTCTGGGCGTTGTCTTTTTTTCAAAACAGTTCTTCCATTGGATAAACTTCGGGCGACTTTGGCCTCTTTTGCTGATTGGTGGGGGTATATATATCATCTATAGGGGGAAGGGAGAGAATTAAGGTGAAAAATAAGAATATTGGTCCAGGGATTGTTCTTATTCTATTAGGCATATTCTGGATGTTGGAAAATCTAGGCTTTATTACTTGGTCTTTGTGGGACGGAATCAGCGATTTGTGGCCTTTGGTTTTTGTAGGAATCGGCATAAATTTGATATTTAAGAAGAATAGCTTCTTACCAATCGCTACGTGGATATTATTTTTCATAGTAGTAATAGGCTATGGATTTTACCAAGGGCAGAGGGTGGGACAGATGGAAACAATTTATGATGGGAATGTGCGGATAATCAATGAATCAGGAGCTAATAGAGGTCGGTTGGAGTTGGATTTAGGAGGAGGCAGCATTTATATAGGAGATACGAAAGAGTTTCTTGTGGATGCCAACATACCCAATCCCTACGTAAAAAACAAAGTCAGTCGTCAAGACGGAGGAAAACACGTAGATGTGCAGTTCAAAGAACAAAGCAACAAGTTCATGAAACTGGGGAAAGATATGAATTATCAGTTTAACCTCAATGACGAGATCCTATGGGATTTAGATATAGACATGGGTGCTGCTAATGGCACGATCGACCTCAGTCAGTTAAGTATAAGGGATGTTGAGCTTGATGCAGGGGCTGCAGATGTGAAGGTTATTTTTGGAGATAAAATCGAAACTGTAAATGTTAAAATAGACACCGGTGCCGCAAGCATTAGTCTCAGCATTCCTGAAGAGGTAGGGGCCAAGGTAAAAATGGAAGGGGCCTTAAAAAGTAGTAATTTAAAGGACCTGGGATGGCACTACCAGCATGACTACTATCAATCACCCAATTATGACAGTGCGCAAAAGAAAGTAAATGTGGATCTGGATATGGGGGCTGGAAGCCTGGATGTCGATATACGCTAATGAGGCCAAAATCGTCTAATAAGTAGGCGAAGAATGTAAAAAAAACAAATTTTATCCATAATGAAGGTATATTTTTTCTTTCCTTGACGTATAATCTACTAATATTAAAAAAAGTGGAGAAATACAGTAAGGGGGAAACAGTATGGAAGAAAAACAACTTATGGATATCGTTGAAAGGTTTATTGGTTTTTGTGATGATTTGCTAGAAAAGGGAACGATTAGCGAGGCGCAATATATAGAAATGACGAGCAGAAAAAAAGAATTTTTAAAATCTATTGCATAATTGATTTAAATCCACTGAAACATTCAGTGGATTTTTTTTGAAGAAAACATAAAATGGTGAGCGATCAAAAGAAAGAAAAAAATACTGATAGAAAAGAAAAGCAGGGAAATGGAGATTTGATAAAGAAATATAGAGTGGTAAGCCAGAGAGACTAATAATAAAAGGAGCCAAAAAACAATAACAGTTCGCAACCATGGAATCATATGATGGTGATACAGAAGTGTAAACGCAGCAATATAGGCCATATAGAATAAAAGGATAAAACCTATAATTGCTAAGAATATACCGCCAAGGGCATGATTTGCCAAAAGGTAGATGAAAAGCTTATTCTCTTTTTCTGAAACGGCATCAAACCAAGCTAAGTAGTTTAATGAAAGGAGACTATGACTGTAATAGATACAAAGAAGTCCCAGGGGGTAGAGGAATAAACTACGACAGATAGAGAAGAATTTCACCATATTGCACACTCCTTACTGACGACGACGGATAAAATTTAATCGCTATGGTAAAAACTATGCCTAAATGGCAAGAATAATGAATATATCTATAGCAAAATAACAGAAACGTCGTCTTAAGCAGGAGGTAGAGTGTTAAGTGGATCATTATAATATTAGAATTGATGAGGGCAAATACAAATATGGGTATATTAAGGGGAGTGTAGATGACTTTTATTGGTATGCGCTGGTACACAAGAGTGAAATCGAGCATGGAATTAACCCTATGAATTTGCAAACCGGTAGTGGAAGGATTTCTAGACTATGTGTGTACAAAGAGTTTGCCGAGCAGAAGACAAATCGGTATTTACCATCATCCACTATGAAGCGATATATCTATGCCAACTATAAACGGGAATGGGATGTGTTAAATAGCAATTATGTAGAGATGGTAAAACAACTGGTAGACTACTTAGAGCGAAGGTATTCTTTTCGCCTAATAAGGGGAGGTTCGATGGATGAATGAGGATCAAATAAAAAAAGGGCTTCGAAAGATCGTGAGTCCTGTAGGAGTGGTTGTTGCAAAAAATGACGATAAAAGGGGTGCAACCACAGTTGCTTGGATATCAAAGGTTTCTAATCACCCGCCATTGATTATGATCAGCATTGCCCCGGAAAGGTATATACACTCCTTGATTGAGGAAACTGGGGAATTCGTACTTGCATTGCTCTCAGAAGATCAAGAGGCCTTAGCCCTTTCTTGTGGAACGAAAACAGCTTATGAAATAGATAAGTTCAGTGCTGCCAGCATTGAAACAGAGGACGCGAAATTCGTGAAGGGGTTTCATATTCAAGGGGCAATAGTTAATCTGGAATGTCGTGTAAAGGATACCCTTGTTGTGGGAGATCATACTCTCTTTGTGGCCGAGGTATTGGCAGCTAATTATGATGAATCGAAGAAACCTCTGATTATGACGGATAAGATGGGGACCATTGGTTATTAGAACAAGTCATAGGACCTATGACTTGTTTTTTTATGGGCATATAGACTCATTTGCCATGAATATATAGGAATGAAAAGGAATACGTCACAATATGTAGAAATGTGAAACAAAGAGTAAGAAATATGTTAAAAAAGGAGGGATATCATTGGGATAGTTCTATTTATTACCGTGGTGAATGTATTGCTTTATTTTTCTTATGACAAAGTCTTTTACAGATTGGGAATTAGCAAAAAAATATTTATGAATAGTACATTATTAGGTACGACCACTGGATTTACGTTTCCCTTTCTCGCAGTCTATTACAATTTCAGAAATGTTGCAATTCTATATAGCATAGTAATTGTTACTGTTATCTTTATGCTGAATAGCAAATATACAGCATTGGTACCTGCCGGAATGAATTACTTGGTTTCAAAACCATCCTTGCTGTGTGAGCATATGTTGCTGCCGGCTCCTATAGAGGATATGATGGCCATTCAATATACATCAGTCCAAGCGTTACCAGAGCCTATGGAAGAAGCTTTAGAAGTCATGGAAGGGCAGGATGAATATTTGGGATTCCTTGGAGAGTGCTTCGATTCCCCTTACCTATACATGGATGAGATTAGTGAGGAAGAAGATCAGGTCATCCCCCACAGAGAAGAGCCCATATCCTCAGAAGTTTTGGATCCATATCGTCAAGCCCTTAGGTATAGAGAAGAAGGAAATTACGTAAAGGCATTGGAAGGATTTATGGCATCCCTAAAGGGAGCCGTCACATTTGATGAAGAATTTTCTAGCTGTATAAGTATCGCGTCTATTTACAAAGAAATGGGACAACCAAAACAGGCAGAGAATGTTTTGTATTGCTTTGTACAACAACATAGAGATTCCTTACAGAATCACCGAATGGAAGAAGTTGCAAACATTTTGAGAAGTTAGGATATAAGGGGGAAAATGAAGTGAAAAGTTTGAAGGAAATTATCCATTTGCCCATCATTAGCGTATTTGAAGGCAAAGAGATTGGAAAAATTAAGGATATTGTGATTGAGCCAAAGGAGGGGAAATTAGAATATTTTTTAGTGGATGATCAATCTATGTTTAATGTCAAAGTGGTGCCTATGAGTAAAATCATGGGGATTGGTGATGAGGCGTTGATGATTGAGACTTCTGACTTGGTGGTAGATGCCCAAAAGGACTCAAAGGTAGTTGATTTGCTAGGTAAAAATGTGTCCGTGGTTAATTCTAAGATATTTACAAAAAAGGGTAAGCATCTAGGGCTGATTACAGAAATTTTCATTGATGATGAAAATGGTAAAATATTGGGTTGTGAAATCGGAAAAGATGGTGACACCAAGTTTATTTCTGCAGAATCCATTATTACCTTTGGCAAAGAAGTTACCATCGTAGAGCATGACATTCATGATAAGTTGATGGCCTCTATTGATGAAGTATTAAAAGGTAATAAGCCTATGGAAACAATTGTTGAGCCAGCCGAAACTGCTGAAGCCATTGAAAGGAAGCAGAAAGAATATTTATTAGGCAGGGAATTGGTGAAATCCATTCTGGATGGAGATGTTCTGATTGCTTATGAGGGGCAGATCGTTACAGAAGAAGTCATAAAGATTGCTGAAGAAGCAGGCAAATTCATGGAACTTACCTTAAGTGTAAATTAGATAAAAATAGAATCATCCAACTTTGGATGATTCTATTTTTATCTGGCAAGTTTTTCATAAGGCGACTTGATAGAATATAGGCATTTTGGGTAGAATAGTAAAATACAGTATATAATAGTATAGATAAAATATGTCGGAGTGGCAAGAAAAGGGGTGACAGATGAATATTGCGAATCTATTGACCGTTGTGCGTTTCTTATTAATTCCTGTCTTTATTTATGTGTTATATGGAGAAGGTCAGGGAAGTATAATGACGGCCACCTCAATCTTTCTATTCGCAGGCATTACAGATGTATTAGATGGTTATATTGCAAGAAAATATAATATGATTACAAAGTGGGGGCAGGCAATGGATCCCCTAGCCGACAAGCTAATGCAGTTAACCGTATTGTTTTGCTTTACGGATATAGGCATTCTCCCCCTTTGGGTAATTGTTGTGATTGGTGCGAAAGAGTTATTGATGATCCTCGGTGCACTCATACTTTATTACTATAAGGACAAAGTTGTGATTCCTGCCAATCACTACGGAAAAATTGCAACGGTGATGATTTATGTAGGGATCCTAGCGGTCGTACTTCATCTGCCCTTTGCCACTTTTGTCATGGTGCTGGCAGTTGCCTTTACTTTGCTGGCTTTTCACAACTATGTATCTAGCTTTAGGCAGATTCATAAGAATATTGATGTGTGATTGAGAGAGTTTAATCTAAAATCATCCATGGTTTTGCTTCAATTAGGTTCTTAAAACATGCATCTATATATGAAATATCCTAAAGTATCTTGACTTTTGAATTGCATCGTATATAATTATGGAAAATAAGAATTTTATCAAAGACATTGAAGAAGAAGAGTAGATTAGGTACTGCTTTAAGAGAGGGGAATCCATGGGCTGAGAGATTTCTTAAGCAAGTGTAGTCGAAGGTAGCTTCTGAGTTGCTGAACTGAGAAACGATGGTATTAGGTTCAGTCGGATAATCCCGTTAAAGATGAACAAAGAGCCAGGATTTATTCTGGAATTAAGGTGGTACCGCGAGTAACCCTTCGTCCTTAAATTAAGGATCGAAGGGTTTTTTTATATTGTTCTATGAGGTGAAAGGTATGTTTCATGTGGGATTGATACTCATTATAGTAGGTGCTATCTTGGTATATGGTACTGGATTGATCACAAAGCTTGTCCCAGGTATGGGACAGAAACGTGGGTTACAAATCAAGTTTATCGGATTTACTTTCGCAGTGGCAGGGGCAGTAATTATTTTTAGGAGTGAAGTACCAAGCTATTTGAGATTTATCCGATGACTAACAGTTCTAAATCTTCCGTTTCTTTAAATAGGAGATAAGAATTGAATAGCCCCTGGATTGCTTCGCTTTATAAAGAAATTCTAATTTGACAAAGGGAGTGTTTGTATGGAAATCAAAAACTTGGACAAAACCTATAATCCTCAAGATTTTGAAAAACGAATTTATGATGAATGGATGGAAAAAGGTTATTTTAAAGCGGAGGTAAATAAAGATAAAAAGCCCTTTACCATTGTATTACCACCACCTAATATAACAGGTCAACTCCATATGGGTCACGCATTAGATCATAGTTTACAGGATATTTTGATTCGTTGGAAGAGAATGCAGGGCTATGAGGCTTTATGGCTGCCGGGTACTGACCATGCTAGTATTGCCACAGAGGTAAAGGTGGTTGAGCGGGTTCAAGAGGAGGAAGGGCTTAGTAAACAAGAACTGGGTAGAGAAGAATTCTTAAAGCGAGCTTGGGCCTGGAAAGATGAATACGGTGGTAGAATCGTGGATCAGATGAAGAAGCTTGGAAATTCCTGTGACTGGTCCCGTGAAAGATTTACCATGGATGAGGGATGCAGCAAAGCTGTTAAAGAAGTGTTTATCAAGCTTTATGAAAAGGGATATATCTACAGGGGCAATCGCCTCATTAATTGGTGTCCTGACTGTATGACCTCCTTGTCTGATGCAGAAGTAGATCATGATGAAAAACAAGGGCATTTTTGGCATATCAAGTATCCCGTAAAAGATTCTGATGAATATCTAGAAATTGCAACAACAAGACCAGAAACAATGCTGGGGGATACAGCAGTTGCCGTTCATCCAGAGGATGAGAGATACCGTCACCTTATCGGCAAGATCTTGATGCTACCGATTGTAAACCGAGAAATACCTGTAATAGCTGATGAGTATGTTGATAAGGAATTTGGTACAGGTGCTGTAAAGATCACACCTGCCCATGACCCAAATGATTTTGAGGTAGGATTAAGACATAATTTGCCTCAGATTACCGTGATGCATGGGAATGCTACCATGAATGAACATGCTGGCAGGTATGAAGGAATGGATCGTTATGCTTGTAGAAAGACATTGGTAGAGGATTTGGAAGCACAAGGGTTCCTCATGCAGGTGAAAGAGCACCAACATAATGTAGGAATTTGCTATCGTTGTAATACTGTTGTAGAGCCAAGGTTATCAGATCAGTGGTTTGTAAAAATGGAAGAGTTGTCAAAACCCGCTATTGAAGTGATTCATAATGGAAAATTAAAATTTGTTCCAGATCGTTTTAGTAAGACATATCTTCATTGGTTAGAAAACATCAAGGATTGGTGTATTTCTCGTCAGCTTTGGTGGGGACACAGAATCCCTGCATATTATTGCCAAGACTGTGGTGAAATTACTGTATCACGAGAAGTACCTGAAGGATGTCATCAATGCCACAGTAAAGTTCTGAAGCAGGATGAAGATGTGTTAGATACTTGGTTCAGTTCTGCACTATGGCCTTTCTCAACACTAGGATGGCCGGAAGATACACCAGAATTAAAGTATTTCTATCCTACGGATGTATTGGTAACAGGGTATGATATCATTTTCTTCTGGGTTGTAAGAATGGTATTCTCTGGCCTGGAACAGATGGAGGAAATTCCATTCAAATATGTATTTGTTCATGGTCTAGTAAGAGATGGGCAAGGAAGAAAAATGAGTAAATCGTTAGGTAACGGCATTGATCCATTGGATATTATCAATCAGTATGGTGCTGATGCCCTAAGATTCACTTTGGCTACGGGAAATTCCCCGGGAAATGATATGCGCTTTTACATGGAGAGAGTGGAGGCCAGCAGAAATTTCGCCAATAAGCTATGGAATGCAACCCGATTTGTGTTGATGAATTTAAATGAAGACGGACTCAACATGGAGGAAAGTAAGCCATACTTGACTTTGGCTGATCAATGGATTTTATCTAGAATGAATACAGTAACGAAGGAAATAACTGAAAATCTTGAAAAGTTCGAGCTTGGCATGGCCGTACAGAAGGTTTACGACTTTATTTGGAGCGAGTACTGTGACTGGTATATCGAGCTGGTGAAGCCAAGACTCTATGGGCAAGAGGTAAATACAAGACGAGCTGCGCTGTATACCCTAACCTATGTATTAGAGAATATATTAAAGCTATTGCATCCGTTTATGCCATTTATCACAGAGGAAATTTGGCAGCACCTCCCTACCACGAAAGAGAACAGTGTAATGATTGCACAATGGCCTCAATACAATGAAGAACTGAACTATTCTACGGAAGTACAAAACATGGAGATCATCATGGAAGCGATTCGAAGTGTTAGAAATATTCGTTCGGAAATGAATGTTATTCCTTCAAGGAAGGCAAGGGTGATTGGGGTGGCAACAGGAGAAGCCTTTGCAGCTCTCACCCAGGGGAAAGAGTACTTTAAAACCTTAGCAAGTGCATCAGAGGTTGTTATTCAGATGGCAAAAGAGGATATTCCTGAAGATGCCATATCAGCCGTGACCAAGGAAGTAGAAATTTTCCTACCACTAGATGATTTGGTAGACTTTGAAAAGGAAATTGAAAGGTTGGAAAAAGAAAAGAACAAGCTTGAAGGAGAACTCAAGAGATTAAGTGGAAAGCTTAGCAATCAAGGCTTTTTAGCAAAGGCGCCTCAAGAGGTAATCCAAGAGGAAACAGAAAAGCAAAGCAGCTACCAAAATATGATGGAAAAAGTATTGGAGAGATTGGAGCAACTTAAGAAAAAAATGAAATAATAAAGAGCCGGGTCTAAGACCCGGCTGTTCTAAATAGCAAAGGTGGGGGAAGATTGGATGAATTATGAACAAGCTTTGGAGTATATTCATAGCATCTATAAGTTTGGAAGCAAGCTAGGATTGGACAATATAAATTACCTTCTACATCTCATGGGGGATCCTCACAAGGGGCTAAAGGTGATACATGTGGCAGGAACCAATGGCAAAGGGTCTACATGCACCTACATCAGTAGTGTATTGACTGAGCAAGGTTATAAGGTAGGCTTATACACTTCGCCCTATCTTGAGAAATTTACGGAGCGTATTAAAATAAATGGTATAGATATTTCGGAGGACGAATTGGCGGAAGTTACGGCATTTACCAAGGACAAGGTTGAAGAAATGCTGTCCCATGGAAAAAGCCATCCCACAGAATTTGAGGTAGTCACAGCCATCGGTTTTGAGTATTTCAAACGCAAAGAAGTGGACTATTTAGTCTTAGAAGTAGGTCTTGGCGGTAGAGGAGATTCTACCAACGTTATGGATCATCCTCTGGTTTCCGTTATTACGCCCATTGATTATGACCATATGGATTATTTGGGGGATACCTTAGGAAAGATTGCATTTGAAAAGGCGGGTATCATCAAGGGTAATTGTCCAACGGTTACTTATCCACAAAGAGAAGAGGCCATGGAGGTCATAGAGAGGGTATCCATGGAGCTTAAGTCAACTCTAACGGTAGCACAAATTGACAAGGTTGAAATGGTTTCCTATGATGATTCTGGCCAGTGCTTTCGTGGCTTTTATGGAGATGAGAGATTGGAAAACCTCAAAATTTCCATGCTGGGCGAGCATCAAGTCCATAATGCTATGGTGGCTTTAGCTGCCTTGTATACCCTCGAATCTGTTCACCAGATTCCAATTTCAAAAGAAGCCCTGTATAGGGGGTTTGAGAATGCCAAATGGCCAGGAAGGTTGGAGATCATTAGAAGAAACCCTACGATTATATTAGATGGTGCCCACAATGTTCATGGGATGCAGGCGTTGACAAAAACAATTAGAACGCTCTATGCTGGAAAAACCATTGTCTTGGTGTTGGGAATTCTAGGAGATAAGGATGTGGAAGGTATGTTAAGGGAAATTGTGCCCCTAGCAGACCGCATTGTTCTAACAAAACCTAATAATCCTAGGGCAATGAATCTAGATAAGCTGGCTGAGCAGGTAAGTGCCTATGGGGAAGTAACCATGAAGACAGAGACCATTTCTAGGGCTGTGAAAGAGGCATTAGATCGATCCTCCACAGATGATGTGATTGTCTTTTGTGGATCTCTTTATATGATTGGAGATGTGCGAACAATTTTAAAAAATTAAGAACTTATCCTGCGGATCTGTAGTGCAGACAACCACGAATTTTCTAAGGGAAGCTTAATAAACAAACAATCATATTTCCTCCCTCGAAGAATATAATAGCAATAGAAACGGGGGAGAAATCATGAAAGTACTAGAATTTAGGCCATACAAAAAAGTGAAGGATAGCGATTTGCTTATCGAGATCTATCATATTTTTGATCGCATGCGAGTCCAAGAGATAGATGACGATGAAACACGGAAGCGATGTGATCAATTGATTCGAGAAGCTAAATTGAGACAGTTAAAGTGTTCAAAGGAAAATCTCTATCATAAAATACTATATAAATAAGGTACCAACCTGGGTTGGTACCTTATTTATATAGTATTTTATGCAATCTTTTCTTTCAATAACATCAGGGCTTTTGCCAACTGATCTGGGCAGGATGTATTTTTTCCGCCGCAAATGATTCCATGCAATTTTTCGATGGCATCATCAATATGCATACCAGATATTAACCTGCTCATACCCTGGAGACTACCAGGACATCCTGCGTAAAATTTCACTTCTTTCAAAATAGATTCTTCTACATGGAACTCAATTTCTTTTGAACAAACACCCGTTGTCTTATAAATATACATGTGCATCCTCCTGTTTTACCTTATGTAGTCCATTAAATATATTAATACAACAGGATACAAAGGTCAATAAAAACAATTCACAACAATAGGCAGTAAGCATACTATGATATAAAGCGACGAAAACAGGAAAATGCAACTTTGCTATGGGGTGATGGGATGGTAATGGGCTTTGAAAATATCGTTTTTGTAAGCAATATGGGAGAAGATACCATATCGATTATAGATTTAAATGAGATGAAGGAGCGAAGCAAGATTTATCTCAATCACGGACGTTATTTAAGAACAATCAAGAAACCGATACTGGGACCCCACCACATTACCATTGACTACAATAAAAAGTACTTATACACTACAAATGCTCACTCTGGAGGCATTAGTGTCATTGATCTAATCCTTAACACAGTCATTGATGAGATATGTGCTGGAAGCTGTCCTACCCACATGGAACTTTGTAGAAAAAACAAAATTTTATATGTATCCAATGCAGATTCAAACTCTATATCGGTAATTGATTTGGAAGCTAGAGCATTACACACACAGATTCCTGTAGGGGGCATGCCTCATGATGTGAAGTTGAGTAGAGATGGGCAGAAACTGTATGTCACCAATTTAGACACTAATTTATTAACCGTGATTGATACAGAATCAAATGATATTGAGAGATCTGTTCGGGTAAGTATGAATCCGTATCATTTAACCCTTAATGAGAAGGGAAACTTATTATATATTGTAAACACAAGCTTTTCTGCCATAGAGGGTGGGTACATTACCATCGTTGATACTCACTATATGAAGATTGTGGATCGGATTCGACTAGGCCGGATGCCCATGGAAGCAGTCTTAGATCGTGACGAAAAACACCTATTTATTACGGACGCAGACCTCAATGCAGTACACGTCTTACGTATAGAGGATCGGAAAGTAGTGGGCAGAATTAACGTTGGAAGGATGCCAAATAGCATCACAAAGGATCGGCACAATAAATACATCTTTGTTTCGAATATGCAAGACAATACTTTGACTGTCATAGATATGGCTCAATGGAAGGTATTAAGACATATCGGAATTGGGTTAGAACCAAATGGTATCCTATGTATATAAAACCCTTTATTTTTAAAAAATAAAGGGTTTTACTGTTGAATCAACAGGTTGATAATCTCACCATATAAGTTGGGTGCTTCACTTTTCCATTTTTCACAGATCTGCTTCGCATGTTTGTTGGAAACTACACTTAACTTAAGGTCAATCAAGGTAATATCGCTTTCAACAACTTTAAGATCGACGATGTATTCACTATCTTTTTTCTTTATATACTCCGCCGTTATTTCCATTTCTTTCAAAAACATCTGTTTTTTAAGGTTGACAGACTTTTGGATCGTCGTAACCATATCCGAAGATAGACGATCTTTAAAATATTGAAGGGTGTTCTTCCCTTTTTCGGTGAGAAGATAAAAGTATTGATCACTGCTGGCAGTGTATTCTAACATGTGGGAAGAGACTAGTTCACCTAAATACTGCTGAAGTGAAAAATAATTCATGTAGTCTTTTTCCATGACAAACTCAGTGATTTGTGTATTGGTAAGGGGAATGTTAAATTCATGAAAAATATGTAGTAAAATTAGTTTTTGTTCTGCTTGTTGTTGTGTATTATTGGAAAACATAGTTTCACCTACTTCTGCAAGTATCAAATATATTTGCTTAACATAATAAATTATAGCATAGAATGAGGTTAAGAAGTGTACAAAAAACGAAAAGGAGAAAGAAATCATTCTTTCTCCTTTTCGTTTTTTTTCGATTAGAATTATCTGCCAGCCATTGATCTTTCTGCAGATTCAATCATTCTCTTAACCATATATCCGCCAACATAACCATTTTGTCTTGAAGTTAAATTTCCCTTATCAGTTGTAGCGTAATTAGATAGTCCTAGTTCGCCGGCGATCTCTAATTTCATTTGATCTAATGCAGCTCTTGCTTCAGGTACCACTACTCTATTATTATTTGCCATAAAATATCCCTCCTAAGTTGTCTTGAGTTGTGTGGGTTGTACAACATCTTTCAATGTTGTACTATTAATTTAACCAAGAGAGAAATGAAATATGTTGGAACTTTGTGTTAGCGTACATAATTATTGGAAAAAATACAAATAACTATATATTTCCTTCATAAAGATATATTAAAACTGAGGAACTCGAGATACAATAGATAATGAAATATAATTGAGAAAGTATGGGATATGAATGAATAGAGACTTGGAATTGAAAAACAAAATTTTGGAGTGGGGTGCTTCCAAAGTTGGATATGGAAACTTAGAGAATGTATTACCTACAGAATACAAACACTTAAAAACAGGAATATCTCTGGCTATACGGCTATCGGATGAAATCATCAGCCAAATCGATGCAGCACCAACCCACACCTATTTCCATCATTATCGAAGCGTAAACGCATTTATAGATCAAATTAGCCTAAAGATTACCATGCAATTACAGGAATGGGGTTATCTAGCCATGGCCATCGCAGCATCTCAATCTGTAAATGTGGACGGTAATTATTATAGAGGGATTTTTCAGCATAGAACAGCAGCTACTCGGGCAGGAATTGGATGGATTGGGAAAAATGGAAGCTTGGTAACGGAAGCTTATGGTCCAAGAGTTAGACTAGGAACGGTACTAACCAATATGGATGTGAACTATGATTCACCGATGATCGAGTCAAAATGCGGCCTATGTAAAAGATGTGTTCAAGCCTGTCCGGCATTAGCTCTAAGGGGAAAACTTTGGGAGCCTGGTATGGAGAGGGAAGAAATTTTAGATGCCAAGGCGTGTAGCCTGCATATGCATCAGCATTATCAACATATTGGAAGGGGCTCTGTATGTGGAGTTTGTATCAAACAATGCCCAAAAGGACAAAGTGTTTTAAAAAGATAGGGTAGAAATTCCTACCCTATGTTAGCTTGCGATTCATCTTGACTTTTAGGTCTTTTCTCGTGCCATGTTGATGGACACTTTCCAACTGAGCATGCTGGGATTTTTCTTCCCGATGATAATGTCTTTCTTCAAATTTAAAGGTTCTTCTACCTAACTCTGTACGTTCACCTTTTACAGTGGTGTATTGACTTCTGATAACAGACAATTGCATCCACTTCCTTTCTTGAAGAATAGATTGCGTTATCAAACTACTCATTACTATTGTCACCTTCTGCAACAAAAATATGTTGGAAATTATCTATAGATAATATTCAAAATATGTAAGTGCAGATAGTTTTACACAAGGAAATCATTAGCAAAATACCTCGACTGGAAAATAGGACGAGGCTGATATATAATTGACATATAGACAGAATAAGAGGGGGACACTATATTGATCAGAAACAAAAAGATCATTGCAATGGCAATGGCATCTATGATACTTACTACTGGATGTAACAGTGCGGCATCCCAGAATCCACAGGGAGCAGGATCGAAGCCTGGTGGTTCCATGGAGCAGGTTCAGGAAGTAGAAACACCACTAGAGGTGAAAAAAGAAATCGATTTACAAGCCATAAAGCCAAATGAAGCAGGCCAGATTATGGTGCTCATGTACCACAATATTTCAGAGCCTGAGGCAGAGTGGACAAGGACGCCAGATAATTTTAGAAAAGACTTACAAGTATTGTACGACAAAGGATATAGACCCATTAGTTTAGAGGATTATGTTATAGGAAATATTACAATCGAAGCAGGATACACACCGGTAGTATTAACTTTTGATGATGGATGGCAAAATAATTTTAGCTTGATTCAAGATAGCAAAGGTGAATGGCGCGTTGATCCAAACAGTGCAGTGGGGATTCTAGAAAAGTTTCATGAAGAACATCCGGATTTTCCATTAGAAGCCAGCTTTTTCGTCAATGATAACGTTCCATTTGGTCAGAAGGAACACTTGGCTTTTAAATTGAAATACATTGTGGAAAAGGGCATGGATGTAGGCAATCACACAGCTACTCATGTGGATTTTACAAAGGCAGATGCACCAAGAATGCAGAAAGAACTGGCAGGTATTGTGGAAATGATAGGCAAATATCTACCGGACTATGAAGTAAATACCTTGGCATTACCTTTTGGCTCTAGACCAAAGGATAAGAGTTTGTATACTTATTTAGAGAAAGGTACCCATGAAGGGATTAGCTATAGAAATATCGCTATTTTGAACGTAGGATGGGATCCAGATAAATCTCCATATCATAAAGATTTTAATCCACTGGCAATTCATAGAATTAGAGGAAGCGAATTGGAAAAATATGTACAAGGTGTAGGAATGTACAACTGGCTGGAGCAGTTTGATAAGGGGGGACGAACAAGATTTGTATCTGATGGGGATCCTGACACTGTGACGTTGCCAGAGAATTTCAAGGAAGCCATTGATATGACAAAAGTAGGCAACCGTGAAATAAGAACTTATGTATTAGAAAAATAATAAGATAGTCCAACTTAATTGGACTATCTTATTATTTTTTGAGAAATCCATACGAGTTGTGGAATGAATGGAATCAGTATAAGGGTATTGAGGACATTAAAAATCGTATGGGCATTGGCGATTTGTCGCACTGTATTTAAAGGTGTTAATTGGGAAACAAACTGGGCAAATGTATCCATGAAAGGATACAGCAGAGCTACGCCAATGATATTAAAGAACAAGTGGATAATTGCAGCCCTTTTTCCATTCTTATCCACAGCAAAAGAGGCCATGAGGGTGGTAACACAGGTTCCGATATTTTGCCCTAGAAGAATAGGTAAGGCTTGGGCAAGATTGATAAGTCCTTGAAAGCCAAAACTTTGAAGGAGTGCAACACCAGTGCTGCTGCTCTGAATAATGGCAGTGATGATCATGCCTACGAATACGCCCTTAAAGCTTTGGTCTTCAATAGAGAGCATAAGGGCTTGAAAACTTGGTATATTCTTCAAGGGATCCATGGAGCGGCTCATGATGTGTATGCCAACAAATAATAAGCAAAATCCAATGGTAAATCTCCCAAGTTGTTTCATGGCAGGATGGAAATTTAGATAATAAAATAATACACCAATAAAAAGGATATGGGGAATCACTGCATAAAAATTAAAACTAATGAGCTGGGCTGTAAAGGTGGAGCCAATGTTGGCACCCATGATGACTGCTGTAGCCTGATAAAGATTCATTACACCACTATTCACTAAGCTTACCACCATGACGGTGGTACCACTACTGGTATGGGTAATGGCAGCGACGATGCCACCCACCAGAATACCCATAAATGGATTGTTGGTGAGAATGGATACCCATTTTTTGAATTGGTAGTCAGCAGCGCTGCTTACTGACTTTGACATGATAGAAATTGCGATAAAAAAAATTGTTAGACCAATGATTAGCCCTAATGACATTGAAATAAACATATGATGCCCTCCTATATTTATCGTTCTTACTATATGTATCTTAAGAATAAAAAACCTATGCTTAAAGAGAAAAATAATTTCATGCATATAACAAAAAACCTAGAATAAATTAGTATAGGAACCATCGTTGGCAACAAAGGGGGAATCGGAATGAAAATATTTATTGTAAATAAAAAAATTGCATTAGGCCTTATTTTAGTTGTATTATTAGCAGGGACAGTATTTACCCGATACGGAGAGTTTGGCAATAAGTTGTTATCTGTTTTTAACCGAGATAAAATTCTGCCAATTTATTGTGTAGATGCGGAAGAAAAAAAGATAGCGATCAGTTTTGATGCAGCCTGGGGAGATCAGTATACCGATGGCATTTTGGATATTCTCGACAAGTATAATGTAAAGACTACCTTCTTTTTGGTTGGTTTCTGGGTGGATAAATATCCTGATGAGGTAAAGAAAATCAGTGATAGAGGGCATGATGTTGAAAATCATTCAAGTACCCATCCCCATATGTCAAAGCTGTCAGAGGAGCAAATTGCCATAGAGCTAAATACCACAGGTGATAAAATCGAGAAAATAACTGGTAAAAAGCCTACTTTATTTAGGCCTCCTTTTGGAGATTATAATAATCGATTGATCGAAACAGGAAAAAATAATGGATACTATACAATTCAATGGGATGTGGATTCTCTAGATTGGAAAGAGCTTGGCGCTCAGCCCGTGGTAGATCGAGTGACTAGAAATGTAAAAAAAGGCTCTATTGTATTATTTCATAACAATGCAAAATATGTTTTAGAGTATCTTCCCCTTGTCATCGAAAGGTTACAAAAGCAAGGATATGAGATTGTACCTATCTCTCAATTGATTATGAAGGAAGATTATTATATTGACCATACGGGGATGCAGAAAAAAATGCCACAGTAGGAATAGTATACACTGGTATCTGTGGGTGTCTTAAAGAATGCATTGTAGAATATAAAGTTTTTACATAAAAAATAGACTTTAGAATTGACCAACGTCTAATTTTTATATATGATATTGTATAAACATAAACACAAGGAAATGCAGTGAAAGAGAAAAGTAAAAAAGTAGTGTTTCACAGAGAGTAGGTCATTGGTGAGAGACTTGCAAACAAGCTTTTTGAAACCCGCTCTGGAGCAGGTGGTGAGCAAGCCACCCGGAACTCATCCCGTTATGGAGAGTCAAGATGAATCAATTGTGCACGATTGATTAATTAGGGTGGTAACGCGGGTAACTCTCGTCCCTTTCAGGGATGAGAGTTTTTTTGTATTGCTAGGGTTTGTGAAGGGAATGATTATAACCAAGGTTTAATATTAAGCCATAAAAAGGAGGAAATCAAATGTCAGGAAAAAAGGAGCAGTGGGGAAGCCGATGGGGCTTTATTGCAGCATCCATTGGTATGGCCATAGGAACGGGTAACGTTTGGAGATTTCCACGAGTTGCAGCTGCCAATGGCGGAGGGCCATTTATTATCGCTTGGACAATCGCTCTATTTGTGTGGTCTATACCACTTCTAATGGGTGAGATGGTTATGGGTAGGAGAACAGGTCTTGGTACTATTGGAGCATTCCGGGATTATGTTGGAAAGAAATATACTTGGATGGGAACATGGCTGGCAGCCGTATGTTTAGCAATTATGTTTTATTATTCTGTTGTTATGGGCTGGTGTGTGAAGTACTTTACCTTAGCAATGTCTGGCGCCTTTAATAGTCCAGTAACCAGTGAGGTAACGGAATCATTATGGAAGACCTTTACAACAACACCTTCTCAAACGATATTTTTCCACTTTGTATCGATGTCTATTGCAGGGTTTATCATTTATAGAGGTGTGAACTCTGGTATTGAAAAGGCTTCTAAAATCATGATACCAACCTTATTTGCACTTATTATTCTCTTGGCCCTCAGAACGTTAACCCTGCCTGGTGCAGCAAAGGGATTAGAATATTTATTTAGTCCTAAGCTTCATATGTTAGCCAATCCAAAGATTTGGCTTGAGGCATTTACCCAAGCAGCATGGTCCACTGGGGCTGGATGGGGATTTATTATTACCTATGCCGTGTATACAAAGAAAAGGGAAGATGTGTCAGGAAACTGTATGATCATGGGCTTTAGTGATAACGTAGGCGCTCTGATATGTGGAATTACCGTGTTGCCAGCTATCTTTGCCCTCTCCGGAAGTCCAGCAGCAGTAGAGAAGGCTTTAACGGCCGGAAACACAGGAATCACATTTATCTACTTAGCGCAACTGTTTACAACCATGCCATTTGGTTCTGTATTGGCATCCGTATTCTTCTTAGCCATGTCCATTGCAGCACTAACATCGCTGCTCCCAATGATCGAAGTGGGGGTAAGAAACTTCATGGATGCTGGCATGGATAGAAAGAAAGCGACGCTTATCGTGGTTATAGGCGGATTCTTGTTGGGAATCCCATCGGCCTATAGTCTAGATTTTCTAGATAATCAAGATTGGGTATGGGGTGTTGGATTACTCTTTAGTGGATTGTTTGTTTCCATCGCCCTGATGAAGTATGGATTAGAGAAGATAAGAAATAATGATATTAATACAGAATGGTCAGACTTCAAAATCAATAGATGGTGGACCATCAGTGTGTCCTTGTTTCCTGTATTCGTGATCAGTATTATTGGGTGGTGGCTATGGCAAGCTATTACATGGTACCCAGACAACTGGTGGAATCCAATGGAAGTGTTTAGTGTAGGAACGATCGTACTGCAGTTTGCCATTCTTCTCACAGCAGCATTTTTAACGAACAACTGGCTTGCTAGGAAGATTGGTCAAGGACGAGATATCATGGAGTCAGAAGAAGACATGAAATAAAGGAGGTAAAGAAATGTCTACAACTTCAATTATTATGATGACGATTACCTTAGGGTTTTATGGAGGCGGTTTTATTTACCTGCTGAGCAGAGCGTTTCATTCTAAAAAATAATATTGGAAAAATAGCGAGCCATCAAGACTCGCTATTTTTTATGGGTATGAAAAAGAAAGATTATGTAGGACTTCGTATAAATTGTTTGACCTAGATACATAGCAATTCTAAATGGGGATAAACTACTCTATTATACCTTCATTTTATAGGGAGTTGATGCCAGTAATGATTAAGGAAAAAAATATGGAAGAATATCTAAGAGGCAGGGAAAAGATGGGGGACGTCCTGGGCAAGGATAGTTTAGAGAACCTAAAGATTATTGGAATGATAGGAGAGCATAAAGACGCAAGAATATTAGGTACTCTAAGTCATCTTTTCATGAATGAAGGGAAAAAGGTAGCCATTATTGATTCCACTGATTTGCAGGGTGATGCTGTAGATTTAAAAGAAATACTATGTTCCCATATGAATGCCAGTAATGGAGAATTGGAATATGCTATCATTCATTTACCTGTTCAATCTTCTCATCAATATAACGTATCCAATATCCCTTTGGATAGTATCATACACATCTTTCTTGGGGAGAATTTTAGGGAACAGAATCATAGAATGAGGGATATCGTTAAAAATCTTTCTTCAAAAGGGTTTGCGATTATCAATGTGGATGATGAAGCCCACATCAATTTTGCAGACTGTCTAGAGGATAAACTCATCATTACCTATGGTCTTTGCCCAAGAGCTACGATTACAGCGTCAAGCATTGAAGCTGCATCAAACCTTCATTTTACATGTTGCGTTCAAAGAGGAATTACCCCTCGAAGTGGGTTGGAATTTGATCCGATGGAATTTCCAGTATGTATCCCAAACCTAGGGAAAGAAGATATCCACGATGCACTTGCAACGATTGGAGCTGGATTGATGTATGGAATTTCAATAGAGAAAACGTTAGAAGCTTTGCAAGTTCATGATCGAACAACAAAAGGAGTAAAATATGAGTCAAGATAAATAACCATGGAATTTAAAAATAAGAAGAGAATTCAGGAAAGAATTCTCTTCTTATTTTTATTCTTTAATCATAATCTTGTTTTCTTGTGAATAAATATATTTGTAGGTTAACCCTAAAAAAATACATAAGAACTGGGAAGGAGCGTGGGGGTTAAATGCAGGATAAAGTAATTGAAACAAATATGGTTTCCGTCGTGGGAGAAGTACTATCAGAGCTAGAATTTAGCCATGAAATGTATGGGGAGGGTTTCTATACATTCGATATAAAAATACCTAGGCTGAGTGACTACAATGATGTACTACCGGTGACTGTTTCTGAGCGCATTTTAGTAGAACTTGATCTAAAGATTGGGTTTGCAGTAAAGGTAGAGGGTCAATTGCGTTCATACAATAAGTATAAGGACGGAAATAATAAACTGGTACTGACGATTTTTGCCCGTGATATGAGCCCTTGTGAGAGTATTGAGGAAGTTAAGAACCCAAACCAAATTTTTCTAGATGGGTTTATTTGCAAAGAACCAGTATATAGAACAACCCCCTTTGGTAGAGAAATTACAGATATGCTGATTGCTGTAAACCGTCCCTACAACAAGTCTGATTATATACCATGTATTGCTTGGGGTAGGAATGCAAGGTATTCAGAAAAATTACATGTAGGCGATCATATCAAAATTTGGGGAAGAGTGCAAAGTAGGGAATACCAGAAAAAAGTGCAAGAGGATCAGGTTATCACTAAAATTGCTTATGAAGTGTCTGTATCAAAAATGGAGATCAATGAAGAAGATAATAATCGCTGTATTGAAAAAGAATTGGATCATGACGAACGGGCTTATGAGTAAAAAGGGATATGCAATTATTTTATTTAAATGATCTGATACCAATGATTCGTCTAATCTATTTCATAGAATAAAACACACCTTTCTTAAAATGGCTTCTTTGACCGAAGCACTAGGAAAGGTGTGTTTTTATGTTTGAAGGGGAAGGGAAAATGAATTATAATGGGGTTAACAATACTGAGGAGGAAACGAGGATGAATTATATATTGGTTTGCGGTGTAATCTTTTTTATTATATTGATGACCATGCAGTATTCTTTAAATAAAATTATTCTTCTTTTAAGAGAGATTAAGGATATTTTAAGAGATATTCAACCAAGAGATAAGTATTAAAACTGATAAAAATGGGTATTTTGGCATATTTCTTTGAGAATTAAAGTTTTATAGAATAGCCTTGAGTCGACGAGTGAAAAATGGAACATTTCACTGAACATGGACTGTAGTTTCAAGGTTATTAGAGTAAAAAATCTTTGCAAAGTATAAAAGAAGTGTATATAATAGATTTATGCCGTTTTACGCGGTTCTTAATAAACGAGTATTTTGCATATAAATGAACGAATTTGTTTTGTAAAGAAGGGGATTCCATGATTACTACGGTAACCTTAAATCCTGCTATTGACAGGGCTTATGTGATTAATAATTTCCAACCGAATTCCAGCTATATGGTGGATGATGTAAAAGTCTCTGCCGGTGGTAAAGGCCTAAACGTGGCGCGAGTAGCAGCCATGTTAGGGGAGACAGTAAATGCCACAGGTCTTTTGGGTGGGGTCACAGGCAAGTTTGTACAGGAGGAATTGGACAAACTAAATATATCTACATCTTTTGTATGGATTAACGAGGCCACTAGAGTATCCACTGCTATTGTTGACCCCGTAAACAATACAGAAACCTTTTTAAGTGAGAAAGGTCCCGTCGTAACTAAAAAAGAATTGAATGCCTTTGTAAAGGAATTCGTTAAGATTTTAAAATATAGTGAAATTATGATCGCATCAGGTAGTGTGCCTCCTGGGTTGCCTAAGACCATCTATGGGGACATGGTTAAAATTGCTCGAGATAATAATGTAAAAATGATTATTGATGCCTGTGGAAGTTATTTGGTAGAAGCAATTAAGGCAAAGCCCTTCATGATTAAACCGAATCTCCAGGAGTTAAGAGAACTAGCTGGTTATGAACTAGATAGTGAATATAAAATTGTTTATGAATCAAAGTACATATGTAAGCAGGGGATAGAAATCGTTGCAGTCCCTCTGGGAGATAAGGGTGCTATTTTCACTACTAAGGATGGGGTTTATAAAATATGTGCGCCCAAAATTTCACCTGTGAATACGGTGGGTTGTGGAGATGCTTTTGTTGCAGGGTGTGCTGTGGCCCTCTTTAGAAAAAGGAATTTGCCAGATGCGTTTAGGTTGGCAGTCGCTACGGGTACAGCTAATGCTATGGAAAAGCAAAGTGGCCATATTGATCCAGCAATCGTAGAAAAACTTTATCAAGAGACTAAACTCAAAAGACTGGATTAATCATTCAGTCTTTTTTAAAATTTATCTTGTCGAAAAGGGTGAAGGGAAATGAACTTGATGCGTATTGCCTCTAGTGTTCAGAAAATAGCAGAGGTCATAGCCAGCGTAATTAATGTCGATGTCACCATTGTAGATTGTGAATTGAATCGCATCGCTGCCACAGGATGCTATGGGGAACATATCGGAACCAAAGTCAGCAAAAACTCAGTTTTTGGATTTGCCCTAAGACAGGGAGAGGGGTTCATCATAGATAATCCAAGAGATCACATTGCTTGCAAGGAATGTGAAGATCAACATCAATGCAAAGAATATGCCCAGGTATGTTGTCCGATAAAGATACATCATGAAACAGTGGGTGTTATTGGTCTGATCGCTTTTGAAGAGACTCAAAAAAATTCCATTGTGAGAAATCAAGACAATTTGATGGCATTTCTAAGCAGGATGGCTGATTTGATTGCTTCAAAGTTAATGGAAGAGGAAAAAACGGAGAAGATCAAACTCCTTGCAAAAGAGTTGGAAATTGTTTTGGATGCCGTGGATCGCGGTATTGTCGCTGTGGATGCAGAGGGTAAAATTATGCATTTTAATATAAAAGCAGCTCAACTATTTCGACTAGATGAGAAAAGTGTAATGCATAGAGACATTGGTGAGATATTGAGTGAAATCAACTTCAATGATTTAAGAATAAGGAATATTTCTATAAAAAATAAGGAGTTCACTTACAAGAAAGAAACCTATCGTGTAAGAGGAATCTATGGTGTCAATCCAATCATTGTTGGCGTAAACACGGTAGGCTTTGTATTTACCTTTAGTAATATTTCAGAAGCTTTAAATGTGGTGAATGATGTGATAGGAAGTACCATCGAGACAGAGTTTCATCATATTATTGGGGAAAGTCAGGACCTTGAAAGGGTAAAGGAAGAAGCTAGAATGGCTGCAGAGTCTCCTTCTACTGTTCTGATTCAAGGGGAGAGTGGAACCGGCAAGGAATTGTTTGCAAGGGCAATTCATTTCCAAGGGAGTCGTGGAAGGGCCCCTTTTATCCCTATTAACTGCGCCGCTATACCTGAGCAACTCTTAGAAAGCGAGCTCTTCGGCTATGAGGAGGGTGCATTTACAGGGGCAAAACGAGGTGGTAAAGCAGGAAAATTTGAGCTAGCCAACAAAGGAACCATCTTTCTAGACGAAATTGGAGACATGCCTCTGCATTTACAGGCAAAACTCCTCCGCGTATTGCAAGAAAGTGCCATCGAAAAAATCGGGGGCACAGAGTATATACCTATTGATGTACGCATCATCGCTGCTACAAATAAAAATTTAGAGCAAAAGGTAATAGAAGGAGAGTTTAGAGAGGACCTGTACTATCGCCTAAATGTAATTCCTTTAAATATACCCCCATTAAGGGACCGAATGGAGGATATTGATATTCTTGTAGATAGCTTACTGAAGAAGTGTAACCGTAAGCTTGGAAAGCGGATAGATGCCATAGGGGCTGAGGCACTTAGGATACTAAGAAATTATCCATGGCCTGGAAATGTGAGGGAATTGGAAAACACCATTGAATATGCTGTGAATATGTGCAGCGGAAATGAAATTTCAGAGGAAGATTTCCCTAAACGATTAAAGGCAGAAGAAGATATTGAACAGGATCGAGTCCATGGGAAAATAATGACCATTCAGGAACTAGAGTCCAGGGAGATTAAAAAGGCACTCCGGTTTTGCGAGGGTTCAAAGCAACCCATTGATCAGGCAGCTGAATTGTTAGGTATTAGCCGAGCTACTCTTTATCGAAAAATAAAAGAATACCAATTGAAATAATCTCAAAGTGAGACGGATGTCTCGTTTTGAGATTATTTTTATATTGCATTGTATCATTTTGAGAAAAAACAATCAAAATTCTCTGCATAGCAAAGGGGATTCTTGGCATATATATTGCTTCTTAAATTAGTATGCAAATTTGATGGAGGTGCTTTATGGAGTTAGAAACCCTAATTTTAGATACACTCAAGAGAGAGGTTGTACCAGCCATGGGCTGTACAGAGCCAGCGGCTGTGGCATTGGCCTGTGCCAAGGCTAAAGAGCTATTGTTTTTTGATGAGTTAAAGGAAGTAAAGGTTCTTGTCAGTCCAAATATTTATAAAAATGGCATGTGTGTAGGGATTCCTAATACGGGAGAGGTAGGACTAGAAATAGCGGCTGCACTAGGGATTATAGGCGGTAGAAGTGAGAAGGATCTAAGGGTACTAGAGGGTTTGACTATCCATGAGGTAGGTGCTGCTAAGAGATTGCTAGAGCAAGATATCATCTATGTAGGCATGAAGGACACCCATGAAAAAATTTATGTGGAGGTTTGTTTGATCACCGAAGGGGGAAAGATAGAGGTTGTCATCAAGGAGCGGCATAACCAATTTGTTTCGATCAGAATTAATGGACAGGAAATATTTAATGTACATTCGGAGACGTTAGAAGCATCGCTAGAACAGTCCCAAGTATATGACTACAGTATTCAAGACATTATTCTTGGGATAGAAAGGTTGCCTTATCATCAAATCGTCTTCCTTTTGGAGGGGCTGGAAATGAATGAAAGGATTGCTCAGGCTGCATTGAATCAAGACATGGGGATGGGTGTAGGGAGTGGCCTTCATCAGAGTATACTAGATGGCATCTTATCTGATGATTTGATGAATCAGGCTATGGTGTTGACAGCCGCTGGTGCAGATGCAAGGATGTCTGGACTTTCAATGCCTGTGATGACTAGTAATGGTAGTGGAAACAATGGATTGACTACAATTTTACCTATTGTAGCCTACCGAAATAAGTATACTGTGAGTGAAGAGAGACTGGCCAAGGCTTTGGCCATGAGTCACATGATCAACGGATACATTAAGCATCATATAGGCAGACTTTCTGCACTATGTGGGTGCGGAGTAGCCTCATCAACTGGCGCCGCTGTGGCCATTGCCTGGCTGATGGGAGCCAATCATAGACAAATAGATGGCGTAATTAAGAATATGATTGCTAATATTAGCGGAATGATTTGTGATGGTGCAAAGGTTGGGTGTGCGTTGAAATTGGCAACAGCGGCATCTACAGCTATTCAATCGGCAATCTTAGCCTTAGGAAATAGGATTGTACCAGCAAAGAATGGCATCGTAGCTGAAACAGCTGAAGAAACCATAAAAAATCTGGGGAAATTAGGGCGAAGTGGCATGGGTAGTACAGACACGGTGATCCTAGAAATCATGAAAGAAATGCAAATCGCTTTATAAAAATAGGCGTGGCAAAATTTTGCCACGCCTATTTTTTAGGGCTGATTAACGAATAAGTTGATAAATGAGATACAAATAGTGAGCTGTCATACCAGCAAAAATTCCGCCTATGGTATGGCTGATAATTGCTTTGTTGGCAAGCTGCCTTACGCCTAGGGCATCCATCATCCCCACATGGGTACTTAAGTAGCCACTCCAGCACATGCCCATGGCAGTGAATACAGCAATATCGTTAGGACCAATCAGTCCCTCTTTCAGAAATTTTGTAACCAAGCCTAATGCAGCCCCTACAGAACCTAGAGAGGTGATTGGAAATGCGATGGCTTCTACACTCGTAAAGCCGAAAAGGGGCTTTAAAATAGGAGCGAGGAATTGCCCGACCTTAGGCAAGATGGCTACGCCTTCATAAGCAACACCCTTATAGACGGCAACCCCATTATGTACTTCACTAGGGCCAAAGGTGAGGATCATAACAATTGTGCAAATGAATATTACACCTGGAACAATGGCAAGACCCATTTCTACACCGGTTTCCCACCTTCAAGGATGGCATCTAGAACCCTTTCAAAGGTGCCTCCAGCACGAATTTCTCTATAGTTTAGGAAGTCATCATGGTCTGGGGAAAGACTATGTTCATGATGGTTTTGGACGTTAAAGTGTTTTTTTGTGTGTCGAAGCATTAGGCGAACGCTAATCATACTTCCTATGATTGCAGCGATATTCCCTATAATCGCTGGGGCGATGAATTCTGTACCATTTCCCAAACCAATCATAAAGGTAGTTAAAATCAATCCCATACCAAAGGCTGTGCCAAGGTTACAAAGGGCCGGGGTTTGATAGTTCTTAAAGTACTTTGAAAAGCCTTTGTCTTTGGCGAGGGAAATAATCGCAGGATTATCAGAAAGATAAGTGGTGATGGCTCCAATGGAAGCAGCTCCTGGTAAGCCATATAAAGGGCCCATAATTGGTGAAATAATCTTGTTGATCAGGGCCACAATACCAAATTCAGATAAAAGAGCAGCAAAAGCACCAGCTAATACGGCAATTGCCATAATAAAGAAGACTGTATTTAACAATAGGTCATGGGCAGTATGCATGATGATGTTAAACATGACACCAACACCCATTTTTGAGATGAGATAGCCGAAGCCAACTACACATACAAGCAAAAAAACATAGGTTTCCATAGAAACTGATTTTTTGCGATTGGTGGGGCGGGGATCCATTACTTCTGCGATGACCATAGATTTCATTTTATACCTCCATCTAATTCAGTAGAATATAGTGCCAATTTGGAGAAAGTGTTTACACACCATTTCATTTTACTACGCCGGTATAGCAGTTACAATGAAGGAAGAAGAAGATAGATCTTAAATAAATGTAACAACTAGAAGGGGTTTATCTAAAGTCTTTAGGATAAAAATGCAGGATTTGACTTATAATGGAGAACATGATTGGGGATTCTATTTGACAAAGAAATTGATTTGCATTAGAATATGTATAATTATATAGTCGCTGCAAGGGCGTTTATACTATAGATAATGGAGGTATTCATGGTCATGGATATAGAAAAAAAGAGAAAAGAGATTCTTTTTACCCAGGAGGACATTCGACAAAGAGTAATGGAAATGGGTAGACAGATTGCTGAAGATTATGCAGGAAAGAAAATTCTTGTCGTATCATTGTTAAAAGGAAGTTTTATTTTTACGGCAGATTTGGTGAGAGCCATCGATGCACCAGTAAAAATTGAGTTCATGGCTACAGCTAGCTATGGTCATGGGGAAGAGTCTACAGGTCAAGTGAGTATACTTTATGATTTAAAGGATTCATTAGAGGGTTATGATGTACTTGTGGTAGATGACATAGCGGATTCTGGATTAACCATGAAATTTGTGATGGAACATTTGGCCACGAAGAAACCAGCCAGCATTAAATCCTGTGTTCTATTGGATAAGCCTTCCAGAAGACAAACAGAGTTGGCAGCCGATTATGTAGGTTTTACGATTCCTGATAAGTTCATCGTGGGATACGGATTGAATTATGGAGATTATTACAGAAATGTACCCTATGTATTTGCTTTTGTAGATTAAGAGAAAGCCAGGAGCATTGAACCGCTCCCTGTCAAGTATATAGTGGAAAAAAATAAAAGTTTTGATGACGCCAATTATTTAATTATGATTGGCGTCATTTTTATGCCACCTGATTGTCATCTGTCGATCTCCTAGAATACCATCTTTCTCTTTGTACACATTCCTGATCAGCGGAAGTAAGTTCTATTGAATTGCTCATTATTACTATCTTTGCTATTAAGCCACTTGTAATATGAGGAACGTTGTATCTCTGCATATCACATAATTCAGCTATTGGATATTTCATAGTATCGTCTCAAGTAGGAACAGGGAAGTGGAAAAGGGGTGATGCCCATGAATAATATCCCTATGGCCGTCATCGGAGCTGGACCAGCAGGATTGTCTGATGCCTTTGATCAGGTGACTAGTATGGAAAGAAAAAAATAAAAGCTAATCATCTAGCTTTTATTCTAAAACAATATCCTATAAAAAATTATCCGCGCAAGTCATCCAAAAGCTTGGTTTTCGCTTCTGTTTGCTCATCTTTGGCTTTGATAACTTTAGCTGGGGAGCCAGCTACCACAGAATCGGGTGGAACATCCTTTGTCACAATGGCACCTGCAG
>CALECF010000107.1 GCA_937948705.1 uncultured Anaerosolibacter sp. | reverse complement strand
GATGCCGTTAGGTATACGGTTAGACCCGGTGATGTGATGTACAAAATCGCCAAGAATTATCAAGTGGATTTAAACCAACTGGTTGGAGCAAATCCCCATATACCCCATCCCAGCTTAATTGTACCAGGGGATGTACTGTGTATTCCTAAAATAAAGTTTTCACCCTATTGTACAATTTTACGCCCTGCAAAAGAGGAGTTTGCCACAGCCAGCGGCACCGCATTGGTAAGCAAAACGCCAGCCTATGAAAAGTCAGTAAGCGTTATCGCTGTTTTGCCTGAGTTAAGGGAACTGGGATCTCAATATAAACAATATGAGGTTTACCTCATCTATGCAACAGCTGTAGACAATAGAGCTTTGGATAAAGCCCTTCACAGAGTTCCAGAAACACCGAACACCTGGGCGGCTACCATTGATCTGACACCTGAAGATATAGCGGAAATACCAAGAAACGTCAGGCTGGTGGTCAGTGCCACCGTCACGGAGAGACCTGATCCACCGCCTGGAGATTTGGTCATTCTCGAGGGAGAATTCAGCCGGTTCTAGAAACAAATGTTTTATGCAAGTGCCTCTGCTTGTCACACTTTCTTTGTCATCATCATAGCTTGTATTGAAAAAGAAAGGAGTGTGACCTGTATGGAAAGAAAATGTTTACGACCACCTCATGCTGTAAGTCCAATTGGAAAATCCATGGAGCGTGTACCTGTATTTTATCCAGAACCACCCCATTACAATCCAGCGGGAAATGAGTATGACTATGTACCAAGAAAATATAGTGTAGCCCAGTATATGAATCTTCAGCCGATGAAAGATGATAAGGGGATCTACGGTTGTATGGCTTCCAAGAAGCGTTAACCTGTACAGGATCTTTTCAATATTTAAAGATGAAATTCTTTATAAAGTCCAGAGAATACCCTCTGGGCTTTTGTTTATATAAAGCAAATTATGGTCAAATAATTTCCTTTATATGGGGTGTGCAGAGGGGAATCCCCTTTGCCGCTTTCAGGAAGGTCCTCAGCGAGCTGTCTCGCAGCCGTCGAAGGAAACCTAGGGTTTCCTAGCGAAAACAAATTGCCGCTAGGCAACTTTGTTTATGGGAATGGAGAGAAGATGAAGTAGAAATACTAGAAAATGAATAAAAAATTTAATGCTAAGTTACTCAAATTTACATATCTCTGCTATAATAAATGATTAAGAAGACAATAAAGGAGAATCATCATGCCGACTTTAATATTTGGACATAAGAATCCTGATACAGATTCCGTTACTTCGGCCATTGCATTTTCTTGCTTAAAGAACAGGCTAGGCAATCGTACGATTCCCTGCATCTTAGGAAACTTGAGTAAGGAATCAAAATTTGTGTTGGATTATTTTGGTGTTCCAGTACCTAAGTTACTAAAAAATGTAAAAATTCAATTGAGGGATTTGGACTATGACAAAGCGGAAGGAATTTCTCCAAAAGCTTCGATTCTCCATGCCTATAAATTGATGGAGGAAAAGAATCTGAAAACCCTGCCCATTGTGGATGGGGAAGGCAAGCTGGATGGGATTGTAACCATGAAGGACATTGCCATGGGTTTAATTAAGGGAGATTTCTATCAATTAATCAGTTCATTGGAAAACATCGCCCAAGATTTAAAGGGTGAAATTTTGGTAGATGGTGCAAAGGAAATACAAGGCCGTATTAAGGTAATGGCCTTCTACCACGAGAGCATTCGTGGAACATTGAGTCAAGAGGACATCATTATTGTGGGAGACCGTTATGGGATCATCGAAAATGCCATTGAGGTTGGGGTAAAGCTAATCATCATCACGGGTGGGAAGACATTACCCGATCAATATATTCAAATGGCCAAGGTCAAGGGTGTTAGTGTCATCAAAGTATCTATGGATACCTTTACCACATCAAAGTTAATTAATCAGTGCAATTATATTGCTTCCATTATGAAGATCCAAGGAATTATTCAATTTCAAGAAGAGGAATACCTAGAAGAGATGAAGGATGAGTTAATCAATACTGCCTTTAGAAACTTTCCCGTTATTGACCATGAACAAAGATTCTTAGGATTCATCGGGAGACGGCACATTATCAATCCCAAGAAGAAGAAGGTAATTTTGGTGGATCACAATGAATATGCCCAAAGTGCTGAGGGCCTGGCAGAGGCAGACATCATGGAAGTTGTAGATCATCATAAAATTGGAGATATTTCTACATCTGCGCCAATTAGCTTCAGGAATATGCCTGTGGGCAGTACCTGTACGATTATTTACCATCTGTTCAGGGAAAGTAGAGAAGAGATTCCTAAGGAGATCGCTGGTTTACTGTTATCTGGAATTATCTCAGATACGTTACTATTGAAATCCCCTACAAGCACAGATTGGGATAAAAGCGCTGTGGAAGAATTGAATAAAATACTGGCCTTAGATTTAGAAGCTTATTCCATGGAAATGTTTAAGGTAGGGACCTCTCTAGAAGGGTACAGCATTGAAGAAGTATTTTACAAGGATTTTAAAGAGTTTCAGCTGGAAGGGGTTAAAGTAGGTATTGGTCAGGTGTTTACCCTGGATATTGAGGATGTGTTCAATCGAAAGGAACAATTTATTGATTTTATAGACCGAGTACATTATCACAATAATTATTATCTGACCCTCTTGCTTGTTACAGATATTCTTAATAATGGGTCCTATCTTCTTTACCAGTGCATGAACCAAAGTTTACTGGTCATGGCCTTTGGGGTTGAGCCTGTGCAAGGAATCTTTGTACAAGATACTGTGTCTCGAAAGAAACAAATCTTGCCTAAAATTTCAGATGCATTAAGGATGTTAAAATAAATCCCATGCTGTGAACAACAGCATGGGATTTATTTGTTTCTTGTTATTGAACAAATTTTGCACCAGAAACCCTCATGGCAAGTTTAACCGCCTGATAAATCAAGGCTGTTAAAAAGATATTGGTGATGGAGGTAGGCAACACGATTCCGAAAAATAATATACTGAAAGGTGCTGGCAGTCCAGAAATATAAAGGGCGGAGGTTAAGAAAACTGTACCACTAATGACGGTACCCACAAAGGAAATGACACCCCTTACGATTTCTTGTTTTGGGAATCTTTCGGTAGCTTTGATCATCATGAAGACGATGCCGCACGTAATGAGTTTATCAATTAGATTTGGAAGCTGGCCCCCTGGGAAGGTGGTGGTCATGGCTGTAATGATGCCGCCCAAGAGAGCAGTAACCAATGCATTTTTTAAATCTTTATTGATATATAATGACACAAAAATCACAGATAACATGATATCAAATTTCATACTCCCGATGGTTCCAGGAACAATTTGATGAAGTATAAAACCAATGGCGATAAGCAGTGCAGATAAAATATTTTTTCTTAAATTCATGGGAATCTCTCCTTTTATTTTTGTTTTTTTCTTTTATCCAAAGCCAGTCTGATTCCTCTGATGTTCATGACATGCTTATCACCTCCTTGTTTTTCCCATATAAAAAATTCGCATGTTGCATAGATAGTCCTTTTTAGAATATAAAAAAGCCCATCATCCCTGTAAAAACAGGGACGAAAGGCTTGCTTCCGTGGTACCACCCAAATTAGATAGATTCATTCCATCTCACTTTTCCAGATACGGAGCTTATAAGAACTCGATATCCTGTTTCTATAACGGGAAACTTCCGGCACAGGCTACTCAACGTTCACCCTGCTCCTCATAGGTCCATTCAACAAAGATCTAAATATCGGCTCCCACCAAACCCGACTCGCTGCAAGTAGATATTTTGCATACTACTCCTAATCAAAGAATTTTATTATTCGATTACATTGATTCTAATACAAAAGATGATCGAAGTCAATAGAAACAATTTGAAACGAAGTAGAAAATACTATATAATCTTGGTAATATATAGCGCCCTTGATAAAATACTTTTTTTAGGAGAAAATATGGGGGATGTAGGAAATGAGTATGATAAAGTGAGGATGACCTATGGATATAGAAAAAGAACTGATAGAAACAGGGATCAGCATGGTGAAGAGCGGTTTGGTCAAGGGAACTTGGGGGAATATTAGCATTCGTCATGGTCAGAAAATGTGGATTACTCCTTCAGGGATTGCCTATGCAGAGCTATCCATAGAGGATATTGCTGTGGTAGAGGTTGTTACAGGGAAGCAAGTGGGCGGAAGACAGAAGCCTTCTAGTGAAATTCCCTTACATTTGATCATTTATCAAAATCTTGAAGAGATTCACAGCATTGTACATACCCATAGTGTTCATGCCAGTGCCTTTGCTGCCATGCAGGAAGAAATTCCCTGCTATACAGAGGATCATGCCCAAATTATCGGTGGAAGCATTCCCGTTGCTAAGTATGCCTTTCCAGGCACCACGGCACTGGGAGAAAATGTGTTAAGGATATTTAGACGGGATCGTTATGCTGGGCTCATGGCAAGACATGGACTTGTGGCCATCGGCAGGTCTTTAAGGGAAGCTTGGACAGCTGCGGAAATTGCAGAGAAATCTGCCCAAGTTGCTTCGGTCATCCGAAGCATGGGAAAAAATCCAAAACCCATTGACGAAGAAGAAATTGCTCAAATGAGACAAATTTATTTAGAAAGTTATAGTAAAGAGATTATCAACCCTAGTAAAGAAAAATAAGCGGCAGATCGCCGCTTATTCCTCTTTACTAGGGTTTCCTTCTTTACAACAGTTTGTTTCCTTATGATGCATTTGTACTTTGTTTACGATTTCAGGCACCATATCGATTAATTTTTCTAATCCACCCTGAGCTTTGATGGGGAGGATTTCAACTTTATCTCCTCTGATGACGATGACTGCTGTAGGAGAAGCTTTTGCGCCAATCCCACTGCCGCCGCCAAAGCCCTTAGAACCCTTTTCATCGGTGCCATCTCCGCCGCCGGAACCAAGGCCGAAGGAAAGGTTTACCATAGGGATGAGGGTAGTTTCGCCGATTTGAATGGTTTCACCAACGATGGTTTTTGATTGTAAAAGACTCTCTAATTTTTCGAATAAAACGCTGACATTTTCATTGAAATTAAATGACATATGCTTTTGCCTCCTTTTTATTTTTAATGAGATTCATAATAATATTTCTACCAGGTTTAGATAGCAACAGCTTTATGCCCAGTAGAATAAAAATACCGATGATGATCTTGCCTTGAATGATAAAACGACCCTCGAGTTTTTCTTCATGGAAGATGGGAATAATCTGGATATCAAAATCCTTTAGTAATGGATAGAGCATATTTAGCCCACCCCAGAATATACCCGTATAATAAGGCTCCTCAAAACCTATGCTGCCATGGATCAGAAGGGTGCGTGGTTTCATGTGTTTCAAAATAGCCCCTGCAAATTGATAGATTGCTGTAAATAGCTCCTTCGTTAGAAATTCCGTGATGTGAAGTTCTCTAACTTTCGTTCTCTTTTCTTTTTTTACAGGATGATCTTTCTCTTTCTTTACCTTTATTTTGGTTTTCCTGACGTTCACAGGCGATACATGAAAGCCTAGCAGTTGTAAAGAAAAGGCTAGGGGTTTATTGAATTCTAGGGCTATACCAGCTTTCAATCCACCAAAGAACCATCCTATTTTCCCCTCAAGGAAGTAGGTCTCATGTTTTTGCCCTGAAAAAGAATATTCAAAGGGGATACAGCACACGACCAATAAAAGTATCAAAAAAGCTATAAGTATAGTAGAGAGGATGCTGATCAGTATCATAGGCGATCCCTCAGGGTCAGCAGCCGTTTTCTTCCCTTCAACATGGCATTCATTGTCTTGTATAAGGCAGAGGGTGCCTTCTTCATACCTTTTCCCAAGACGGACATACTAGGTTTTACCCCAGGAACAATGTCTAAGAAGGCGCTGGCATTTTGCAGTATATTCCGCTGAAGATCAGCCAATTCCTTGAGACCAAAGTTTTTACCACCATGGGCATCTTGAAGTTCGTTTAGGGTCTTGGTTCTGAGAAGAGCAATCTCCGAGGGAAGTTCGATTTCTGGTAAAGATTCAAATTCCCACATCAATAGCTTTAGCTCTGTCAGTTCTTTCCTACAGTAGGTACATCCTTGTAAATGTTCTTCCAACACGATTTTTTCCAACGGATCAATGGTGTCATCGAGATACTCCTGTAACAAAAACTCATCAAGTTTACACTGTTTCATACTACACCTCCCAAACACCTGCATTTTTAAGTCTATCTTTAAGAAGTCGGCGCCCACGGAATAAGTAGGTTTTTACTGTGCCAATGGGGATGTCCATGATTTCACCGATTTGTTGATAACTCATGCTTTCCAGATGCCGAAGGATGACGGCTGTTTTCATATCCTCAGGAAGGGCTTGAATACCTTGAGTTAAAGCTTTCTTTGTATCCAAATAGGCAATTTCAGCTTCTACACTGTTGGTAGAGGCGATAAGATCCGTAAGGGAGTGGCCCTCATCATCCATGGAGATGTGCATAGATTGCATTTTTGACTTTTGATGGCGGATATGGTTTAAGCATTCATGGACAGTGATGGTTTTCAGCCAGGGTAAGAAGGGACGGCTGCCATCAAAATGCTGGATACCTTTGTAAATTCTTATATATACCTCTTGAAGGAGATCCATAGAATCTTCCCTGGAATGGGTATAGTAATAACAAAGCCGAAAAATATACTTCTCATACTTCTCAAATAATAGGTCGTAGCCTTCCCTCTTATTGTTCTTACAGAGCTGTATTAAGTTTTCATCTGTGAACTTCAAAAGGCATCCCCCCATTCCCCGAAAAGCATTACACTATTAAATACCCGAAATTTCTGAAAAAGTTTCAAGGAAATGAAAATATTTTTTAAAAGTGTTCAGTTAGAGTATTATACTGGTTTTGTAGATAACAAAAAATCTGGATGTATACATGCTAACTTTGGATGAACAATAAATAAAAGGATGCGCCCATCTGACTTTAGAAATTAAAGAAGGAAAATGAATATAGGAATAGAATATTCAATACAGTGTGAGAGGGGAGGCTAGGAGCCAATGAAAAGAAGGTGTGATTGGGCGGGACCGGAACAAATCTACATAGATTACCATGATCAGGAGTGGGGTGTGCCCGTACACGAAGAACATAAGCTTTTCGAGTTTTTGATATTGGAAGGTGCCCAAGCTGGACTAAGTTGGATTACCATTTTAAAGAAACGTGAAAATTACCACAAAGCCTTTGACAACTTTGATCCTGAAAAGGTTGCACGATATGATGAGAAGAAATTTGAAGAATTGATGGCCAATGGGGGAATTGTACGGAATCGACTTAAAATCCAGGCGGCGATACAAAATGCAAAGGCATTTTTGGGAGTACAACAGGAGTTTGGAAGCTTTGATGCTTATATTTGGCAGTTTGTCCATGGAAAACCCCAGCTGAATGCTTGGCGAAGCTTAAAGGAGGTACCGGCTACTACAGTAGTTTCTGATGCTATGAGCAAGGATTTAAAGAAAAGGGGTTTTAAATTTGTAGGCTCTACCATATGCTATGCCTTTATGCAGGCTATAGGTATGGTAAATGACCATATCACCGATTGTTTCCGATATGAAGATATTCCCTAACATCCTGCTTCATGGAGACATCTCCCATTATAGATAAGTCTATGGTTTTGATCATAAGAGAATGGCTGAATAAAGAGAAGGCTCCTGAGATCCAGAAGCCTTCTTATTTTATACATCCATTTCTTTTTTTTGTAAACGTCGATCCACTTGTCGATCCAAGAGGGTTCTGATTACTGCCAGGATAGGGACTGCTAAAAACATACCCAATAAGCCAAAGGCACCGCCGCCCACAATAATGGCTAATATAATCCAGAAAGGGGATAAGCCTACCTTATCTCCTAAAATCTTAGGGCCTAGCCATAGGCCGTCAAATTGCTGAAGGATAAAGATAAATATAATGACCCATAGGGCTTTGATGGGGCTGGTAAAGAGGGTGATGATTCCAGCAGGGATCATACCAATAATGGGCCCGAAGTAAGGGATCATATTGGTAATGCCCACGATGACACTGAGCAGCATGGGATAAGGTACTTTTAATATCATCAATCCTATGAAACACAATATACCAATGATGAAGGAATCTATGAATTTGCCCACAATATATTGGGAAAAAATCAAATCTACTTCATTCCCAAAGGTGATTAGGTTATCAGCTTTTTCTTTTTGCATGAAGGCATAGAGAAATCTCTTGATGTTTAGCACAAAAACTTCCTTGTCCTTTAATAGATAAATAGAAATAATGAGGCCTATGAGAAGGTTAAAAAGACCCGATGTAAAGCCAATGATACTAGACAATGCACTGGTCAAAAGCAAATCCATATAGTTTCGAATATCTTGAATCAGTGCGTTGGTATTTTGTTCGATGATGGATGCAATACCATAGGTATCAAAGAGCTTAAACTCATTGATCCATGTTTCAATTTGGATTTCCGTTCGGCCGATATACTTGGGAGTTTCTGCCAGTAGCTCGCTGATACTCTTGATAATTCTAGGAGAAATAATCGTAATTCCAAGGGTGGCAATACCTAGGAAAAACATATAGATGACCAAGATGCTCCAAACTCGTTTGGCCTCAAAATGCTTCTCTAAATATACCATCATGGGATTCAGCAAATAGGCGATGGCGAAGGCCCAAATCAAAGGACTAATAATAGACAAAAAGAAGTCTAGGCCGTTCCAAACGATATCTGGATGATTCACGATTTTATGAAGGATGAAAGCAATAAGTAGTACAGGCAAGAATCGAAGATAAGGTATTTTTCTAAAATGAGGCAAAGTCATTCCTCCTTGTTTATGTAAGTAGACAAATTCAAACATCTGAAAGAAAAACATATGTTGATGATTCAAAATTATATACTGTTTTGTCGATTTTTACAACGTTGATTAAGAAGTCATTAAAAGTTCTAGCAACTTTTGGACAGGCAGGGGTATAGGAATTTGTTTATGGGTGAGAATACCCACTTGTCGCTGAGGTATTTCTTCTTCCAGGGCCAAGATAAAAAGTTCTCCTGTTTCCAGTGCATCTTGTATGGTATCGTCCATCACATAGGAGATACCAAGACCGATTTTAGTTAGTTCGATGAGTAAATCAATGCTATCTAATTCAATCTCAGGTATAAGGGTAGTGTCATATTTTTTTAGTAAATGATCTAAAAACCTGCGGGTGGTAGAATTTTTTTCTAGAAGTAAAATGGGGTAGCCCTCCAGGGTTTTGAGAGAAACCTTCTTTCCTTTCAATTCATCGAAAGCTTTCCCAGCAATAAATACATCTTGGATGGTTTTAAGAGGACGAACCTCCATCATGCTATGAGCTTCGTGATTGAGCATATTCACGACACTGATGTCAACGACGCCGTTCTTTAATAATTCCATACAGGCAGGGGAGGGACGGTTGGTAATATGAATTTTGATATGGGGATATTTTTCATGGAACTCTTTTAAATAGGGAAGGAGATAATATTTACAAATGGTATCACTGGCAGCGATCTTTACTTCGCCGTACTGGAGATCTTGAATTGCCAGAATGCTCCGTTCCCCTGATTTGATAAAATAGAAGGCTTGTTCAATGTGCTTAAACAGGGCCTCACCTTCAGGTGTGAGTTTTACTTTTTTTGTATGGCGCATAAAAAGCTGAGTGTGAAGTTTGGCCTCCAGTTGTTTGATAGACTGACTAACGGCGGATTGGGTGATATAAAGGTGATCGGCGGCTTGTGAAAAGCTTAGATGCTTTCCCGCATAGTAAAATACTTTATAAAGCTCAAAATTAATGTCCATACATAAGCACTCCTAATGATTATTATTATAATGATTAATTTCTCTTATTCATTCTATTATGCTACACTGAAATTGTAAAGGCATAGATATGTGATTCTTATCTATGAGCTATTTCCAAATCAGAAAATAGTAATCTATAAGGTTAGAAGTTAGAAGTTAGAGGCTTCATGTGTATCTTTGGAGTCTTTAATGATTTAAACGCTTATAAGGTCAACCTAGAACGTCTAACATCTAGCTTCTAACCAGTAAGAAAATAAAACCTAGAAATGTACCCATATTGGATTAGAACATAGATACTTATGAGCAACAATCAGAAAGGGTGGGGGAACCAATGGAAAATGCTGTGAAGAGGATATTCGTGGAGAAAAAGAAAGACTTCGCTGTGGAAGCCCGTCAATTGCTTCAGGGATTAAAAGAGGATTTAGGAATTAGACTTGAGGGACTTCGTATCATCCACCGCTACGATGTGGCGGGCATTTCTGATACAGAATACCAAGATGCCCAAAATACCATTTTTTCTGAACCACCCGTAGACCATATATATGATGAAGAATTAAATGGGATAGAGGGAGATCGGATTTTTGCCATAGAATATCTGCCAGGCCAATATGATCAGAGAGCTGATTCAGCGGCCCAATGTATTCAAATTTTAACCCAAAAAGAAAGACCCGAGGTACAAACGGCAAAGGTGGTTGTCATCCAGGGTATCATCACAGAGGAAGCGTTCCAGGCCATCAAAAACTACTGTATCAATCCCGTAGATTGTAGAGAGGCTTCCTTGGAAAAAGCTAAATCCTTGGCCATGGAAAATGTGATTCCAGAGGATATTGTGATCGTAGAGAATTTCAATCGTCAATCCAGGGAAGCTCTTTCAGAATATAAGGAGCTTATGGGTTTTGCCATGGGGGTAGAGGATCTCGTATTTTGTCAAGACTATTTTAGAAATATAGAAAAAAGAAACCCTACCATGACAGAGCTAAAGGTGATAGATACCTATTGGTCCGATCACTGTCGACATACTACTTTCTTAACGGAGCTAGGGGATATACAAATTGAGAAGGGTGCCTTTTCAGAAGTTATTGACGAGGCGTATCAGGAATATTTAGCATCTAGAGATTTTGTTTACGGAGAATCGAAGAAGGATCTTTGTCTCATGGATATTGCTACCATGGGGATGAAGGAGCTTCGTAAAAGAGGACTCCTAGAGGATCTGGATGTTTCGGATGAAATCAACGCATGCAGCATCGTCGTAAAGGCAGACATAGATGGGCAACAGGAAGACTGGTTGGTGATGTTTAAAAACGAAACCCACAATCATCCTACGGAGATAGAGCCCTTTGGTGGCGCAGCTACCTGCTTGGGGGGTGCCATTCGAGATCCTCTTTCTGGGAGAACCTATGTATATCAGGCCATGCGTGTAACAGGCAGTGGAGACCCTAGAACAAAAATTGAGGATACATTACCTGGAAAATTACCTCAGAGAAAAATTACCACGGGAGCAGCAGCAGGATACAGCAGCTATGGAAATCAGATTGGTTTGGCTACGGGACAGGTGGCTGAAATCTATGATGAGGGATTTGTAGCGAAGAGAATGGAAATAGGTGCAGTGATTGCCGCTGCCCCGAAAGGCAATGTAGTACGAAAGGAACCCCAGGAGGGGGATGTGGTTCTTCTGGTGGGTGGAAGAACGGGTAGAGATGGCTGTGGCGGTGCAACAGGGTCATCGAAGGAACATACAGAGGACTCGATTCTGACCTGTGGTGCGGAAGTACAAAAAGGAAATGCCCCCACAGAACGAAAGATTCAGCGCCTGTTCAGAAATCCTGTGGTTAGTCAAATGATTAAGAAATGCAATGATTTTGGTGCTGGGGGTGTATCCGTAGCCATTGGAGAATTGACCGATGGCATTGAGATCTATTTAGATGAGGTACGAAAGAAATATGATGGCTTGGATGGAACAGAGTTGGCGATCTCAGAATCTCAAGAGCGTATGGCGGTGGTGGTTTCCAGGGAAGATGTACCTCGATTCATTGGCTTGGCCCTAGATGAGAATCTGGAGGCGGTTGAGGTAGCAAAGGTAACGAGGGAACGTAGATTGAAAATGATTTGGAGAGGCAGTGTAATTCTTGATATTTCTAGGGATTTCTTGGATACCAACGGAGTACGGCAAAAGACAAAGGTTTTTGTAAAGGCCCCCGTTGAAGAAAAAAATTATTTTCACCGATATATAGACAACATAGAGTCTCAGATAGGTAATCCTAAAAAAACTTGGTTAGACAATCTGCAGGATTTGAATGTGTGCAACCAAAGGGGATTGGTGGAAAGGTTTGATAGCAGCATTGGTACAGGAACAGTGTTGATGCCTTTTGGAGGCAAATATCAAGGCACGCCCAGCGAGGCTATGGTAGCAAAACTTCCCCTTATGAAAGGGGAGACGACGACGGGAACAATCATGAGTTATGGCTATAATCCTAAGTTATGTACCTGGAGTCCATTCCATGGTGCTTTCTATGGGGTGATCGAAGCCGTTGCCAAAGTGGTAGCCCTAGGGGGCGATTATAAGAGCATTCGCCTGACACTTCAGGAATATTTTGAGAAGTTAGGGAAAGACCCTGAAAAGTGGGGAAAACCCTTTAGTGCATTGTTGGGAGCCTTTTATGCCCAGAAGAAGCTAGGCATTCCTGCCATCGGAGGGAAGGATAGCATGTCAGGTACCTTTAAGGAGCTGGATGTTCCGCCTACCCTGGTAACCTTTGCAGTAGATGTAGTGGATGTAAGTCATGTGATCTCTCAAGAATTCAAAGGTTCTGGCAACGATGTGATCTATGTCCCTATGATTCGAGACATCCATGAGATGCCAGATTTTGAAAGACTAGAGAAGCATTATTCTAAGATTACAGGACTCATTCGCAGCAAGGGTGTATTGTCAAGTCACACCATTCGCCTTGGAGGTGTGGCTGCAGCCATAAGCAAAATGTGCTTTGGAAATGGGATTGGCATCCGTGTCGAGGACGGAATGGATTGGTTGAGCTTGTTTGCCCCAGATTACGGTGGAATTGTACTGGAGGTAGATGGGGATGCGAGGATGCTAGAGGATTTAGAAGATTTACAGTTCCAAGTCATCGGAAAGACCCAGGAAAAACAGGAGATTACGATCAATGGGATAGAAATACCCTTAAAGGATGCTCAAGAGGCTTGGGAAAAACCTTTGGAAAAAATATTTCCTACAAAAACAGAAGGAGAAAAGGGGATATTGAACACGTGTCTTTACACAGGAAAAGGAAGTCTTAAGACAAAGACAAAAGTAGCTAGACCTAGAATTTTTATCCCAGTGTTCCCAGGTACCAACTGTGAATATGACGCCATTCGTGCTTTTGAGAAAGCGGGTGGTCATGTGGAGAGTTTGGTTTTCAAAAACCTAACAGCCAAGGATATAGAAGTATCCATTGATGAAATGACGAAGTACATCCATGGGGCTCAAATTGTGATGCTGCCTGGTGGATTTAGTGCAGGAGATGAGCCCGATGGTTCAGGGAAATTCATAGCCACAGCTTTTCGAAATCCTAGGATCAAAGAGGCGGTAATGAAGCTTCTGCAACAGAGGGATGGTTTAATGTTAGGCATTTGCAACGGTTTCCAGGCCCTCATAAAGCTGGGGCTGTTACCCTATGGAGAGATAAGGGATATGGGTGAACATAGCCCTACCTTAACCTATAATAAAATTGGGAGACATACCTCCTGTATGGTTCAGACCAAGGTGGTTTCAAGCCTATCTCCATGGATGAATGGTGTAAAAGTTGGAGATATCCATACCATTCCAATATCCCACGGGGAAGGGAGATTCATTGCTGAGGTAAAAGAGTTGGAAAGATTATTGGCCAATGGACAGATTGCTACCCAATACGTGGACTTACAGGGGAATCCCGCCAAGGAGATGCCCTACAATCCCAATGGATCTATCCATGGAGTGGAAGCCATCACAAGCCCAGATGGAAGAATACTGGGGAAGATGGGACACTCTGAAAGGGTAGGTAATCACATTGGAAAAAATGTTCCTGGAATAAAGGATCAAAGAATTTTCGAGGCAGGGGTTGCCTATTTTAGAGATTAGGGAGTAGTTGTTGGTTTTTAGTTACTAGTTATTAGATAAAAGAAGAACAGTCCCTCGATAAAAATGCTAACAACTAGTAACCAATCACTAGCAACAAGTTATATTTAGAGGAAGAAGAGCACCTAGCATTAATTTTACGGATTATATATTAGCAGGATTAGATAAATGTTCGGAAATAATCATATAAATGATATAAAAAATAAAAAAACATTCGAAAAGTATTGACGAAAAAACACTCCTTTGGTATGATAATAGTGCAAGGACAACTTAAAAATGATTTTTATGACAACTCATATAGTTTTGGTAATATGGACCAAAAGTTTCTACAGGACAACCTTAAATTGTCTAACTATGGGTGAAAGTGTATCTAGGGTTCCGATTTTTTGCAAACCAATTGTATAAATGCCTGTGATGGGTATAATATGATTAGTGAATGAACAGGTTTGCTTTAAAGTGACTGGTCCGAGTGATACAAGCGTTGCATTTATGTGATGCTACACCGAGGGGAGAAAAGCCCGGGCGGGAAGGTTTCACTTTGTGAGCGTATACCTTCCTACCCGGGCTTTATTTTTGTCTTATGATCAATGCATAAGCGGGGCTTCCCACAATAGACGAGGAGGATGAAAATGGACATGACAAACAAAAACAACAACGGTGCTCTTGACCGCATATTTAAGTTAAGTGAGCACAAGACAAATGTAAAAACGGAAATCATCGCTGGAATTACAACTTTTATGACCATGGCGTATATTTTGATCGTAAATCCAGACATCTTAAGTGCTGCGGGTATGGACAAAGGGGCTGTGTTCACAGCAACAGCATTATCTGCGGCCATTGCTACTTTCTGTATGGCTTTCATGGCAAATTTACCATTTGCCCTTGCCCCAGGAATGGGATTAAATGCATTCTTTGCTTTCTCCGTTGTATTAGGTATGGGTTATAGCTGGCAGTTTGCTCTTACGGCTGTTTTGATTGAAGGTATTATATTTATCATTCTTACATTAACAAACGTCCGTGAAGCCATCATTAATGGTATGCCTATGGTGATTAAACATGCAGTGAGTGTTGGAATTGGTTTGTTTATTGCATTTATCGGCTTCCAGAATGCAGGTATTATTATAGATAATCCTGCAACATTGGTAGCACTAGGGGATGTAAAAGATATTGGCGTAATTTTAGCAGTTTTAGGTATTGTTATTACAGGGGTCTTATTGATTAAAAATGTAAAGGGTGCATTACTTATCGGTATGCTCGTTACCACTGTATTGGGTATCCTTGTTGGCAAAGCAATACTACCGGCTTCATTGGTTAGTGCCCCGCCATCTTTGAAACCTATATTCTGGCAATTTGAGTTTGACAAGATCTTTACTTTTGATATGTTATTGGTTGTATTCACCTTCTTATTTGTAGACTTATTTGATACCCTTGGCACATTGATCGGCGTTTCTACGAAGGCCAATATGTTAGATGCAAATGGCAAGCTTCCAAAAGCAAGACAAGCATTAATGGCGGATGCTATTGGAACGACAGCAGGGGCAATGCTTGGAACAAGTACAGTGACAACTTTTGTTGAGAGTGCAGCTGGCGTAGCAGAAGGTGGAAGAACAGGTTTGACAGCCCTAACAACAGGTTTTCTGTTCCTTGCTTCAACGGTATTTGCACCAATATTCACAGCGGTACCTGCCCAAGCAACTGCTCCCGTATTGATTCTTGTTGGATTGTTCATGATGAGTCCAATCGTAAAAATTAATTTTGATGATTTCACCGATGCAATTCCAGCATTTTTGACAATCATCGTAATGCCGTTATCTTACAGTATTGCAGAAGGTCTTGTATTCGGGGTAATCTCTTATGTATTATTAAAAGCCTTGACTGGAAAGGCTAAGGATGTCCACCCGATGATGTATATCGTTGCAGTACTGTTTATAGCAAAGCATGCACTAAGTTAGAAGTTCATAGCCCGACATAGAAGAATTCTATAGCGGGCTTTTTTATACCCAAAATGAGGTGAAAGTTAATAAATAGTGGCTAGTAGTTAGTGGTGAAAAGCACTTGACAGCAAAATTCAAGCTAAATAAAATCGTTCTAACAACTAACAAGAGGAGGAAAAAATGATGAAAGTTGCCATTCTTATGGGAAGTGATTCAGATTACAAAATCGTTGAGAAAAGTGAAAAGATGTTAAAGGATTTTGGTGTAACCGTGGAGGTTCGTGTAATTTCTGCCCATCGAACCCCTTATCGTGCCATGGAATTTGCCAGTACTGCAGAGGAAAAAGGGTTTGAAGTGATCATAGGTGCTGCAGGGAAAGCAGCCCACCTGCCGGGTGTACTGGCTGCTTTTACGGTACTTCCGATCATAGGCTTACCTATTCAATCATCTACCATGGATGGATTGGATTCCCTTCTATCCATTGTCCAAATGCCAAAGGGGATTCCTGTAGCTACTGTAGCCATTGATGGGGCTGAAAATGCGGCCCTCTTGGCCATACAAATCCTAGCCATTAAATATCCGGAATTGAATAGACAACTAAAGGAATACAAAAAGGCTATGGAAGAAGAAGTGATTAGAAAAGATGAGGGATTTTTGGATAGAAGTTAGGCGTTAGAGGTTGGAAGTTAAAAAGCAATAGAGATTGAAGGTTTCAACATCTAACAAGATATGATGTTATAGTATAGTTTCATTTCGGTAGATAATTAATTTCTAGTATTACGAAATAATGAAATGGAGGGATCGTGTATGGAAAAATTAGAAATGCTTTATGAGGGCAAGGCAAAGAAGGTATTTAAAACAGAGGATGAAAAGAGGTATATCGTAGAATATAAAGATGATGCCACGGCTTTCAATGGATTGAAAAAAGGATCTATTGGAGACAAAGGTGTGATAAACAACAAGATGTCGGCCCTGCTCTTTAAAATGTTAGAACAGAAGGGAATTCCTACACACTTTGAGGAACTGATGAATGATAGGGAGATGTTGGTAAAGGCAGTAGAAATTCTTCCCCTAGAGGTCATTGTGCGTAATGTGGCTGCAGGATCCTTGGCGAAACGTCTTGGGTTAGAGGAAGGGGTGGAGATGAAAACCGCTGTATTGGAGTTCTGTTATAAAAACGACGAACTAGGAGACCCTATGATCAATGATGATCATATCGAGGCCATTGCATTGGCAACCAAGGAACAAGTGGCAATCATTCGAGACTATGCTTTTCAGATCAACCACTTATTAATAACGTTTTTTATAGAAAAAGGATTGAAGCTCATCGATTTTAAGCTAGAGTTTGGTGTCTATGATGGAAAGGTAATCTTGGCCGATGAGATCTCCCCGGATACCTGTAGGTTGTGGGATGCTAAGACCAATAAAAAAATGGATAAGGATCGCTTTAGAAGGGATTTAGGTGAAGTTGAAGAAACTTATCAAGAGGTATTATCGAGACTACAGAAGTAGCATCCATACAAATCGAACCTATGGAGGTCAATAAAATGTACCGAAATCAATGGGATAAATTAAAAGAGGAATGTGGTGTCATCGGTATTTATGGGCCAGAAATAGAGAGTGTCTCTCAAATGGCTTACTTTGGGCTCCATGCCCTTCAACATCGGGGCCAAGAAAGTGCTGGTATTGCGGTGAGTAAAGACGGAAAAATCACTTATTATAAGGAAATGGGACTTGTTCAAGAGGTTTTCTCTGATACTGTCATTCAAAGGCTTCAGGGAGATATAGCCATCGGACATGTGAGGTACTCCACCACAGGAGAGAGCTATGTAACCAATGCCCAACCCTTGGTGGTACATTACAAAGGTGGTGCCATTGCTTTAGGACATAATGGCAATCTCGTCAATGCCAATCAGATTCGAGAGGAACTAGAGGACAGCGGCGTGATTTTCCAAACCTCTATTGATAGTGAAGTGATCGCCAACCTCATCGCCCGTTATAACGCTTTGCCTATTGATGAGGCAATCCAAAAAGCTTTGACAAGAATTAAAGGCTCTTACGCATTGGTGATTACCCATGGACAGAAACTTATCGGTGTTAGAGATCCCAACGGGTTAAGGCCCTTGTGTTTGGGCAAGATTGAAGGTGGATACGTGCTGTCTTCCGAAAGCTGTGCCTTTAATGTATTGAATGCAGAGTTTGTACGGGATATCGATGCTGGGGAAATGGTTATTATCGAAGGCAATGAAGTGAAAAGTGTTCGATATGCTGAGGGGAAAAAAGCCTTATGTTCCTTTGAATTTGTATATTTTGCTAGACCTGACAGTACGATGGATGGACAGAGTGTTTATGTGAGCAGGAGGAATGCGGGGAGAATCTTAGCTCAGGAGTATCCAGTGGAGGCAGATATGGTTATTGCAGTGCCCGATTCTGGTACCGTGGCAGCCATCGGATATGCTGAAGAATCAAAGATACCCTTTGGAGAAGGCTTGATCAAAAATCGGTATGTAGGAAGAACGTTTATTCAACCAGATCAAAAAATGCGGGAATTGAGTGTGCGCCTTAAGTTAAATGTATTAAAAGAAAATATAAAGGGCAAACGATTGGTCCTCATTGATGACTCTATCGTTAGGGGAACCACAAGTGAAAGACTTGTAGATTTGTTAAAAGCAGCTGGAGCCAAGGAGGTTCATGTTCGGGTTTGTTCACCTCCTGTAAAGTTTTCTTGTTACTTTGGTATTGATACGCCGACGAGGAAAAATCTCGTGGGGGCGGTGAATTCTATTGAAGAAATTCGTCAAATGATTGGCGCTGACAGCCTAGGATATCTTAGTATTGAGGGATTGATGAAGTCGATCCACATTGATGGGCAAGGACTGTGTAATGCTTGTTTTAGCGGTGAATATCCCATGGAGGTGCCAAAGGAAGGCAATAAATTTTTATTTGAAAAAAGATAGGGGTGAGGTATATGGAGAAGAAACCATTGACATATAAGGATGCAGGAGTAGATGTGAATGAAGGGGCAAGGGCTGTGGAGCTAATGAAGCACCATGTAAAGAAGACCTTTACGAAACAGGTACTGTGTGATTTAGGGGGATTTGGAGGACTGTTTGAGTTGGATTTAACAGGCTATGAAAGACCTGTATTGGTTTCTGGCACCGATGGGGTAGGTACAAAGCTAAAATTAGCCTTTCTCATGGATCAACATGACACTGTAGGACAGGATTGTGTAGCCATGTGTGTCAACGATATCCTATGCCAGGGTGCAAAGCCTCTGTTTTTTCTTGATTATGTAGCTACAGGAAAGCTAGAACCAGAAAAGATCGCAAATATTGTAAAAGGAATTTCTGATGGCTGTATTGAGGCAGGGTGTGCACTGATTGGTGGGGAAACAGCAGAGATGCCAGGCTTTTATGAAGATGGAGAATATGACATGGCTGGGTTTGCCGTGGGGATCGTGGAGAAGAGTAAAATTATCGATGGTTCTAAAATCAAAGCGGGGGATCTATTAATTGGATTGCCCTCCAGTGGTATCCATAGCAATGGATATTCCATGGTAAGAAAACTATTTTTTGATGAATTGGGAATGACAACGGATACCTTTGTGGATGGGTTAAACAATACCCTGGGAGAAACCCTTTTGAAACCTACCCGTATCTATGTGGATGTATGCACAAAGATCATGGAGATCCATGAGATCAAGGGAATGGTTCATATTACAGGAGGAGGATTCTATGAAAATATCCCTAGGATACTGCCCAAGGGGTTGGGTGTAAGGATTGAACTAGGAAGCTGGAAGACATTGCCTATATTTCAATTGATTCAAAAATTTGGGCAAGTAGAAGATAGTGAAATGTTTTCTACCTTTAATATGGGGATTGGTATGATTCTAGTGGTGGATCAGGAAGAAGCAGCCGAAGTGATAAAGGATTTGGAATGTCTTGGAGAGGAAGCCTATATTATCGGGCAAGTGATGGAAGAAATACCTGGGGTGACCCTATGGAGACCATAAAAATCGCAGTTTTTATTTCCGGAGGTGGAACCAATCTTCAGGCTATCATTGATCACATTGAACAGGGGAAAATAGCTGGAACCATTGAGGTTGTGATTTCAAGTAAAGAAGATGCCTATGGGTTGGTGCGGGCCAAGAAGCATCATATAGAGGGGACTACCATTGGTAAGAGTAACTATCCCAACGAGGAAGATCGAGAAAATAGAATGATTGAGGTTTTAGAGGAGAAAAAAATTGATTTGATTGTGTTGGCGGGTTACGTCAGCATTTTGGGAAAGAAAGTAGTGCAGCGCTATAGAAATAGAGTGATCAATGTACATCCTGCCCTGATTCCTAGTTTTTGTGGCAAGGGATTTCATGGAGAAAAGGTCCACCAGGCAGTGCTGGCCTATGGGGTAAAGATAACGGGTGCCACTGTTCATTTTGTGGATGAAGGTACCGATACAGGGCCTATTATCCTTCAGAGTACCGTGGAGGTACTAGATGTAGACGATGAAGAAACATTAGGGAAAAAAGTGTTGGCTGTAGAACATGAACTGCTGCCCAAAGCAGTAGCGTTATTTGCCCAAGGCAGATTAATGGTTGAGGGTAGAAAAGTGAGGATTCTAGATGTTCAGAGGGGGTATTCATTTTGAAAATGCGCGCTTTGATTAGCGTTTCTAATAAAACAGGGGTTGTAGAGTTTGCGAGACGGTTAGTGGCTCTAGGAATAGAGATTGTTTCTACAGGGGGAACGGCGAAAACCCTTGAAGACAATGGGATTGTAGTGACGCCAGTCTCCCAAGTCACAGGATTTCCAGAATGCTTGGATGGCCGGGTGAAAACCCTGCATCCTGCAGTTCACGGAGGTCTATTGGCGAGGCGGGATCATCCAGAGCACATGGCACAAATCAAAGAATTGAATATACAGCCCATTGATATTGTGGCCATTAATTTGTATCCTTTTCGGGAAACCATAGGAAAGGAAGGGGTTACAATGGAAGAGGCCATCGAAAATATTGATATTGGTGGACCTACTATGCTACGGTCTGGGGCCAAGAATCATAAGGATGTGGCTGTGATTGTGGATCCTAAGGATTATGATGGGGTATTGGAAGAATTAGATAGACAAGGGACGGTTTCTTCTGAGACGAAATATAGGCTAGCATTGAAAGTCTTTGAGCATACAGCCCAGTATGATGCCATGATCGCCCAATATTTAAGGGAAAGAATAGAAGGGGAATTACCCAATCAGCTTACATTGGCCTTTGAAAAGGTACAGGACCTGCGCTATGGTGAGAACCCCCACCAGAAGGCGATATTTTATAGGGAAATGGGAAAAATGCCGGGTTCCTTGGTGGAGGCCGTCCAACTTCATGGTAAGGAATTGTCTTTTAACAATATCAACGATGCCAATGGGGCCTTGGAACTTTTAAAGGAGTATGATGGACCAACGGTGGTAGCGGTGAAACATGCCAATGCCTGTGGTGTAGGAGGAGGATATGATGTTTATGATGCCTACCTCAAGGCTTATGCATGTGACCCAACTTCCATCTTTGGAGGAATCGTGGCAGTTAATAGAAGGATTGATGCCAAGACAGCTTTGGAGATGAGCAAGATTTTTTTAGAAATCATCATTGCCCCAGACTTCGAGGAAGAAGCATTAGAGATCTTGACAGGGAAGAAAAATATTCGGCTGCTGAAGTTAGAAAGTATAGGATTAAAGTCATCTCAGAAGGGAATGGACATAAAAAAAATTCATGGGGGGCTTTTGATTCAGGAGATAGACGATGCTTTGTTTAAAGAAGGGGATTTAGAAGTTGTGACAGAGAGAATTCCCACGAAAAAGGAAATGGAAGATATGATTTTTGCTTGGAAAGCAGTAAAACATATTAAATCAAATGGCATTGTTTTGGCGAAGAATCAGCAGACTGTAGGAATTGGACCTGGCCAAGTGAATCGTATTTGGGCGGTGGAGAATGCCATTAGACAAGCCCAGTTAGAAGTAAAAGGAAGCGTGCTGGCATCCGATGCCTTTTTCCCTTTCGCGGATTGCATAGAAGCCGCGGCAAAGGCCGGTATCACAGCCGTTATTCAACCAGGGGGCTCTATTAAGGATGAGGATTCTATCGCAATGGCCAATCAATATGGCATGGCCATGATTTTCACGGGCATGAGACATTTTAAGCA
>CALECF010000106.1 GCA_937948705.1 uncultured Anaerosolibacter sp. | reverse complement strand
GTAACCTTCCTAACTCTTCGGTCTTCCATAAAGGCTTTTCCTATAGCATTGGCAGAGCCTGTCACAATATTGACTGTACCCTTTGGGAAACCAGCCTTCTCAAATAACTCCACTAGCTTGATAGCTGTCAATGGGGTTTGGGTAGCGGGCTTCAATACTACAGTACAACCCGCCGCCAAGGCCGGTGCTAATTTTCTAGTTACCATTGCCGCGGGGAAATTCCACGGGGTGATGGCAGCAACAACACCTACCGGCTGCTTCAGTACCATAATACGCTTGTTTTCCTTCCATGGAGGGATGATTTCTCCGTAAATTCTTTTTGCTTCTTCCCCGTACCACTCTACAAAGCTGGCAGCATAAATAACCTCTCCCAATGCCTCTTGTAGAGGCTTTCCCTGCTCTAAGGTCATTATCCTTGCCAGCTCTTCCTTTTCCTCTAGGATGAGTTCATACAGCTTTTTAAGATAATTTCCCCTTTCGTTGGCCGGAAGAGCAGCCCATGGTTCAAAGGCTTTCACTGCTGCTTCAATGGCTAGCTGAGCTTCCTTTTCTCCCCCATTTGGGACAGTCCCTACAATATCCCCCGTGCCAGGATTGATTACATCAATCTTGCTCAAGCCTTCCATTTCCATCCATTCTCCATTTATGTACAATCCGTAGTTTTGCATAAGCATCCTCCTTCTTTTCTTTTCCTACTATTTCTCTTATTCTTGATTATATCAAACCTTCCTTTCCCTGTCTTGATGATCCTGATGATGCTTTTGATTGTCCATACAAAAGATATTTTCATTTTCTTGTTTTATTTGATTTTATTATGGTATAAATCTATATAATATGTATGTGAAAGGAGACCTGAACCATGAAAGGAAATTTTGATGCTTCAAGATTGCTTCAAACTTTAATTTTACTCGAACAGACCGGCTACAGCTTCTATCTAGAGATCGCTTCTCAAATGGAGGATAGCACAGCGAAAAACCTCTTTGTGAACTTAGCTAAGGATGAACAAAAACATGAAAAGATCTACACAGATTTGTTAGAAAATCTTCAAAAGAATCACAAGACCGAAGTAGAAGTAGAAGACGTGGAATATTTAGACTTACTCATCTCTACAAACTTCTTTGTAAGTAGTCCAGAAGAAATTGAAAAGGCTAAAAAGTCCTATGCCAAAGAGGATGCCTTAGCCATTGCTGAGCAGCTTGAGCGGGATACCATTACCTTCTTATATGAGTTGATGCAGCTCAATCTAGATTTGGATGTAAAAGAAATTCGATTTGCATTGGCAGAAGAAAAACGACATCTCAAATCTATTCTACGAAGGGAATTCGAAGCCTCTATTCCTCTTCTTGGCTTGTAATATCTAGATCTCCAATAGCAGATGCTACATAATCGGGCAGGATCACCCTACCCCTACAAATAGATATACTATCTCGTAGGGACAGGGTGATCCTGCCCATTTTTCTCATTATTCGACGCCATTTCAACATCATTGCTAAATACATTTTTACATTTTTATTCCACACACTCGATTGCGTCCCTGCTCTTTGGCATGGTATAATTCTTGATCAGCAGCTCTAATCAATTCATAGATATCGTGTTCCTTAGAGGGCTCTATACTCGCCAATCCGATACTAATCGTAATATTTCCTGATACATGGGATTGAGGATGTCCAATCCCCAAACTTTCAATAGCAACTCTCATCTGCTCGGCAATCATGATACTTCCCCCATAATCCGTATTCGGTAAAATGATGGCAAATTCTTCTCCACCGTGTCTACCAATAAAATCCGAAGCCCGTTTCAACGTCCCTGCCAAGGTCTTCGCCACATCTCTTAAGCAATCATCACCCATGGGATGTCCAAAAAAATCATTGAAATTTTTAAAATAGTCTACGTCTATAAATATCAACGATAGGGGTGCCCCTTCCCGCAGGCAGCGGCTCCATTCTCTTTCTAAGGTATTATTAAAACTTCTTCGATTTGGTATGCCCGTTAACTCATCTATAAAGGAAATCCGTTCTAATTCTTTATTTACCTGCTCTAGCTGTTCTTGAAGGGCCTTTCTCTTTAAAACTTCTTGTTGCAACTCTTCATTGATAATTTCCAGTTGTTGCGCCTTATTCTCAATTTCTTCATTCTTCTGTTTCAACTCAATGTTTTTCAAGAGATATATTTCCGATTCCTTTTGAATCTTATCTACTTTATATTCTATAGTTAGGATCTTTAGCTTTTCTTCTAGATTATCGGTGGTGACCCTCTTTTCGATATCATGATACATTTTATAATGAGATAGTGCTTGGGCAAGATCCTCCCGCTTTTCATGATAACGGGCCAGATATAAGTGCACGGTATATATCTTCTTGTTAGCAGACACTTCCTGTGCAAGTTTTAAAGTTTTTTGAAGAAAGTCGAAGCCTTCCTTGTACAGATTCTGCTTCACATAGAAATTTCCTAAGTTCAACAAAACATCGACCTGATAAAACTTGTTTTCACATTTTCTCAGTATATTTAAGCTCTGTAGATAGTAGTCTAGGGCTGCCTCAGATTGGCCTAGCCTCTCATAGATTTCGCCGATGGTGTTCAACACTTCCCCTTTGCTGACATGATCACCAATTGTTTCACTGACTTTCAAGCTCTTTTCATAATGTTTTAGAGCACTTTCATTTTGGCCCAGGCTGTTATAGATATGCCCAATGTTCATGCGGATGACGGCCACATTAAGGGGTTTGTTAATTTTTTCACTGATTGCAAGGGCTTTTCTATAATTTTCCAAGGCTTCGTGATATTTCTCTAATTCCCGATAAATCTCTCCAATGTTATTCAATATACTAGCCTGCAGTTCATCATGGCTAATCTCTTGGGCCAGCCTCAAGCCTGCTGCGAAATACTCTAGGGCTTGCTCATACCTACTAAAATAAAAATAATTGATACCTACAAGATTTAGTGCCCGCATTTCACCTTCCTGATCTCCGAGCTCTCTAAAAATACCCAAAGCATCTAAAGCCTTGACCATACACCCATCATAATTAGACAGACTCCTATCCGCATAACTCATCATCAACAGACTTCTGCCTATTCCCAAAACATAATTTTCTTTTTCCGCCAAAGCATAGGCTTCTTCTGCCAATGCCAAGGCCTTCTTCGGATTGCTTATATTGATTTCCTTAGCGTCACTGTTTAGCAAGTCTATCTTTTTTCTATTTTCAGCAGAATCTATTTTTCCTTCTATCCCTTTTAAGCTAGAAGTCATCGTTCGCTCCCCCTGTATACGTAGAATCATTCTATATCTTCAAATATCATAGTCCCTTACTAGTATATTACATAAATTAAGATTTGAAAATTCTAAAAACTGTATTATGTAAAATATTTACTAAATTTAGTTTCATACAGTTTTCTTCACCATAGTTTCTTATTGGGAAATCTATAAAACAAAACCCCTAGCATGTATGAGTTTTAAGCGATATCTGGAATAAACCCTTCAAACTGGGCTTTGTATAATCGTGAATAGATACCCTCTTTCTGAATCAATTCCTCGTGGCTACCCTCTTGAACAATTCCCTCATCTGTAAGCACCATGATCCGATCAGCTCTACGAATGGTTGCCAAACGATGGGCGATCACAAGGGTGGTTCTGTTCTCAGAAAGCTG
>CALECF010000105.1 GCA_937948705.1 uncultured Anaerosolibacter sp. | reverse complement strand
GGAATCGTCCTTGCAGGAGCAGATCAGCAAAAGAATATCAAGGTGGAGGATGTAAAGTCCATCGAACTCTATGATCTTGATGGAAAGCTAGTGAAGGATGTATCAAAAGAAGAAATCAATGGGATTGTGAAGGCTTTCAATGACAGCGTGATTGATGACATTTCTTATATAGAAATGATTGCAGGTTATACAATGGTCATCACACTAAATGATGATGGTAAGATTACCATTACGAGCTATGGAAATGAAGATAGAGTAGTTGCCATGGTGAGAGATACAACGTATCACCTAATTAGTCCAGTGCTTGGAAGAATACTTCTTGGAAAGTAGAACTATGATGGCAATAATGTAGATATAGTAAGATTGGAATCACAAAATAATTAGATATCTGTTTTGAATGTTACCTCCTGTCCTAGATAAGGGCAGGAGATTTTTTTATATAATAGGAAAGTTCTACTTTCCTATTATATAAAAAAACAGGGGTTGTAGGGGATGAAATCCCCTGCCCGCATTTAGGAAGGTGCTCAGACAGCTTTGCTGTCGTCGAAGGAAACCTAGGGTTTCCTAGCGAAAGCGTCGGAGACGCTCTTTTTATGGTGTAGGAAAATAAACGATTGTGTACAATAGCCCTTAGTAGATGGGGTAGTAGTGTCCCTATATAAGAAAATACGAAACAGTTAAGTTTCGTATTTTCTTATTAACCAAGGTCATCATATTTAGCTTGAAATTGGGGAGCGTAAAATGTTTTGACTGGTACTTTTTCCCATTGTGTAATGTTCTTAGGTGCTGAAACAGAATTTCCAAGTTTATCCCAATCATAATATCCTGTTTCATGAGAATATACGTCTTTAGCTGCATCATCAATCGAAGAATAGTGACATAGGGATTCGCCATTAATCTTAAGAACAATATCACCTGTGGATGAATCAAATTCAATACACATTACTCCAACAGGACTGTGATAAATGTACAATGAGCATCACCTCCGTATATTTCTTTTATTTCGACGAAAATGGATATTTTCCTGCAATGAAGAATGATTCCTAAGCAAAAGAAGTTATTTTTCATTACAGGAATCTAGTTTTTTACGATCTACATTTAAGTGGGACATAACATTAATAATTATCGCTACTTTGAGTAGTAAAACACCTTTAAACAGTTGTCTATTTAATATTAATCCAAATCCTGGAATGACAATGCTCCACAGAATTTTCTCAATGGGGGCCTCCCTATCCATAGAGGGTTACAATTTCGCCAATTCTTTGTGATCTATTAGTTGTGGGGGTTGCTCCATCCATTGATTTTTAATTAAAATATCTAAACCATCCTCAGCATATTTCCCTGTCTCCACTATTGCGCTCGTATAGAGTGCCTGTAAATCGTGTCTCATAGAAGTAGATAGAGCCAGACCATCCTGCCCCATACTTGCGCCATGTAGTATCACTACATGATATAACATAAGTTTATCTGAAAAAGGAGCGACAGTGGAATCGGTAACAAATGAATCTGATGAAGATGGAATAGGTATGTTCTCCTTTTTAAAGAGAGACGATAGCGTATTAATTTTTTTGTCCGCAAGCTCTCTTCCTCTGAAGAGATACTCACTTATTTTTTTAGATTCAACCACTTGTCCAAAGCCAGTTATTAATGCTCCCCCTATAATATTATATCGCATACTGGCAAAAATTGAGGTAATCTCCCTTGCAATCAATGGTCTGCTCTGACCAAGCCATCCACCAGAAAAAAAGCTTTGATTGTCTATAAAGTCTGTCTTTTTAGTAAACTCTACCCGTGGACCCCTTATGAAAGTGCCTTGCTGTACTAATGTATCTGCTACTTTATTGTAAAGCTCTACTGATTCATATATCACCTTTGAAAAGATATCACGAACATCAGAACGGGTAACATGACTTAGTATTAAAGCATACGCACCCATTCCAACCTCTGCTAGATTAATTAGATACTTTAAATAAAAAGTGTCTGTAAAGAGTTTTGGGGCATCCATATTGATATCATTATCAGTAAAACCTACTGGAAGCGGAAGTCCTTCCTGATTAAAAATATTTGCAACTACCTGTATGTGCCCATTAGATATATCGAGGGCACGTTGAATTATTGGTCGCACTTCTTCATCTTCAACAGTATTTAGAAAATGCTTAAGTACACATACGGCTAAAGTATCTTCGTTATACATTTGCCAAAGTCCTGATACTTCAGGTGCAGTAAGGTGAATTTTAGTTTTGTCTTCCATGATATTGTATCCTCCTTATTTTCGTAAATAGATTGTCTTATAAGTATTATTTGTTAGCTTTTAGAAAATATAACACTTGGTAAAAATGGAGTTTTGCATCTAAAACAACATTCTATAAATATAGAGCTAACCTTTTTAAATCTCGAACACCTCATTCTAGATATGGACGAAAAAGATGTGGATCCTATTTGGCGGTTGCTTCGTGGACATATGGAGTTCTTTTGGAATGCGGTTAAAAAATAACAACCATATTAAATCAAGGGCAGTAAGTGCCATCGAATAGGATTTTAAAAATAATAACCCCGGAAGGGGTTATTATTTTTTCTGTATGCATGTTGTGGGTTGGGGTTAGGAAAAGGATTCTTAGTATTCGTTATCTGTTCCTAGTTTTTCACGCCAGATCGCTTCTAAAAGCTTTAAGTCTTTTCGAATCTCGGCAGTTGTCATTTCTGGGGTAGTGTCTAATAAGTCTAATACTTCAATAGAAAAACTATCGAATCCATATTGCTTCATGTCGTTGGCTAGTTTTTTATTTACCACATCATAAGAATTAACTTTTTTTGCAAAGTCAAATTTGTTATAAACGCTTTTCATATCTGAACTATTGCCTAAAAAGTATTTGCCTGTTTGGTTGTTGATAACACGATATACCCCTGCATCATATTTGATTTCTTTATACTGAGCGAGAAGCTCTTTACGGTTGAGTTGTGTAGACATATCATAACCTCCTTTTAAATCGTTAGAGAGAATGTGCTTCTATGTTTAATTGTAACCACGTTCTCCGAAGGGTTGAAGCGTATCAATCCATTTCTTTTCAAGCTGTTTCAGTGCTTTGGTAACGCCTTTTGCATTTTCATCTTCTTCAAAGGATTCTAAGATCTCAATGACAAAGGCATCTTCACCATACTGGTTCCACTCGCTTTGCAGAGTTTTATTTCCATGGGACCCTGTTTTAAGGCTGAACTTAATACCATTGAGTTTTGAAAGATTTCTTCCGCTAGTAATAAAAATTTTTTGATTTTGCGTATTTCGGATTTGATAGACACCACTAAGGGTCTTTTCTGTTGCCTTAGTAGGTGTAGGGGAACCTTTTACCCAATATTCGCTGCCATCTCTGTTTCGATCCATAAAACCATATTGGATGAGATATCTTCGGATGGCAACATAGTCATCCTCATAAACCTCTTTGAGTATTTTATTGAGCTCCTTTTCTGTATAAGCACGACTACTCTCGAATCGTTTCGCAATTGCACGGAGTACCACAATTTTGTGCTTCTCTTGCATAGAGAAGGATGTGAGCTTGCCAGTCGTGCCTTGAGGGAAATATTTTCTCAAGAGCTTTTCATTTTCCTCTTCTGTAACAGCGTATCGATCATCTACCATCGTTGCTGTTTTATGGGGTTTCACCACAGCAACAGCATTTTTGTTCTTTTCTTTTAAAAGGTCCATCATTACCAAAAACACCTTGGATTGTCTTTCCTTTTCCTTGAAGGCAAACCGATGATTACGGATGGTAGAGGTACTGCCAATGTTTAATTCTTTTTGTACCTCACTATCGCTCTTCCCTTGGTAAAACAGACTAAGCAGACTGCTTTGATGCTCTGATAAACCAGTAAGTTTTTTATCAAGGTGGTTCAAGTATTCAAAAACGGAACCATGTTCGTGGACGATATGTTTGGCCATATATTTTTGTGCCTCGTACAGAACATTTTCAACGGGGTAAATAATTCCCTTTTCTATCCTTTCCCCGCATAACAGGCAGGTGAAGTAATGGGGGTCTTCTATATAACCCTGTCTCATCTCGTCTAGAGAAGCATTCCAGAATTGCTCTGTGATTTTCATATATAAACACTCCTTTAATAAATCTATTATTATATAGATAATATACCACTATATCTATATAATATCAAGGAAAAATTGAATACAGACTTACAAATTTTAAAAAGAACAAAAGGCTACGCCAGAATCTTCAGGACTGTATCAAAAGCGATAGCTGGTGTGGCATATCACACCAATATATTTTAAGAAAGGTGTAGAAATAGTATGAATCAAGAGGGAAAACGGTATTAGCTGTTGCATCAAAGAGCCATGAATCAAGGTTCGTACAGAAACGATGAGAAAAGTAAAATAAAAAATTAAACTTGGCACAACTATTGCTTTTAATACTGCCATAACTTTGAGCAGAGGAGGGACATCATTTCGCGCAGCTCCACAAGAGATAGTTTAAAAAATTAATACAAAACAGATAGTAACAGAACCTACAGGATAATTAAGAGGAGGAAAAGGCGTGTTTAAAAGGTTGATACCTATGTATATGATTTATGTAATTTATTTTCTTGGGATTGGAATGGTTTCAAGTGGGATTGTATTGATGCCCTTCAATTATGTTCGATATTCCATTATCTTAGCTACGGGACTTGTTTTATTTAGTTCAGGATCATTTGTGAATGAGTTTGTCATTGATAAAAAAGAGGCATCCCTAGGAAAGGTTATTCGATTGATCTTGGTTTCATTAACATTGGCAATAGGAATAGGAATGATTAGCGGAGGGATATCCCACTTTAAAGAGAGTCCAACCTATGTATCCTACCTTATACCATTGGGAATTGTCATCTCGTTTATAAGCTTTACTATTAAAAACGGATATATCTTAAAGGGAAAAGAGAAGATGATATTGTTGACTGGAATTTTGACCATAGGTATCGTAGCCCACATTGGTTTATCCATCATGGCCAATAATTATATGGCTAATGAAAATGTTCCTCAAGGCGGAGATATATTTATGAAGAGCCATTAACAAGTCCATGAATATAAGTTAGAAATTATATATAAAAAATAAATTATATAATCAAAGAGACAAAAAAGATATTTAAAATGAGTGGAGTTTATGGTAAACTAAATCAAATCACTATATTCATACTTGAATACTATGAATTAAATGATTTCAAATTAGAATAGGGGGCGTATTTAATGAGGAGCAAGAACAAATTAGTAGTAGTTATGATTTTGATGCTGATGATGACAATAGTGTTTACAGCTTGTACACAACCAAGCAATCCTTCTGGGAATCAGAAAGAGAGTATCACAATAGCTGTTGTAGGACCTATGACGGGGGATTATGCACAGTATGGTGAAGCATTTAAAAAGGCGACAGAGTTAAAAGTGAAAGAGATTAACGCCAATGGGGGCATCGATGGCAGCGAAGTTAAAGTTCTTGTCATGGATGATAAAAACGACCCGAAAGAGGCTGCTAATGTGGCCCAACGTTTAGTCGATGATCAAAGCATTGTTGGGGTAGTAGGACATTTTTCAAGCACGGCCAGTCTTGCTACAGCACCTATTTATCAAAAGGCAGGGTTGGTAGAGTTTTCTCCAACGGCATCCCATCCGGATTTCACGAAACAGGGTTCGTTTATGTTTAGAAATATCAACACGCAAGCCATTGAAGGTCCTATTGTAGCTGACATGGTAGTAAACAAAATGCAAGGCAAGAAAGTTGCAGTCATTTATATCAACAATGACTGGGGAATTACGGCAAAGGATAATTTTATAAATTCTGCTAAGGAAATCGGTGCTGAGATCGTTGCAGAAGAGACCTTCATAGGAGGGCAAACAAAAGATTTTACTCCGACCCTTACAAAAATAAATGGGAAAAAACCAGATGTACTATTCATAGCAGCATTTTATTCAGAAACAGGGATGATTGCACAGCAAATGAAGCAGTTAGGATATGATATACCAATGGCTGGTTTAAGTTCAATCTATAACGAGGAACTCATTAAATTAGCGGGCGAAGCGGTTGAGGGAACATATCTGACAACCAACTTTTTCCCAAATGATCCAAGCCAGGAAGTTCAAAACTTTATCAGCGCTTTTAAAGCAGAATACAGTACTGATCCAGATCAATTTGCTGCAGTTGCCTATGACACCATGGGTATGATGATTGAAGCTATTAGAGCAGTAGGGACAGAAAGAACTGCAATCAGGGATGAATTAGCAAAAATGAAGGATTATCCTGGTGTAACGGGTAACATCACCTTTAATGGAGATAGAGACGTTATCAAGACAATGAAAGTCCTTCAGATTAAGGAAGGGAAGTTTACACTAGTTGAATAGGCTTGAATAGAAGGATGATATTCTCTACGGGGAATATCATCTTAATTAGGAGTGAGAAAAATTATGTTTATTCAGCAGCTCATCAATGGAATTACCTTGGGAAGTGCATATGCTCTTACGGCGATTGGGTATACCATGGTGTTCGGTATTCTTGAATTGGTAAATTTTGCCCATGGTTCTGTATACATGTTTGGGGCATTTGTATGCCTCATGCTTATCAGCGTATTAAAGATAAACTTTTTTGCGGCTTTTATCATTAGCTTGCTCGTAACAGGTGTTTTGGGCGCAGCTATAGATCGAGTATGTTTATATCCTCTTAGAACAAGGAATGCACCAAAGGTTGCAAGCTTAATTAGTACGATTGGGGTGTCTATATTTCTTCAAAACGTAGTCATGCTTTTATGGGGATCTGAAACGAAGAATTTCCCACTGGTACTGAATTTGGGTACATTGACCATTGCTGGATTTAAAATCTCCTATTTACAGATTATTATCATGATCACCTGCATCTTACTGATGCTAGGACTAACGGTGATTATACACAAGACAAAAGTAGGGAAAGCAATGCGGGCAACAGCACAGAATATGGAAGCTGCGAAACTCATGGGAATCAATGTAGATAGGATCATTTCTTTTACATTTTTCTTGGGCGCTGCCCTGGCGGCAGTAGCAGGGATTATGATTGGTATGTACTACCAGACCGTAGATCCTATGATGGGTTTTATGACAGGACTCAAGGCTTTTGCTGCAGCAGTCTTAGGAGGAATTGGTGTACTACCAGGGGCAATGATCGGAGGCCTGCTGATCGGTGTTTTCGAGACACTGGCGGCAGGATATATTCATGCTGGATTTAGAGATGCAATTGCCTTTGGCATATTGATCAGTGTACTGTTAGTACGACCAACGGGTTTATTTGGAAAACCGGCTCAAAAGAAAGTGTAGGTGATACCCATGAAATCAGCAATAGAGAAAATAAAGGAGCTGAAGATATCGGTAAAAACCCTAGGGGTTATACTGGGAATCTTATTTGCAGCGATTCCATTCATAGGATTGAGTAATTTTGTGATGAGAATGTTCATCATGGTGGGGATCTATGCAATCTTAGGGTTGAGTCTAAATCTGGTTACTGGATTTACTGGACAGTTATCACTGGGTCATGCAGCTTTTTATGCAATCGGAGCCTATACATCAGCAATCTTAAGTACAAGATTTGGCTTGAACTTTATGATAACAGCACCTGCAAGCGCCCTTGTTGCAGCGGTATTTGGTTTGTTATTGGGGATGCCTACACTAAAGCTTCAAGGCGCATACTTGGCCATTGTCACATTGGGGTTTGGAGAAATTGTTAGAATTACTGCATTAAACTGGATGGGATTGACAAGGGGGCCTATGGGTATTCCAGGAATTCCAGGACCCGGAATATTTGGTTTTCAAATACAAAGCAATGTGGGTTATTTCTATTTGATCTACGGCCTTGTGATAATGACCATTATTGTGATGAATAGGCTCGTAAATTCTCGGATGGGAAGAGCATTTACAGCGATTCGAGAGGATGAGCTTGCTGCCCAATATATGGGGATACGTACGACTGTATACAAAATAGTAGCGTTTACCATCGCAGCATTTTTTGCAGGATTAGCAGGTAGCTTTTATGCACATTTTGTAACCTTTATCGACCCTCAAAGTTTTACATTTGACGAATCAGTACAGATATTGAGTATCGTTATTTTAGGCGGAATGGGAAGTATACCGGGAACCATTCTAGGTGCAGCTGTATTGGTAACGGCACCAGAACTATTAAGATCTTTACAAAACTATAGGATGGTCATGTATGGTCTGATCCTGATTTCGATGATGCTCATCAGGCCCCAAGGAATACTTGGCGGCGTGAGATTGAAGTTTTGGAGAGGAGGGGAAGACCAATATGTACCTACTGGAAGCCAAGGGTGTAACGAAGCAATTTGGGGGACTAAGAGCAGTTGATGAGGTGGATTTGTATGTAAATCAAGGAGAAATTGTGAGTTTGATAGGCCCAAATGGGGCAGGAAAGACAACCTTTTTCAATATGATCACAGGGCTATATACCCCGACAGCTGGAAACATTTTATTTCAAGGAAAATCCATTACTGGCAACACTCCGGAAAAGATTATTTCCCAGGGGATGGCAAGAACTTTTCAGAATATAAGACTATTTTCCAATATGACTGTGGTGCAAAATGTTATGGTGGGAATGCATACAAGAACAAACAATGGCCTCCTTCATACTATTTTTAAAACCAAGTCATTTGATAGGGAAGAGAAAAAATGTAGTGAGAAGGCGATGCAGTTGCTATACTCGGTGGGACTTGAAAAAAAATATGACGAATATGCCAAGAACCTTTCCTATGGAGAACAGAGAAAACTTGAAATCATCAGAGCTTTGGCATCAGAACCCAAGCTATTATTATTAGACGAACCGGCAGCTGGAATGAATCCTCAAGAAACATGTGATCTGAATGGATATGTTCATCAATTGCGAGATATGGGGATCACAGTCTTATTAATAGAACATGACATGAAGATGGTCATGAGCATATCCGATAGAATCTATGTGCTCGATCATGGATCAAAGATAGCAGAAGGTATCCCAAAAGAAATTCAGAATAACCAGAATGTGATAGAAGCCTATCTGGGAAAGGGGGCCTAATTGCAAATGCTCAAGATGTCGGGTATTCACACGTATTATGGGAATATTGAAGCTTTAAAAGGAATAAATCTTGAGGTAAAAGAGAATGAAATTGTCACGCTGATTGGTAGCAACGGCGCAGGAAAAACCACTACCCTTAAGACGGTAGCTGGTTTGATTAAGCCCAAAACTGGTAAGATTATCTTTCAGGGAGAAGATATTACAAGTAGATCAGCACCAGAGATTGTAAGGATGGGGATATCCTTGGCACCAGAAGGCAGACAGGTATTTCCAAACATGTCTGTATTAGAGAATCTTGAAATGGGTGCTTATACAAGAAAAAGCAAGGGAGAAATCGCCGATTCCTTTGATCGAATCTATACCTTATTCCCGAGGTTGAAGGAAAGGAAGAACCAGGCAGCAGGTACACTCAGCGGCGGCGAGCAACAAATGTTGGCCATCGGTAGAGCCCTCATGAATAAGCCTAGGTTGTTACTTTTAGATGAACCGTCCTTGGGTTTGGCGCCCCTCATGGTAGCAGCCATATTTGAATTAATTAAAGAGATCAATAAGCAGGGAACAACCATATTGCTTATAGAACAAAATGCAAGAATGGCTCTCATGATTGCCCATCGGTGTTATGTGCTGGAAACTGGAAAAATTGTATTAGAAGATGATGCCAAAACACTTCTAGAAAGTGATGCGGTAAGAAAGGCCTATTTAGGTGAATAAATACTACTAATTTAAGGGGGACATACTTTATGTGCAATAAGATGTATTCGCAAGAGGAATTAACAGATGCTTTTAGAGCTGCAATTGAAGACAGGGCAAGATGGTTCTATCTGTTATTAAAATATGCAAAGGAAGAAAATGCTGACGTAGATAAAATTGCAGAAAAAGCCATCAGAGAGTTTGGCAATATGAAGGGGATAGCGATTGGAGAGGCAAAAACAGCCTTGGATTTCGCCAATGCAATTTTATCAGGACATCCTAAAGAAGCTTTTGCCATGGAGCCTGTGAAATTAGATGAGGATGAGAGTGTCATCAAGTTTAGATATTGTGCCTTGGTTGAAGCGTGGAAAAAACTTGGCTGTTCACCGGAAGAAGTTGCAAAGTTATGTGAATTGGCCAGCTTTGGAGATTATGGTATGATTGATTGTTTCCCACATCTAAGCCTTGAATTCAAGCAGTTATTAAGTAAAGGTCAAGACTGCTGTGAAATGGTAATCACAAGGAAAAAGTAATATTGAATAGGGTAGTTAAGCTTGAAAAGTAAAGATATCACTTAAATAACCTGTCCTTTGGGACAGGTTATTTTGTAGTTACAGGGATATATATGGTAGTATGTATATATATGGAAATTGTTTATAAATAAGCAAGGATATTTTGATGGATATATGTTTCAAAAGGTGTGATGGATGTAAAAGATTAGAATGAAACAGTGAGGGCATCGTTCCCTACGGGATGCTAGAGGGGGACTATAGATAGAGGTTTTGAATAATAGTGTATACAATAGGGTAAAGAATAAGCATATGTGATAAGTTTAATCTTGGAGGGAAAAAAATGAATAGAGAGTTTAGAGCAGCCGTAGAAGATAGACGGTCTATCTATGGCATTAGCAAAGATTTTGTAATTTCTGATGAAAGAATACAAGAAGTGATCCATCATGGGGTAAAGCATACACCTTCGCCAATGAATTCACAAAGTGGTAGGGTGGTCTTATTATTAGGAGGCCACCATGATAAATTATGGAATATTACGACGGAAATCCTGCGAAAAAGGGTTTCACCTGAAAAGTTCTCCAAGACAGAAGAAAAACTAGGTACATTCAGAGCTGGGTATGGTACGGTTTTATTCTTTGAGGATCAAGAGGTGGTCGAAGGACTGCAACAAAAACTCCCCAGCTATAAGGATAGTTTCCCAGTTTGGTCTCAAAACTCTGGGGGAATGCTTCAATATATAGTGTGGACTTCCTTAGAAGTTGAAGGCTTTGGGGCTTCATTACAGCACTATAACCCACTAATCGATGATGAAGTAAAAAAAGAATGGAATATACCAGACAAGTGGAAGCTCATCGCTCAAATGCCCTTTGGGAAGCCAACAGCTCCCCCAGGGGAGAAAACCTTTATGCCATTGGAAGAAAGAGTGAAGGTGTTTAAATAGGATATACGGGACAGTAGAACAATTACTTATGATCTAAATCCTTGTCAAAAATCATGGATATATGGATGTATCCATGATTTTTAATTCCATTTCACAGAAAATTCATATATAATATAGCTATATGATGTCAGACAACTAACAATGAAAGTAGGGAGCATGGATGCTACAATTGCCAAGTAGAGGATATAAAAGGGATATGGAGGTTGTGACCTTTGGTGAAACCATGGTTATGTTTAATCCCGATTCCACAGGACCACTCCGATATGTTCATAATTATAACAAGACCATAGCTGGTGCAGAATCGAATGTGGCTATTGCCCTTGCTAGGCTAGGTCATCAGGTAGGATGGTTTTCCAAATTGGGAGATGATGAATTTGGAAGATACATAAAGTCTGTGATCATGGGGGAAGGGGTAGATGTATCGAGGGTCGTTGTCGATGAATCCAGACAAACGGGACTTATATTTAAAGAGAGATTTGCCCATGTAAATCCAAATGTATACTATTACAGAAAACACTCTGCAGCGAGCAACATAACCATAGAAGATCTAGATATGGATTATATGCAAACGGCGAAGATTCTGCATATTACAGGTATTACGCCAGCATTGTCCGATGTAAACAGAAAAACCATATATCATGTCATGGAAACAGCAAAAGAGAATGGCGTAATCATTTCTTTTGACCCCAATATACGACTAAAATTGTGGAATATAGAAGACGCAAAGACTACAATTCTTGATATGGCAAAACGATCGGATATCATTTTTCCAGGCATTGACGAAGGGCAGCTCTTACTAGATATGGATGATTATCAGGAGATGACACGTACTTTTCTAGAGTTGGGGAATAAGATCGTAGTGACAAAGCTGGGTAAAAAAGGTTGTTATGTAGCAAGCAGGGATGAACAAGCCTATATTGAAGGTTATGTGGTGGAGAAACCTGAAGATACGGTAGGTGCTGGAGATGGATTTGCGGCAGGATTTTTGTCAGGACTATTGAGAAACTTAAGTCTAAGGGAAAGTGGACAATTGGCCAATGCAGTGGGTGCTATGGCCACGTTGGTGAGGGGTGATATGGAAGGATTTCCAACCATGTCTCAGGTGAGAAACTTTATGGGGATTGAAAAATATATAGATCGATGAAGTCATATGACGACATAAGAAGAGAACAGGGCTGTGCCATGTTCTCTTCTTATTTTACTTACTCAGCAATTTGTATACCTGTTACCTTCATAGCCATCATAACCGTTTGATAGAGGAAGGTCGTTAAAAAGATATTGGTCACTGCTGTGGGCAATACGATGCCAAGGAACAACACCTCGAAAGGTGCAGGTAGTCCTACGATGAAGAGGGCCGAGGTAAGAAATATACTTCCGCTAAAAATGGTCCCGATGAAGGCGATGATGCCCCTGGTGACACCTTGGTTCTGAAATTTTTCCGATAGACGAATCATTCCATAGACAAGGCAACAGGTAATCAGTTTATCAATGATATTCGGAATTTGGCCACCAGGGAACGTTGTGGTCATGGCAGCAATCAATCCACCAAGCAAGCCAGTAAGAATTGTATTTTTAAAGTCCCTATTAATCAATAGGGATACAAAGATCACAGAAAGCATCACATCAAACTTCATACTACCGATGGTGCCAGGCACAATTTGGCGAAGAATTACACCAATGGCGATAAGCAAAGCCGTTAAAATATTTTTTCTTAGATTTACATTCATGGGAATCTCTCCTTTTATTATTGATTTTTTCTTTTATCCAAAGCCAGGCCGATTCTTCTGCTGTTCATGGCATGCTCATCACCTCCTTGTTTTTTTAGAATATAAAAAAGCCTTTCATCCCTGTAAAAACAGGGACGAAAGGCTTGCTTCCGTGGTACCACCCAAATTAGATAGATTCATTCTATCTCACTCTTTCAGATACGGAGCTATAGGGGCTCGATATCCTGTTTCTATAACGGGAAACACCCGGCCCAGGCTACTCAATGTTCACCCTGCTTCTCCTAGGTCCATTCAACAAAGATCTAAATGTCGGCTTTCACCAAACCCGACTCGCTGGAAGTAGATATTTTGCCTACTACTCCTATTCAAAGAATTTTCTGATTTTTTATTATACTAATAATAATACAGCAAAATGATAAAGTCAATAAAAAGTTTATATAAAATTCTAAATAATGTAATTTGTTATATTTTATCATTCCTTATTTTTGCAGTATTTGAAATTAAAATTTCAATTGACAGTGCAACATGACCCATGCTAAAATCAATTATAAAATATAAGAATTCCGATAGGAATAGGAGGAATTAAAAAATGAAAAAAATAATATTAATTGTTGTAGCCGTATTAATCCTAAGTGTAGGTCTTATGGGATGCAGCTCTAGTGTAAATAAGCAGGATAATAACACAAATCCAGCACCAGGGGCAACTACTAAAAATGAAAACCTTTTAGAGAAAGTTCAGGCTGAGGGCAAAATTCGTTTTGGAACAGAGGGAACCTATGCGCCATTTACTTTCCACGATAACACAGGGAAATTAACGGGATTTGATGTAGAAATCGCTGAAGAAGTTGCCAAACGTTTAGGTGTAGAGGCCGAATTCATCGAAACCAAGTGGGATGGTATATTTGCTGGATTAGATGCAAAGAGGTTTGATGCCATCGTGAATGAGGTATCCATTCGCCCAGACCGTCTAGAGAAATATGATTTTTCAGATACGTATATTGTTTCTAAAGCGGTATTGATCGTTCAAGAGAACAATAGTGAAATAAAAGATTTTGCAGATTTAAAAGGCAAGAAAGCAGCGCAATCTCTAACCAGTAACTTAGCAGACATTGCAAGAGCTAATGGTGCGGAAATTGTTCAGATTGATGGTTTCAATCAAGCCATTGATCTACTGGCTGCGGGCCGTGTAGATGCTACAATCAATGATAGCTTATCTTTCCTAGATCTGAAAAAGCAAAAACCTGAATTGGCACTTAAGATAGTGGCAGAACAACAGGATGCCGCTCAAATGGGCATTATGTTTAATAAGGGTAATGAAGAATTAGTGGAGGCTGTGAATACAGCGTTAGCCGATATGAAAGCAGATGGCACGTATTTAAAAATATCAGAAAAATGGTTTGGTACAGACGTATCTAAATAGGTAAGGGTGATCATATGTTTGATGATAGAACGGTGAGAATCATAAATATACTGCAAGATTCTTTTTTACCTCTTTTGAAGGCAGGTATAACGGTCACCGTTCCCCTTGCCATCATATCCTTTATACTTGGGATTGTACTTGCATTAGCCACAGCTTTGGCTCGGATTTCAGGCGTAAGAGTATTCGAAGGAATCGCCAGGTTTTATGTGTGGATTATCCGTGGTACCCCTTTATTGGTACAGTTGTTTATTATCTTCTATGGACTACCGGCGGCTGGAATCATCATTGATGCGTGGCCAGGGGCTATCATTGGATTCTCGCTAAATGTAGGGGCCTATGCATCGGAAACGATCCGAGCAGCGATTCTTTCCATCCCAAAAGGACAGTGGGAGGCAGCTTACTCAGTAGGTATGTCCTATCCCCAAGTTCTCAGAAGGATTGTTTTACCACAGGCTGCTCGGGTATCCGTGCCGTCTTTGGCAAACTCCTTTATTAGTTTGGTCAAAGATACTTCCTTAGCGGCAGCCATCACGCTGACGGAAATGTTCCAAGTGGGGCAGCGGATTACAGCGGCAACCTATGAGCCTCTCTGGCTATATATCGAGGTTGCATTCATATACCTCATGTTTTGTACAGTGCTATCACGTCTGCAAAACTATTTGGAGGCAAGGCTTGGCAGGTATGTGATTAAATAATGGGGGATAAGCTATGATTAAAATCAAGAGTTTATATAAATCCTTTGGAGAAGTAGAAATCCTAAAGGGGATGGATTTAGAAGTTGAAAAAGGGGAGACGATGGTCATTATAGGGCCTTCTGGATCAGGTAAAACAACGCTGCTAAGGTGTATTAACTTGCTGGAAATACCTACAAGTGGAGTTGTTTCCGTGGCTGAGAAGTCCTTGGAGTTTAAAGAAGGTATTGAGCATACCCAGAAGGATATGATTGAATTACGTAAGAATACGGGTATGGTTTTTCAGGGTTTTCATCTGTTTCCTCATATGACTGTTTTAGAGAATGTGATGGAGGGGCAAATTACTGTTTTAAAGAGATCCAAAGATGCGGCCCAGGAGAGGGCGTTGCATTTATTAAACAAGGTAGGTCTTAAGGAAAAAAGCGCAGCCTACCCATATCAGCTTTCGGGAGGGCAGCAGCAAAGGGTAGCCATAGCTAGAGCCATGGCCATGGAGCCAGCAGTTTTATTGTTTGATGAACCTACTTCTGCTTTGGACCCTGAGCTTGCGGCGGAGGTTTTGAAGGTAATGAAGGATTTAGCCCGGGAGGGGATGACCATGGTGGTGGTAACCCACAAGATGAGTTTTGCCCGGGATGTTGCCAACAAAGTAGTGTTTGTAGATGGTGGCTTGATCTTAGAGGAAGGTTCACCGGAACAGGTATTTGGCAATCCAAAACACGAGCGTACAAAACTATTTTTGAGTATGTTGGATGATTGAAGTTGAAGATGTATAGGATGACTGTAGTAAATGCCAGGGGTGGTGTATCATATCCTACACATAAGCAGGCAAAACGAATCAACGAAGATTGAAAAAGTAGGGTCTAATGATCTTGTTTAGAATGTCTAGATTAAATTTTAAAGGGAGAGAATGGGTAAATACCACATTTTTCTCCCTTTGTTTATAGATAATATAATAGGGGTAGTAGAAAGGGTAAGAGAGAATTAGGTTTGGCATAAGGATTGCATAATATTTAGATAAGACATTTAAGTGAAAGTCTTTGGTGGTGAAGGGCGAAGTGAGGTAATGAAAAGTATAAATAACTGTTGACAAAAATAGAAACCAAGGATAATATATAACTAAGATACCCAACGGGGGTATAGTATATGCTGGAATGTTTTCCTGTGAATAACCTATAAAACGTAGAATTGAGCAATATGCATATAGAGGAATCTATATTATGAGTGTTCAAAGGGGAGTGTAAACAATGAAGACAGAAAATGTGAAAATCTTTGGAATGACCTGTGCCGCTTGTGCAAAAGCAGCGGAAAGAGCTGTTGGTAAGCTTGATGGTGTAGAGAAAGTAAATGTGAATTTCGCAACGGAAAAGATGAATGTAGAATTTGATGAGTCGAAATTGACTATGGAAGATATCAAGGCAGCTGTTGTAAAGGCAGGCTATGAAGCCAAGGAAGAGATCGAAACAAAGGAAGTTACGATTCCTGTGGCAGGCATGACCTGCGCAGCCTGTGTAAAGGCCGTAGAAAGGGTCGTGGGCAAGCTAGAAGGAGTAGAAAGTGTAGCGGTAAATTTTGCAACTGAGAAGGCAGTCATAAAGTACAATCCTAAAGATGTGAGACTATCAGAAATCAAGCAGACGATTACGAAGGCTGGTTACACGCCTTTGGAGATTGAGAATAAAAACAGGGTCGATGAAGACAAAGAGAGAAAAGAAAAAGAGATTAAAACCCTATGGACAAAGTTTGTGGTATCAGCGATATTCTCTATACCCCTCCTATATATCGCCATGGGTCCCATGGTACCATGGTTGGGGTGGAGGCTTCCAGCATGGCTAGATCCAATGAATTTTCCACTGTTGTATGCCCTGGTTGAGTTAGTACTAGTCATACCAGTAATGATCGCAGGGAATAAGTTCTTTACAGTGGGGTTCAAAGCAATCGCTCGGAGAAGTCCAAATATGGACTCCCTTATTGCCATGGGAACATCGGCAGCATTTTTGTACAGCTTGTATTCCATCTATAGAATAACCCAGGCAGACTTCATGTATGTGGATGATCTATACTTTGAAACGGCAGGGGTCATCATTACCTTGATTCTACTAGGCAAATATCTAGAGTCAGTATCTAAGGGAAGAACTTCTGAGGCGATTAAGAAACTGATGGGATTGGCACCGAAAACAGCCATTGTGATTCAAGAAGATAAGGAAATTGAAATTCCCATTGAGGAAGTGGAAGTTGGAGATATTATCCTTGTAAAACCTGGAGCAAAAATCCCTGTAGATGGGGAAGTGGTCGAGGGAAATACAACTATTGATGAGTCCATGCTGACAGGGGAGAGCATTCCTGTAGACAAGAAAGTAGGAGACAAAGTCATCGGTGCAAGTATCAATAAGCATGGTTCTATTAAATTTAAGGCAACGAAGGTAGGTAGCGATACGGCTTTGGCTCAAATCATCAAGCTTGTAGAGGATGCCCAGGGTTCTAAAGCACCTATTGCCCAGATGGCAGACATCGTATCAGGTTATTTTGTACCTATTGTGTTTGTCATCGCCACATTGGCAGCCCTTGCTTGGTATGTTAGTGGTGAAAGTGCAGTATTCTCCCTTACCATATTTATCGCAGTACTGGTGATCGCATGTCCTTGTGCCTTGGGATTAGCTACTCCTACAGCCATTATGGTAGGCACGGGTAAAGGTGCAGAGTATGGTGTGCTGATTAAAGGTGGAGAAGCGTTAGAAACAACTCATAAAATACAAACGATTGTATTTGATAAAACAGGTACCATTACTGAAGGTAGGCCTGAAGTAACAGATGTGGTGACCACAGACATCATCGAGAGAAGTAAACTCCTTCAAATCGCTGCATCAGCAGAAAAAAGCTCTGAACATCCCCTTGGTGAAGCCATCGTGAGGGGTGCGGAAAAAGAAAACCTAGAAATCTTAAAGCTAAGCAAATTCTTGGCCATTCCAGGACACGGTATAGAGGTAGAGATCGATGGACAGATGGTGCTGTTAGGAAATAGAAAGTTGATGATAGAAAGAAACATTGACCTAACACAGCTTGAAAATGACTCAGATCGATTGGCTTCAGAAGGTAAGACGCCGATGTATATGGCCATGGGTGATCAGTTGGCAGGTATTATAGCTGTAGCCGATGTGGTAAAGGAAAGCAGTGCAAAGGCTATTAAAAGGCTCCATGAAATGGGTATTGAGGTAGCCATGATCACTGGGGACAATAAAAGAACAGCAGAAGCTATTGCAAAGCAAGTCGGTATCGATAGAGTATTGGCAGAGGTATTGCCTCAGGATAAAGCCAATGAGGTGAAAAAGCTTCAAGGTGAAGGGAAGAAGGTAGCCATGGTTGGGGATGGTATCAACGATGCGCCAGCCCTAGCCCAAGCAGATATCGGAATTGCCATTGGATCAGGTACCGATGTAGCCATGGAATCTGCAGACATTGTACTGATGAGAAGTGACTTGATGGATGTGCCTACAGCCATACAGCTGAGCAAGAGTACGATTCGAAACATTAAACAGAATCTTTTCTGGGCCTTTGGTTATAATGTGGCAGGTATTCCATTGGCGGCAGGTTTACTCTATGCTTTCGGTGGACCAAAGTTGAATCCAATTTTCGCAGCAGCGGCCATGTCATTAAGCTCTGTGTCTGTATTGGCCAACGCTTTAAGATTAAAAACCTTTAAACCATACAAGTAGAGATATGAAAGGGTTAAGATTAAGATCAAGGTTGGTGGTGGGGACGAACAGTGTTCGTCCGAAGATGCCAAAATCCAGGCGATCGATGATGACCCCAACAAAAATATTAGTCTAAAAGACAATCCCAAAACAAAAAACATAATGGAGGAATGAAGATGAAAGCAAAAAGAATGATTCTATTGGCAACAACATTAAGCGCAGTACTGGTATTTACAGGGTGCCAAGCCACAGATGTGGTAGGAAAGGTAGCCGTAACATCCTTTGAACAAGTACTAAATACAGCATCTGACAAAGTTACCTTTGATAATGAAAAGAATAGCTGGTCATTAGAGTCACCTGCTGGAGATGAATTCAAATGGAGTAAGGATTTTAGCGCGACGGATACAGATGGTATCATAGAGTTTGATGGGGCACCATTTATCGATGCAGGTCTTGATGTGGCGAAACTGCCAGACGGTTACGTTTATGATCAGGCATCGGATCGATTATCTCTTAATTTTGAAATCGGTGATGAAAAGTTTGATTATAGTGGGGAAGCCACAGCTCTAGATACATTTAAAAAGATTGTAGAAAAGAGAAGAGATATTGTGGGTTACCATGAAGCATTGGATCACTATGGAATGGCACTAGGAAATGGAAATATGTTTGAATGGGCGAAGGATATGAGCACAAACGATAAGGATATTGTATTTGTGTTAAATCCTCAGCCATTTATTGACGCCGGTGTTGATCCAGCTAAGGTAGAAGGATGGGCTTTTGCAAAGGTTGAAATGAAGGAGAAGGATGGAAAGATAGTGCAGGTAGATAAGCTTCTAAAGCCTTTTGATTTAAAATAAGATAAGTTTGCCTTGGAGGAGAGTTACATGAAGAACTGGATTAAGAGCTTTCTTAAGAAACTGGAGGAAGCAAATAAAAAGAACTTCGGTGATCAAAGGTTAGACTGCTGTGATGTGAATCAAAGGGGTAATGACAAGAAACCATTACTAAAGAAAGTATGAAAGAGGTTGTATAATAGTGGGACGCAAATATCACAGATCAAGACCGAGATTGGTAGGGGCGAACAGTGTTCGCCTGAAGACCACAAATACCTGCCTACTTGTCATCCTGAACGACAGTGAAGGATCTATATGTCTTAGTTCTATAGATCCTTCGCTGGTGCTCAGGATGACAGACACCGGGTGATCACTGATCCCCCCTACGGATTTCAAACTCGATCTCAATCTTGATCTACGATGGCGTCACATCCTTTGTTTATCGTATAAAATGAATACTACTCTGAAACATAGCCATAAATAAAATCGACAATGAATTTTCATTGTCGATTTTATTTATGGCACGACTATTGCTTAATAATATTAAATATAAGTTTATGTCAAACTAAGACAATTAGGACATGAAAAAGCAGGGTATTGTTGAAGAGAAGGGAAGTTGGTTTCATATGATGTTGATAGGAATAATCATCTTGGTATGTATTGTTTATCTCATCTATTCAGAAAGACCAAGGGAATATGGACTCAGCATAGGGGATAAAGGGGCAAAGTGCTATAACTGCGGTCATAACATTCAGGAGGATTTTATTTATTGTCCCCAGTGTAGGATCCTACTGAAAGAAAAGTGTAAGAGCTGCGATAAATATATAAATACCGATTGGAGAAGCTGTCCTTATTGTAATAATGAAAGGATGGAGTAGGAGTAGGGCTCTTTCGAGAGAAGCGGTTAGTGACTGGAAAAGAGATACTCGGTTATGGGTGATATCCTACAGGTACTGTATCATATGATACAGTACCTGTAGGATGGGTGTATAGACAAAGGGTTAAATATGGTATCATATGGAGTGAAGAATTCTTTTGGGAGCAAGGGGGTAGAAAATGAGTACCAAACAAAGATATAAATGGTTTATTATTCTTAGTGTTGTGATGATTACATTGCTCCACTATATTACAGGATCATCGATTTGGGGATTCCACGATTTCTATCGTAGACTTTACTATATTCCCATTATCCTTGCAGCCTTTCAGTTTGGCCTGCGAGGCGCCATGGTGACTGCCGTTTCCGTGATTGTTTTATATGCCCCCCACCTATTAATATATTTTGGGAGAATCAATATTGAAGTAATTAATCAGATGCTAGAAGCATCCATGTTTATCATCATAGGCGTGATTACGGGGGCCTTAGTAGAGTCGGGGGCTAAGGTGAGACGTCTCTTAGAAATTCAAATCACAAAGCTAACAGACCTGGAAAACTATACAAAAAATATCTTAGATAGTATATTAAATGGTGTTGTGGCAATTGATAAGGAGATGAAGATCAGTTCTGTGAACAGAGAGGGTTCGAAGCTCTTACATATTGATGATCAACGGGAGGATGCCTATATCTATGATTATTTTGAGGATGGGGATGAAATCAAGGAACTTATCCAAAAGGCCATGGTCCAAGAGGCCAATGTTTCCGCCTATGAGACGACAAGCCTAAAAGAGCACCAAGGAAAGCAGACCATCCGGATTCATGGGTATCCCTTAAGAAATATTTTGAACCGGGTGGCAGGTATGGTTATTATATTGGAGGATATTACAGAATTGAAGCGTCTGGAGGGGCAAATCAGAAGGGTGGATAAGTTATCGGCTGTAGGTGAGCTGGCTTCTGGAATTGCCCATGAGATTCGGAATCCTCTAGGGATCATTAAAACAATATCCCAAACAATCAACAAGGACATTGAAGATGAAGAGACAAGAGAAGGTTTAGAAATTATTGAAATCGAGATCAGTCGCGCCAACAAGGTGATTCAAGAATTGCTTGATTTTGCAAAACCCAGCGTGTTTAACTATAAAAATCAGAGTATTGATCAGTTGGTGAGGGATGTCATTCGGATTACCAACAAATATGCTGAGCAGCACAATGTACATATTCACTACAAAGTATTGGAGGACGTACTTGTTTTTCTAGATGCTGATAAATTGAAGCAGGCTTTTGTCAATGTGATTCTCAATGCCATTCAGGCTATGATCGACGGAGGAAACCTGTATGTTGAATTACATGAGGAAGCCGATTGGGTAAGGGTATCTTTTATAGATGAGGGCAGGGGAATTGAGAAGGAACGATTAGAAAAGGTATTTGAACCATTTTACACCACAAAAGAGAAGGGGACGGGGTTGGGGCTGGCCATTACCCATCGAATTATCGAAGAACATAAGGGATACATGGAGATTGAAAGTGAAATGGGAGTGGGTACAAAAGTAGATATATTGATGCCCCGCCATCTGGAAGGAGGTCATGAGAGGGATGAAAAAAATACTCATTGCTGATGATGAAAAAAATATGATATGGGCTATGAAAAAAGCCCTAAAGGACGAAGGATATAGAATCATTACTGCTGCAGATGGCGTAGAAGCAGTAGCCATGGTCCAAGAAGAGGAGCCAGATATTGTTTTGCTTGATCTAAGAATGCCAAAAAAAGATGGCATGGAGGCCTTGGCTGAAATTAAAACGATGAACCCCAAGTTACCTGTGATCATGCTTACTGCCCATGGTACCATGGAAAGCGCCATAGAAGCGATGAAATTGGGAGCCATTGATTATGTCTCTAAGCCTTTTGATTTGGAGGAACTGAAGATCGTCATTCAAAAGGCGTTGAACATAGGCAGTATGCAGGAGCAAATCGCATTTTTGACCGAAGAATTAAACAAAAGCACAGGGAAAGTGATTATCGGTGAAAGTGAAAAAATCAAGAATGTCTTACATATCGTCAGTCGAGTGGCCAACAGCAGCGCTACGGTGCTCATTACCGGTGAGAGTGGCACTGGTAAGGAATTGATCGCCAATGCCATCCACTTCAATAGCCATCGAAAAGGAAATGCTTATATTAAATTAAACTGTGGTGCCTTGCCAGAAAGTCTACTGGAAAGTGAATTGTTTGGCCATGAAAAGGGAGCTTTTACGGGTGCCATCGCCAGAAAACCCGGAAGATTTGAGTTAGCTGATGGAGGCACCTTGTTCTTGGATGAAGTTGGGGAGCTTACGCCCAGCATTCAGGTAAAACTCTTACGGGTACTCCAGGAAAAGGAATTTGAGAGGGTTGGTGGTACGGAGACCTTGAAGGTGGATGTAAGGATTGTGGCAGCCACCAATAGGAACTTGGGAGAGATGGTAGATAAGGGTACATTTAGGGAGGATCTGTTTTATCGTCTAAATGTTATTCCCATTGAATTGCCGTCCTTGAGGGAAAGGAAAGAGGATATAGGAAGGCTCATTGAATATTTTACCGAGAAATATTGTGTAGACACTGGTAGAAGTAGGTTGGTTTTTGATAAAGAGGCCATGGATGCGTTGATTCATTATCAATGGAAGGGCAATATTCGAGAACTGGAAAATGTAATTGAAAGGATTGTCATACTTAATCATGGTGAAAATGTAGGGAAAGAGGCATTGCCAAAGGAAATCCTTTTTCATAACAATGAGTCGGTCTCCTTTGCATTGCCAGAAGGTGGGATCGATTTAGATTCCATGGAGAGGAGTTTGATTGAGCAGGCGTTAAAAAGGACAGAAAACAATCAAACCCAGGCCGCTAAGCTTTTGGGAATCACTCGCCATACCTTGATGTACCGTATGGAGAAGCATGGCCTTAAATAAGAATGGTACAGGGAATGAAGATAAAATATATTCCATTGGAGGAGATGAAATCAATGAAAAAGATTTATATTATTCACGAAAACAACGAGTGGACAACACCTTTAAAGAAAAAGCTGGAGGAATTAAACCTTCCCTATGAGGATTGGTTTTTAGATAAGGGTGTTTTAGATTTGTCTCAAGAACCTCCAGAAGGGGTATTCTATAATCGTATGAGCGCATCTTCCCATACGAGAGATCACCGCTTCGCAGCAGAATATACTGGGACAGTGATTGCGTGGTTAGAGCAGTATGGAAGAAAAGTTATCAATACGGGTCGTGCATTACAATTAGAGATTAGCAAGGTAGCCCAATATACAGCATTGAATGCCCATGGTATTCGTACACCGCGAACTATTGTTGCGGTGGGGAAAGAAGAGATTATAAAGGCTGCTGAAAAATTTGATAAACCTTTCATTACGAAACATAATCGTGCTGGAAAAGGCCTTGGGGTACAATTGTTTCAAAACATCGGGGCATTGAAGGCATACGTAAATGGACTTAACTTTGATGAACCCATTGATGGAATTACCTTGATACAGGAATACATTCAGAGTGAAGAGACTTTTATCACTCGTTGTGAGTTTATTGGTAGGAAATTCTTATATGCTGTTCGGGTTGATACCAGCGAGGGATTCCAACTATGTCCAGCCGATGCTTGTCAGATTGGTGATGCCTTCTGTCCAGTGGGAGAAATCGAAAAACCAAAGTTTAAGATTATCGAAGGGTTTACAAATCCAATTCTTGAAAAATATGAACGTTTCCTTGAGGCGAACAAAATTCACATTGCAGGGATCGAATTTATTACGGATAAAAACGGCGAAATCTATACCTATGATGTAAATACAAATACCAATTATAATCCAGATGCAGAAGCTATGGCTGGACTATCAGGCATGGGTGCCATTGCCAAGTATCTTGGAGAAGAATTAGATAAATTGTAAATAATAAGGGATAAAAACATAAGAAGATAGGGAAAAACCCCTATCTTCTTATGTTTTTTGGAGTTCACAAATTACTTCTCTTTGCATCACAGAATCATCACAATTAGGAAATATAATACAGTTATGTATGAATAAAAAAGGTTGTAAAGGGAGGTAGTCGTAGTTGTTAAAAAAGATATATTCCAACAAATTTCTTAAAATAGCGCTATTATTGGCAATCGTTGGGGGCATAGGTTTTACTGGGTATAAGATGATGAACAAGAACAAGACAGCTTCTAGTGAGACGGTGACGACCAAAGAAGAAAGCGTGATAAGGAGTGACATTACCATAGGCTTTACGGGGGATGGTGAAGCGGAGATTCCTGTGATAAACCTAGATTTCCCCTTAAGCGGGAAGATAAAAGAACTATATGTGAAAAATGGGGATCAGATTCAAGAAGGGCAGGTTCTTGCAAAACTGGATGATACAGAATATCAAAATAAACTTAGAACTGCAGAACTCAACTACAATAAGGCAATGGCTACCTTGGATCAAAAAGAAGAGAATGCTAGATTGAATCTAATAAGCGAAAAACAAAAAATAGATGATTTGAAAATGAAACTACGGCAAATTGAATTAGAATATCTGCCTATGTTGGAACTACAGGACTATTATGCGCCACAGGAAATTGAGTTGAAGAAAATGTCATACGAGAGTGCTCAATCCACATATGGCATTCAGTTGGAGCAATACAATGCTTTACTAGGTTCTAACCGAGACATCGCATTGGAAAAAGTAAATGTTGAAAGCGCATTGATTAACTTAGAAATGGCTAGGAATGATTTAGAGAACACCATCTTGAAATCTCCTGTCAGCGCAACGGTTCTCAATTTATCCTATAAGTCTGGAGAGAGCTTTTCGCCACCAAGTACTTCGGGGAAAGCTACCGCTGATACCTCCCATTTCATCGTTGTATCGGATGCAGATAAAATTGAGGTGGTCGTCCCCGTTTCTGAAATGGATTTACCAAAGGTAATCATAGGGCAAAGTGTAGAAGTTGGCTTTGAAGCCCATCCAGGGGAAACCTATGTAGGTAAGGTTACGGTGATTAACGCTTTGCCAAAGATTGATCAAAGCGGTTTGGTAACCTATGATGTACGAATTGAACTGGATGGTACCATGGGGAAGATTAGATCAGGAATGACCTGTACGGTATCCTTTATCTTGAGACAGGAGAAAAATGTATTGATCATCCCCAATAAGGCTGTAAGCATGATAGACGGAAAACAAGCTGTGAAAATAAAGGATCGAGATGGAAATTTAGAAACAAAGAATATAAAGACAGGATTAACCGATGGAAAGTATGTAGCAGTGACGGAGGGCCTTGAAGTGGGCGAAATTGTGGTCATTGAGACAATAAAATAAGAATAGGTGTGATGGTATGAGTTTGTTAGAAATCTTGAGATCTATTTTTATCAATATTCGGGGGAATAAGGCGAAGGTCTTTCTTACGACCCTAGGAATTATTGTAGGTACATTGACGGTGGTTCTGGTGCTTTCTATTGGAAAGGGAAGTCAGGCCAGCGTAGAGGACCAATTTAAGAGCTTAAATGTAGGAACGATTCAGATTATGGCGGGTTTTGGAAGAAATACAACGGTAAAGCTTAGTTCAGACGAGATGGAATCCATCCAGGAAGAGGCTCCATCCATCAAAAAAGTATCGATGATGATTAATGATCGAGGAACCGTTAATTACTACAGCATGTCTACATCAGCCTCAGTGGCAGGGGTAACGGAGGATATTCAGGAAATTAACAATCTAGCCCTTGAACATGGAGACTTTATCAATGGTGAACATAATGAGGATGCAGAAAAGGTTGCAGTGATTGGTTATGACATCGCTGCGTTGTTTTTCGAAGATGATATATCTCAAGGGATAGGGGAGAAAATCACAATCAGCGGTAAGCGGTATGAGGTGATTGGTATCCTGAAAAAGATGGGGGACTCTTCGCTGAGGGGATTTAACCCAGATGAAGGAATTTTTATACCCTATAAGGTTGCTGAAAAATACATAACGGGTAGAATGGCGCGACCGACCATTCTCGCCTTAGCAAAGGATATCAATCATGTTTCTTCAGCCATTGAAGAAGTGAATAGTATTTTACAAAATAAGTTCAGAGAAAAAAGCGAACAGTTTATGATTGTTGATGCGGGGAGCAGATTGCAATCGGCAAAGGACTCTGCCAAAACCATGACACTGATGCTTTTGTCAGTGGCAAGTGTGGTCTTGATGGTAGGGGGTATCGGAATTATGAATGTACTATTTGTCTCCGTCAAGGAAAGAACCAAAGAAATTGGAATTCTCAAAGCGATCGGAGCGAGGAGAAGAGACATATTGCTTATATTTTTATTAGAAGCCATTATCGTCAGTGCTGCTGGAGGGATCATTGGGATTCTCGGTAGTATGCTGGCCATGCCAGCGTTGAATTATTTTCAGGTGCGAGCCATTCCTTCCTTTGACAGCTATTTATTAGCCTTCTCATTTTCTGTAGGGATAGGTACGTTCTTTGGATATTATCCTGCTGCAAAGGCAGCGGCATTAAAACCAATTGATGCATTAAATTATGAATAAAAGGAGTCGATCAATATGATTAACTATAAATTAATGGTGGTTGTAATGAGCACAGCATTACTACTCACTGCCTGTGGAAGTACTCAGTCCCCAGTAGCAACTGGTACACCAGGGCAAGAGAGCCAAAGAAGTGAACAAAGTACTGGGAACAACGGTGGAGAGAACAGCAGTAATGCTGGTCAAAATCAAGGAAGACAGCAGGAACGACCTGATGTTTATGGTAGTGTCAAAAGTATTATAGGGAATGAAGTCGTATTAGCATTAGCTGAAATGCCTGAAAGAAGGACTGGTCAAGGTGGTACTGGTCAAGGTAGTGGAAGTGCTCCAGCAGGAAATCAGAGCGGACAAATGCCACCCAGTGGCGGTGGACAAATGGGTGGAGGACAGGGAGAGAGGCCAACCGTTCGAAGGGAACTAAAACTCACTGGAGAAACCTTGACATTACTAATCCCAGTGGGAGTACCTATTACATCCTTTAGCCAAGGCGGAATGAAACAGCTAGATATTGCAGATATTTATGAGGGGACGATGATGCAGATATGGTATGATAAAAACGATGAGGCTAGTAAAACAATCGTCCGTATCATGGCCGTGCAAGGAAGGTAATCCTATGGATAATCATGCTGTCATACATATGAAGGATATTGTGAAATCCTATACCATGGGTAAGAATACATTGACTGTATTAAATGAGATTTCCTTAGAAATTCAAAAAGGGGAATTTGTTGCAGTGCTAGGGCCTTCTGGATCTGGTAAATCTACACTGATGAATATCATTGGGTGCATTGATGTGGCCGATGCAGGGGAATATGTACTAGCAGGAAAGAATATCAAAGTTAGAAATGAGGACGAATTGGCTGATATCCGCAATCGGGAAGTGGGATTTATCTTTCAGAAATTTAATCTCCTTACCAAATATACAGCACTGCATAATGTAGCCTTTCCCTTGCTATTAAGAGGCATGGATAAGGAAGCTGCTTATGAGAAGGCCACGAAACTCTTGGAAAGGGTCGGACTGGGGGATCGGGTACAGCATAAGCCCATGGAGTTATCTGGAGGGCAGCAGCAAAGGGTTTCTATTGCTAGGGCACTGGCAGGAGAACCTAATATTTTACTGGCAGATGAGCCTACAGGAAACCTTGATTCCAAATCAGGAAGAGAGATTATGGATATGTTTCTAGAACTCAATAAAGAGGGGAATACCATTGTAGTGATTACCCATGATGCTGAGATTGCAAAACAAGCCAAGCGAATCATCCAGGTGAGAGATGGTAGGATCTATGAATCGAGTCAGGCTGATGAATAAAACTGGATTTACAGATTGGGATAAAATAGAAACCGGTGTAAGGAGAGAAGTTAGATGGGTGAAGGGAAAATCCTGGTGGTGGATGATGAAGAAAAAATGAGAAATGTAATCAAGGTATTTTTGACAAAGGAAGGATATGCAGTTGAAGAAGCCTACGATGGGAGAGATGCATTGAATAAGATTGCTTCAAATGACTATGAATTAATACTTTTAGATGTCATGATGCCTGAGATCGATGGTTGGACTGTTTGTAGAAAGATTCGTGAAGAGTACTCCATACCAGTTATTTTGATGACGGCCAGAGGTGAGGAATACGATAAGCTATTTGGCTTTGAGCTAGGGGCAGATGACTATATAACGAAGCCCTTTAGCCTAAAAGAAATGGTGGCCAGGGTAAAGGTTGTCATGAGAAGGGGCAAAGAAGTCAACGAAAGAATTCATAAATACCTAAAGCTTGGGGCTCTTGAGATTAAAACCTTATCCAAGCAGGTTTTTATTGAAAATGAAGAAATTCCTTTGACACCAAAGGAATACGAGCTTTTACTTTTTCTAGGAAGAAATTCAGAGATTGTGTACTCCCGGGAACAGCTGCTCAATCGTGTTTGGGGATATGACTTCATAGGGGATGCAAGAACAGTGGATACCCATGTGAAACAGCTTAGGGAAAAGCTGGGAAATCATAAGAAATATATTCAAACCGTTTGGGGAACGGGATATAAGCTCATGATAGGAGAAGAGAATGAAAGGGATACGAAGTAAACTATGGCTTGCAATTTCATCTTTGGTCGTCACAATTTTGATCATTATTTGGTTCTTCCAAGTGGGATTACTAAATAAATTTTATATCCATGAGCGAAAAAATGTATTGTCCAATGAGGCGCAAAAGCTGAACACTCTTTTGCTAGAAGCCGATCAGCAAAACTTGATTTCTGAGAAAGTGATAGAAGAGATTGAGATATTTACCTCATCGGTCAATGCCAGGGTCATCATTCTAGACCAGAGTGGAGATACACAGTTTTTTAACATCCTAGATAGATACTTTGTGAAGGCAGGAGAATTTGACCGACCACAGTCTCGTGCCCTAGGCCCCTTGATGGGAGATAAAGAAATCAGAGGGAAACTAACCCAGAATCAATCCTTTACAGTGGTGAGAAAAAGACCTCAAAGTCATGAAGCCTCCATTTCAGTAGGAGTACCTGTGATGATTGAGAATAGAAGGATTGCGTATATTATCATTACCTCCCCCTTGGCACCCATAGAGGAAACCATATCGATTCTAAAGAAACAATTGACCTATGTTTCTATTCTTTCACTGGGAATTGGAACTTTACTTGCATTATATCTAGCAAGATTTTTTACAAAACCTATTTTAAACATCATCGATGCCTCCAAGGAAATTGCAAAGGGGAACTTTACGGCGAAGGTAAGCCATAAGTCGGATGATGAAATAGGTGTCCTGGGAGAAACCATCAATGACATGGCACAACAGCTAGATCGTATCGAGAAACTTCGCAAGGAGTTTATTGCCAATATATCTCATGAACTCAAGACGCCGATTACTTTGATTAAAGCCTATGCGGAACTGGTGAAGGAAGTAGAAAATATCAGTACTGTTGATAAACATCAGTATTTACAAGTAATTACAGAGGAATCGGATCGGCTGAATGATATGATTGAGGATATTATGTATTTATCAAAAATCCAGGCAGGATTCGCCCATTTAACCTATAGCCAGTTTTCATTAAATGAATTACTTCATGGGGTAATCGAAAAACTATCTTATTTTGCACAGAATAAAAATATGAAGATCACCGTGGAAGCCTATGAAGAAAATACTTCTATTTATGCTGATCGGGATAAAATGTATCAGGTTTTTTATAACCTTATCAACAATGGGATTCAACATTCCTGTGATTATACAACGATATGGGTTAGAACCCTGAAAACAGAAGATGGGTTAAGGGTAGAAATCATTGATAACGGAAAAGGCATAGCTGAGGAAGATTTGCCCTATATTTGGGATAGATTTTACAAGATAGATAAGTCTGGAAAAAGAAATGAAAGTGGCACTGGGCTAGGCATGGCCATTGTGAAGAACATTCTAGAAGCCCACCATATGAAATATGGAGTGGAAAGTCAGCTTCATAAAGGGACCAAGGTTTGGATGGAGATAGGCCTGAAAGATGAAGCAAGCCATTAGAAGAAGGAGAGCGATGAAATGAGAAAACTTGTGAAGGTAATCGCACCGGTAGTTATAGTAATGTTATTGAATGTGGGGGTTGCCTATGGCAACCAAGACGTGAAAGTTCCTATTGATGGTATAGAGCAAAACAATGTGCTAACCTATACGGAAGCAACACAAAAAGCGTTAAACTACAGCTTCGATTTAAAAAATCAACAGGGAGCATTGGAGAAACTGGAAGCAACAAGGGAAGGCAAAGTTCTCCTATCATACCCTTCTGGATATGGAAATGGTGAAGAAGATGCTAACAGGTTAAATACATTGAAAAGCCTAAAGAGTCTAGATGTCAATATAGAGATGTCCAAAAATCAGATTGAGATTACAAAGGAAAATCTTGCTTTAGAAGTTAGAAATGCAATGAATGAAGTGAATATATTGTTGAATGAACAAGTACTCTTGGAATTAGAAATAGAGAATGCTAGAAGTAATTTTGAGATGGCAAAGGCGAAAGCCGCAAGAGGCATGATCAGCAGGTATGATCTTGAGAAAGAGCAGGATACCTTTAACCAGAAGATGAAGGAAAAAGATCTCTCCGGGAAAATAGTGGAAAACGCATATATGAAGCTAAACAGCCTTATGGGCATAAGTCAAAAGGATCGATATGATCTGGAAGAAGATATAACTTATGAACCTATAGGAGAAGTAGATATCGACTATTTAGTGGTAAAGGTAATTAGTGAAAGCCCCACTATATGGAGTCAAGAAAAGAAGATAGAATTGGCTATCCTTGATCTTGATCTATATGTATTCAATGCAGGGGGGGATTCCTACGCTGCAAAGAAGATTGATCTTCAACTTGAGAAGAATAATCTAGCGAGCCAAAAGCTGAATCTAGAACAATCTATTAGAGCTACTTACAATCAGATTCAACAATTGGAGAAAAATTATGAATTACTGGAAGCAAATTTTAAAAGTGCTGAGCGAAGCTTAGGGTTAGCACGTGCACAGTACAAACTAGGAATGGTTGCAAAAAACCAGCTAAAGCAAGGGGAACTAGGAGTAATCCAGACAAAACATGAAATAGGGAAAAAGGTAGTTGAACATGAAAAATTAAAAATACAATTACATGAACCATATCTATCTTCCAAGTAATTTTTGTAAATTCGGTTGTAAAATGAACAAAAACTTCATTTTCGGCTAGAGATATAGAATTATAATAAAAACCACCCTGAAAATAACTTCATGGGTGGTTCTTGCATATGTGAAGACAAAAAAAGATTGATTTTAAAGGGCAAAGAGTGTTTAATAGAATAAAATGTCCATGTAGTGCATGTAGAGAGGCGGCAAACGGTCATGACTAACCAAGAAACTAAAAGAATATTATTTGCTGATATGGCATTATTATTGGTAGCGATCATCTGGGGCGGAGGGTTTATTGCTGCAAAAATAGCATTATACAGTGTTACGCCCCTATATCTTCTATCTTTTCGATTTATCTTTTCAGGATTGATTCTTGGAATTCTATTCTTTCATAAAGTAAGAAAAATTGATAGGAAGAGCCTACGGTCTGGCATGTTGTTAGGTGTACTATTGTATATAGGGCAGACACTACAAACCATAGGACTGAACCATACAACGGCGGCAAAGCAGTCTTTTCTCGTGGCTACCTATACCATCATGGTACCATTCCTATCATGGATATTAAACAAGAAAAAACCCCATGTTTCTTCTGTTTTGGCTGGTGTATTGACCTGCATTGGGATCGGCTTGTTAAGCTTGCAAAGGGATTTGACTATGGGTTTTGGAGATAGTTTGACCCTAGGCTTTGCAGCGTTGTTTGCTTTACAAATTGTTCTAATTGGCATTTATGCCAAACATATCGATCCTGTACATCTAACCATGATCCAGTTGTTAACTGCCGGTATCCTTTCGGCTATGAGTGCCCTTGTATTTGAACCTCGATTGAGTACCATAGACAATCGGGCGCTTTTGTCCATTGGATATTTAGTTATATTCAATACTGCCATGGCATTTTTAGTTCAAAATATTGCCCAAAGGTATACTTCGGATACCCATGCATCCATTATTATATCCCTGGAAGCTTTATTTGGCAGTGTTTTAGCCGTTTTGCTTTTAGGGGAGGTTTTCACGGGAAAAATGATGATAGGGGCTACGTTCATCTTGATGGCTGTGATGATCTCAAAAGTGCTAGGTAAAAAGCCTGAGAGAGAACAGGGAGAATTGATTATATTTGAAAAAAAGAGTGGCGAATGATGGGAACTATGTGGATAGTTCTAAATGGAAGTGGAACTAATCAATAGTTATTACGTCTTAATAGTATAAAAAGAAAAGGAGGTAATTTCCATGAAAAATAAATTACTTATATATTTTGTCGTTTGTATAACCGCGATGACAATGCTTACATTTACGGTTTTTGCTGAGAAACAAGTAAAAATTGAAATGGATGGAGAAATGGTTGTATTCGATGTCCAGCCCGTGATTGAAAAGGGACGGACATTGGTGCCTATAAGAAGTATCTTTGAGAAAATGGGTGCAGAGGTAATATGGAATGGAGAAGAACAAAAAATTACCATTCAGGATGAATATAAGACCATAGAAATGATGATTGGAAACAAAGAAGCATTGATTTATCGAAAATATGATTTCACGGGAATCCCTGAGAAGGTAACTTTAGAGGTACCAGCTCAAATCGTAAAGAATCGCACATTGTTGCCATTGAGATTTATTGCAGAAGCACTAGAAGCAGAGGTTGACTGGGATGAAGGACGATATACTGGAATCATTAAGACAAAAAACTTTATATCAAAACCAGATATGGAACCGAATATGCCGGTAGACTATGAAGTGCTTGATATGAGAGGAAACAATACAAATGAAAAGGTATTCAGTTGGTATCAAGAAAATTATAAAAAAGAAGGTATCCATTCATTTCAACTAGATGATAAAATGTACGTCCTCGTCAGCGGTGGAGAAAGACCTACAGGAGGATATGGGATTCAAGTGAATGAAGTTAAAATTCTTGGGAAGTCAAGAATTGCTTCTGTGAAGGCTACGCTCCATCGGCCAGCTCCAGATATGATGGTTACCCAAGTCATTACTTATCCCCATGTAGTCATCAAACTGTCAGCCCAGAATATTGCTGTGGTCCATGGGCAGATAGATGGAATCAAGTAAGTAGGTTAGAGATTTAGGAATGAATGTATCCAATGGCCTGAGTCCAATCATGTAATGAGGGACTTAGGCCATATAAATCTAGATAGGAAGTAGGAAGCATTGGGTCTTAGAGATCAATAAAAAACATGATACAAAGGAGAGGAAAATTATGAATAAAACATTGATTGCCCTTAGTATGATAATATTGGTTTCCCTTAGCTTTGTAGGCTGCCAAGGTACGCCATCTGAGCCGGCACAGCCTGGCCCCGTAGCTGATGAACAATTTAAGGTGATTCCCTTTGCCCACCAAATTAAAGGGGACTATAACGAGGAATTATTTAATGAGCAAACTAAGCTTCAGCAGGAAGATAAGTATTACTATACCATTTTACAAAGTGAGCAAGAACTAAGAGATCTGGTGAAGAAACTCAATTTGGTAAATGATATGGGAGATATGAGTTTAAATTATACAGAAAAGTTTTTTGAAGAACATAAAATGGTTGCAGTCTTTCCTCAACAAGGATCCAGCGGAGTGAATTATGCAGTCACATCTATTTCGCCTACGGATACTTTGATAGATATCGTCTTAGAGCAGTATATACCAGAGGTAGCAACCACGGATATTGTGAATAAAGGATTCCTCATAGGGATAGAAAAAGAAGAGTTATTAGGAAAAGACAATCAGGATAAGAACATTCATATTACGATGAGAACAGTTCAGGCAGTAACTGGTATGGATAAGAATGAATTAAGCATGGATGATCTTGCTCTGGGAAATCTTAAACTGATGATGACGGCGGCTTATGTGGATCGCATCATGAATACTACACCGATCAGTGTAGAGACAACCTCGGAGGGCGAAATTGAGCCTGTAGTGGTAGAAAAGAGAAAGTACGAAGACCTCGAGGCTGTAATCCGGGAAAATGAATTGGTCTATCTATCTACAACCAGTGATCACTACGCAACACCTAGGGGTTTGAAGGTGGGAGATCATGCAGATGTGCTTTTAGAACGTTATGGAGAACCATCACAGATTGCTGAAGATGAAAAAGCAAAAACAAAAATTTATAGCTTTGATTTATCGGGAGAATATTTCTTCTTCCATGCAGAGATCAAAGAGGACGAGATTATTCGTCTCCAAGTAAATCTGGCAGACTAAAAAGCAAATTGTGATGTAACCCCAATCATGATATGATTTATACATCTAGTGAAATAAAGGGGGAAAAGCTGTGAACACAAAGTATGTGGTGATCATTCAATGTGATATTGCCCATAATCGTTGTAGTGGTTTTGCTTGTACCAATTCTTTTTATCATCGTGAGGGAATGTTTGAAAATTATGGAGAGGATGTTCAATATATTTCTTTCACTTGTGGAGGATGTTGTGGCAAGAGTGTAACTGCAAAGCTAGAGCATCTTTCTAATAAGCTTCGAAATAAAACTGAGATCAAAAAAGATGAAGTTGTGATTCACTTAGCATCCTGCGTAACTACAGACAATTATCATTATGACCGTTGTCCCCATGCTGAATATATAAAGGGAATTATTGAAAAAAGAGGTTATGAAAATGTTGTAGAAGGCTCCTATATCAGCAAAAGCGCTTCGAGAAAGCGAGAGGAAGGGAGTTATAAAAGTTACTAAGGTGTGTGATTTATTCTATGCAGGTCGATCGTCTGATTGGTGAGACGATGGACCTGTATTTTTTTATCGCAAAAAATTACTAGTAGGAATTGTGAAATACGATGATACAGTAAAATAGAAAAGAAGAATCTAAAAAGTTATAGAGGCAAAGAAGCATGAACTGAAGAATATATTCATAACTTAATTTTAAAGGAAGCCTTTATGATGTATAAGGAAAACGTTTCGTAAAAAAAGAATAAAGTTTTAGTAAATGTTTACTAAACAATATTATGCGGTTATGAAAACAATTACTGCAATAGATATGGAGATAGACAGTGCATTGGTGTTTTAAGAGAAGAAAATAAGTGAAGTCATAAGAAAAAAGGATAGAGAGATGCTGAAATATGAGTAGAACCCAGTGAACCTAAGAAAAAGTGAGTATCATCTAGAAATAGGACGAAGTAAAAAGTTACTTAAAGACTAATTATTATTGCCAAATCATTTTCTGAATATACAAAAGGTATTGACAAAGGACTAAAAGTTTAGTAAATTTATACTAAGTGGAAACGCTTTCACGAGTCCATGTATGTTAAGCGAAAACGCTTTCATAAAAAAATTAAGCAAGATTAAAGGGGGAAATACGTGTGAAAAAGTTTTTAGTTTTAGTACTGGCATTAGCAATGGTGCTTTCATTAGCAGCATGTGGTCCAAAGCCACCAGCTGCACCGGCTGCACCAGCTGAGCAACCAGCAGCAGAAACGCCTAAGATTGGTGTTACAATCTACAAGTATGACGACAACTTCATGTCTTTCGTACGTCGTGCGATTCAAACAGGTGGAGAAGGTATGGCAGAGTTAATTATGAATGACTCTCAAAACAACCAAGCTACACAGAACGAGCAAGTAGATATGATGATTTCAAAAGGCGTGAAGTCTTTAGCAATCAACTTAGTAGACCCACAAGCTGCTCCTACAATTATCGAAAAAGCAAAAGCAGCTGGACTACCAGTAATTTTCTTCAATAAAGAGCCAGAAGCAAGTGCATTGGCTAGCTACGATAAGGCTTGGTACGTAGGTACAACTTCTTCAGAATCAGGGGTTATGCAAGGTAAAATCATTGCTGATTCTTGGAAAGCAAACCCAGCTTGGGACAAAAACAAAGATGGAAAGATCCAATATGTACTATTAAAAGGCGAGCCTGGACATCCAGATGCTGAAGCGAGAACAAAATTTGCTGTTGAAGAAGTAAAAAATGCAGGTATTGAAGTAGTAGAATTAGAGCTTCAAACAGGTATGTGGGATAGCGTAAAAGGTAAAGAATTAGTAGATGCTTGGTTAGCTAAACATGGCGACAAGATCGAGTTTATTATTGCAAACAATGATGCAATGGCTTTAGGAGCAGTTTCATCATTACAAGCAAATGGATATTTCGTAGGAGATAAATTTATGCCAGTTGTTGGTGTAGATGCGATTCCAGATGCATTAGAGCAAGTAAAAGCAGGTACAATGGTAGGAACAGTATTAAATGATGCAAAGAATCAAGGTGGCGCAACGGTAGAATTAGCAGTAAATGCTGCAAATGGTAAAGATCCATTAGAAGGAACACAATGGAAGCTTGATGACAAGAAAGCGGTTCGTGTACCTTATGTTGGTATCACAAAAGAAAACATTGCTATTGCAGAAGAAGCATATAAGTAGGCCTACAAAACAGATATTTTATGATTACTATGTTAAGCAAGGATGCATGGGCATGCATCCTTGTTTTTCAGATAGATATTTAGAATGGGGTGTGACCTATGGATCACAATACACAATTGAAGAGTAATGAGGATTATCTATTAGAGATGATTGATATTTCTAAGGAGTTCCCAGGAGTAAAGGCATTGGATGGTGTCCAACTGAAGGTGCGTCCTGGTACTGTGCATGCTTTGATGGGCGAAAATGGGGCTGGGAAGTCAACTTTGATGAAATGCTTGTTTGGTATTTATCATGAGGATCATGGTGAAGTGTACCTTGAGGGGAAAAAAGTAAAATTTTATTCTGCAAAACAAGCTTTAGAAAATGGGGTTTCCATGGTACACCAAGAATTGAATCAAGTCCGTCAGCGCAACGTGATGGATAATATTTGGCTAGGCCGATATCCCCAAAAAGGTATTTTTATTGATGAACAAAAGATGTATGAAGATACGAAGAAGATTTTTGAAGAACTGGATATTCAACTGGATCCCAGGGAAAAATCAGGAAAACTCACAGTTTCACAAATGCAGATGGTAGAAATTGCAAAGGCAGTTTCCTATAATTCGAAAGTAATTGTGATGGATGAGCCCACTTCTTCTTTGACAGAGAAAGAAGTAAATCACTTATTTAAGATTATTAACGCTTTAAAAGAAAAAGGCGTCAGTATTATTTATATATCTCATAAAATGGAAGAAATTCTACAGATCTCTGATGATGTAACGGTCATGCGGGATGGTAAATGGATAGCTACGAAGCCTGCTACTGAATTATCAACAGATATGATTATTAGTTTGATGGTTGGACGTGATTTAACGAATCGTTTCCCACCCAAGGATAATGTACCTGGAGAAACCATTCTCAAGGTGGAAAACTTAATGGCAACCTATCAACCTTCTATTCAAAACATTAGCTTCGAACTACGAAAGGGCGAGATATTAGGGGTTGCAGGATTAGTTGGTTCCAAACGGACAGATATCGTAGAGGCTTTGTTTGGGATTCGACATGTGGTGTCAGGGAAAGTCTATGTTCATGGTAAGGAAGTGAAGAATACTTCTCCTCAAAAAGCAATTAAAAATGGATTTGCTTTGGTAACTGAGGAACGTCGATCCACAGGAATATATGGCATCCTTAATGTAAACTTTAACTCGATTATTGCTAATCTTGATGAATACTTTAATAAGTTTGGATTAGTTGATGAAGATAAATGCACAGCAGATACCCAGTGGGTGATTGATAGTATGCGTGTGAAAACCCCATCTCAGAAAACACTGATTAGCTCATTGTCTGGTGGAAATCAGCAGAAGGTAATTATCGGTCGATGGTTATTGACAGAGCCTGAAATCCTTATGTTAGATGAACCAACGAGAGGTATTGATGTTGGGGCAAAATATGAAATCTACCAATTAATGATTGATCTAGCAAAAAAGGATAAGGGGATTCTGATGATATCCTCTGAGATGCCAGAACTACTTGGAATTACTGATAGAATTCTTGTGATGAGCAATGGACGGGTAGCTGGAATCGTAGAAACTAAGAATACAACACAGGAAGAGATTTTACGCTTATCAGCTAAGTTTTTATAGGATAAGGAGTGATAAATATCATGAGTGCAGTTGCTGAAAAAATAAAAGGGTTAAGGAAAAAAGATATCGTAACATGGGCAATGAATAACGCAATCTTTATTGTTCTAGTGGTTTTACTGTTGGTAATTATATCGATTTCACCAGATTTTGTTTCTATAAATAACTTTCGAAATATTTTGACCCAAGCATCTACCCGTATTATTATTGCATTGGGGGTTGGCGGGATTATTATTACCCAAGGTACTGACCTTTCTGCAGGACGTCAGGTAGGTTTGGCAGCGGTAGTATCAGCATCTTTACTGCAGGCACCCACCTATCTCTATCGCATGTATCCAGATCTGCCTGTGATGCCAATTTTCGTACCAATTCTTTTGGCTGCATCGATTACCGCAATTTTTGGATTGATCAACGGATTTATTGTTGCGAAGCTCAATGTTACACCGTTCATTACTACATTGGGTACCATGATTATTATTTATGGCGTGAACTCCATCTACTTTGACCGTCCACCCTATGGGGCACAACCTATTGGTGGATTGGACCCAAGATACATGCAATTCGCCCAGGGGAGTATTAATATTGCTGGCTTCGCCCTGCCAAAGCTTGTGATTTATGCTGCCATTACAACTGTCTTTATATGGGTATTGTGGAACAAAACCCGTATAGGGAAAAATATCTACGCGGTTGGAGGTAATCCAGAAGCAGCCGTTGTATCGGGTGTAAGTCTAGTAAAGACATTATTGATTGTGTATACCCTTGCAGGTTTTTTATATGGCTTTGCGGGATCTTTAGAGGCAGCCCGTGTTGGTAGTGCTACGAATAATACTGGAAATATGTATGAATTGGATGCCATCGCAGCCTGCGTAGTGGGTGGGGTTTCCTTTAGTGGCGGTATCGGTACGGTACCTGGCGTTGTTACTGGAGTACTTATTTTCCAGGTTATCAACTATGGATTGGCATTTATTGGTGTAAATCCATACCTGCAATATATTATTAAAGGGCTAATTATTATCACAGCCGTTGCCATAGATACACGTAAGTATTTAAAGAAAAAGTAGGCTAATCTTTTTGGAATTTAAAATAGAGAATAGACAAATAGATGAATCTAACATATAGGGGATGTCTATGATGAAATTAGAGATGTTGAAACAAGATTTTATGAATAGATTTGGGGGAGAAGAAGGGGTCTTTGCATTCTTTGCACCGGGTCGGGTAAACTTAATCGGAGAGCATACCGATTATAATGGAGGACACGTTTTTCCCTGTGCCCTTAGCTTTGGCACCTATGCCGTTGCCCAAAGAAGGAAAGACACAAAGATTCGGTTGTTCTCCAAAAATTTTGAGAGCTTTGGAAATATAGAAGTAGATATAAATAGTTTAATCTATGATCCAGCCAATGACTGGGCAAACTATCCCATTGGCATGGTAAAAACCTTTAGGGATACGGGCTACTGCATAGAGTCTGGCTTTGATGTGATGTATTATGGGAATATTCCCAACGGGGCAGGTTTGTCCTCTAGTGCATCCATTGAGCTGGTAACCAGTGTCCTTCTAAAGTCTTTATTTGATCTAGATATGGAAATGTTAGAGATGGTACAACTAAGCCAACGGACAGAAAACCAATTTGTTGGGGTGAACTGCGGAATCATGGACCAGTTTGCCAGTGGGATGGGGAAAAAGGACCATGCCATGCTCTTGGATACCAATACACTAAAATATGAGTATGTGCCATTTGAGGCAGAAGGCATCACCATTGTGATTGCCAATACAAATAAGCGTCGCAGCTTGGCTGGTTCTAAGTACAATGAAAGACGCAGTCAGTGTGAAAATGCCCTTGAGGCCCTTCAAAAGGAGTTGGATGTTTCATCCCTAGGAGATCTTTCGGAGGAGCGATTTGAAGCATATAAGCATCTGATTGGGAGTGAGATTGAGCAAAGACGTGCAAAACATGCTGTGTATGAAAATCAAAGGACCCTTAAAGCGGTGAAGGCACTTAATGCAGGAGATACTCAATTGTTTGGAGAACTCATGAACGCATCCCATATTTCTCTACGGGATGATTATGAGGTGACAGGAATAGAACTAGACACCTTGGTAGAGGCAGCCTGGGAAAATGGGGCCATCGGTTCAAGAATGACTGGTGCTGGCTTTGGAGGTTGTACAGTGAGCTTGGTCCGTGAGGATCAGGTAGAAGGGTTTATCGAAAGCGTGGGTAAGGTGTATGAAGATAAAATTGGATATAAAGCAGATTTTTATGTTGTTGCCATCGGTGATGGTGCAAGACAAATTTAGTTAGATGCAGCAAGAGGTAGTTTCCCTCCCATAAATAAACTACCCCTTGTTGTATTATATTTATATCCCAAAAAATCATGGTCTCCATGATTTTTTGGATATGTAATCAAATTCGTTCTTAGGAGGTAATTTTATGGCTGTTTTGGTATGTGGCGGTGCAGGTTATATTGGATCTCATTGTGTGTATGGATTGATAGCTCAGAAAGAAGATGTGGTGGTCATCGATAATTTGCAAGCGGGTCATGGGAAAGCTGTCCATGAAGCTGCAAAGTTCTATCAAGGAGATATTAAGGATAGTACCTTTTTAGATAAGGTATTTAGTGAAAATTCCATTGATGCAGTGATTCATTTTGCTGCAAATTCCTTGGTGGGTGTCAGTGTAAAAGAACCCCTTACCTACTATCATAACAACGTGTATGGTTCCCAGGTATTGTTGGAAGCCATGTGTCGTCATCACGTAAATAAAATTGTATTCTCATCGACTGCAGCTGTATATGGTGAACCAGAAAATGTACCTATCTTAGAATCAGATAAAACAGAACCTACCAATCCTTATGGAGAAACAAAGCTAGCTGTGGAGAAAATGATGAAGTGGGCAGATCAGGCCCATGGAATAAAATATATTGTGTTGAGATATTTTAATGTGGCAGGAGCCCATGAAAGTGCAGAAATCGGGGAAGATCATAGTCCTGAAACCCATTTGCTCCCTCTCATCTTACAAGTGCCACTAAACAAAAGGGAGAATATAACCATCTTTGGAGATAATTATGATACACCTGATGGTACATGTATCCGGGACTATATCCATGTGATGGATTTAGTAGATGCCCACCTTTTGGCATTAGGTAAGCTCCGGGAAGGGGCAGACAGTAATGTGTATAACCTAGGAAATGGAGAGGGCTTTTCCGTGAAGGAAATGATTGATGCTGCAAGACAGGTTACGGGTCATCCTATACCAGCCATTGTAGTGGAGAGAAGGGATGGGGATCCATCGAAGCTCATTGCCTCCAGCGAAAAAGCCCAAGTAGAATTGGGTTGGAAACTGAAATATAACAGAGTAGAAGATATCATTGATTCAGCCTGGAAATGGCATACAAGTCACCCCCAGGGCTTTGAAAAGTAGGAGGTGGCATTTTGATAAATATTTATAGGGAAATACAAAGGCTCATTCATTATGGATTGGGCAAAGGTTTGATCTGTAACGAAGATGAGATTTATGTTAGAAATCGAATTCTTGAATTATTTAAACTTGATGAGTATGAGGAAGTAACGGTGGTAAAGGAAGATGTAGACCATCCCCAAGGGATTTTGGATCCTATGCTGGACTATGCTTATGAGAAAGGCATATTAGAGGAAAATACAGTTACCTATCGAGATTTGTTGGATACAAAGATTATGGATTGTTTCATGCCCCGCCCCAGTGATCTGAGAAAGGGTTTTGTGGCAGATTATAGGATATCCCCTCAATTAGCAACAGAAAACTATTATAAACTGTCTATGGCATCTAACTACATTCGAAAGGAAAGGACCGATCGAAATGTTAGTTGGAAAACTCAAACGGAGTTCGGAGAATTAGAGATTACCATTAATCTTTCAAAGCCTGAAAAGGATCCGAAGGCCATCGCTGCAGCGAAGAACATAAAGGCTACAGCCTACCCAAAGTGTTTGCTTTGCAAGGAGAACGAGGGGTATGCTGGACGTGTAAATCATCCTGCAAGACAGAATCATCGCATTATTCCAGTAAAGTTAGGTGAAGAAGATTGGTGCTTGCAGTTCTCACCCTACGTTTATTATCATGAGCATGCTATTATCTTTAAGGATTGCCATGAACCCATGAAAATTACAGAGGATACCTTCGCCAGATTGTTGGCTTTTGTGGATCAGTTTCCCCATTATTTTATCGGTTCTAACGCCGATCTACCGATTGTAGGGGGGTCGATTCTGTCCCATGATCATTTTCAAGGTGGCAATTATTCCTTTGCCATGGAGCGGGCACCGATCTTAAAAGCCATAGAAATAAAAGGCTTTGAGGATGTGGAAGCAGGGATTGTGAAGTGGCCTCTTTCGGTAGTACGCATCCGAAGCGAGAAAAGGGAGAGGCTGGTGGCATTGGCAGCCATCATCTTAGATAAGTGGAAAGGTTATAGTGATGAAAGGGTTGAAATCCTAAGCTATACCAAGGATGAGCCTCACAATACCATTACACCGATCGCACGATTTAAAAATCAGAAGTTTGAATTGGATTTGGTACTGAGAAACAACAGAACCAGTGAGGAGCATCCCATGGGCATTTTTCACCCCCATCAGGATGTACATCACATTAAGAAGGAAAACATTGGTTTGATAGAGGTCATGGGTCTTGCTGTATTGCCTGACAGACTCATCTATGAGCTAGATTTACTCAAGGATTGTCTGCTTGGGTGGAAAGATATTGATGATTATGAGGACTTGGATAAACATAGAAAGTGGTTCCAATATATGAAACAACAGTACCAAGATACCCATAGAGACCTAGATGCTATGATGAGGTTAGAGGTTGGGAAGACTTTTGAGAGAATATTGATGGATGCAGGTGTATTCAAGCAGGATCCAAAAGGGTTAGAAGCCTTTGAAGGCTTTATGAAATTTTTAAGTAGGTGATTAGGATGTATTCAACTGAAAAAGCTTTTCATATAGATCATAAAGAAGTGACGCTTATTTCATTAAAAAATCAAAATGGTATGGAATTGAAGCTGCTTAGCTATGGTGCAGCGATTGTGGAGATTTTGACACCTGATCGTGAAGGCATCATAGAGAGTGTGGTCTTGACCTATGAAAATATTGAAGATTATGTGAAGAACCCCCCTTATTTTGGAGTGACGGTAGGCCGCATTTCAGGCCGTATTGCTGGAGGGACTTTTGACCTGGATGAAAAGAGATACCATCTAGAGAAAAATTTTGGTCAAAACCACGGACACGGTGGGCCTCAAGGATTTAGCTTTCAGGTATGGGACTACGAGATTCAGGAACATGAAAATCAGACCAAGGTTGTATTTACGTATCTTAGCAAGGACATGGAAGAAAACTATCCAGGGAATTTATACGCCAAAGTGACCTATACCTTGACGGAAGAGAACGAAGTTGTTATTGAGTATGGGGCAGAAACCGATCGTAAGACTCTTTGTAATCTGACAAACCATGCATATTTTAACCTATCAGGGAACTACAAGGGTAAGATCACAGACCAGTATTTACGGGTGGACGCCGATGGTTTTCTGGGGTTGGATTCGTATCAAATCCCTACGGGAGAGATTATTCCTGTGGACGGTACGCCTATGGATTTCCGGCAATCAAAGCTCATCGGGAAAGACATCCAGGCAGATGATGCACAAATCATCATGGCAAAGGGTTATGATCATCCATGGCTCTTACGGGGGCGTGAGAACCAAATTGAGATGATGGATAAAAAGAGTGGCCGAAAAATGACGATTACTACAACTTACCCTTGTGTTGTAATATACACCCATAACTACCCCGGCGATGAGCAGCTTAAGTACGGCAGAGTTGGGAGCGCCTATGATAGCATTTGTTTTGAAACCCAGTACGAACCAGATGGCATTCACCATGAAAAGCTACATTCATCCATCTTGGATGTGGGTCAGAAGTATTACGAAAGAACAATCTTTAAATTTTCAACAGTGTAGGAGGTATGGACGTGTATTTAGGTGTAGACTACTACCCAGAACACTGGGATATAAATATCATGGATGAAGATATGCATCGAATGGTAGAAATGGGCGCCAATATCATTAGGATTGGAGAATTTGCTTGGCATCTGATGGAAAAAGAAGAAGGGACCTATGATTTCTCATTCTTTGATCATGTCATTGAGAAAGCGAAGTTCTATGGATTAAAGGTGATGTTTGGAACGCCTACAGCTACTTTCCCTGGATGGTTAGCGAAAATGCATCCTTCTATTCTCTCGAAGGATGCATACGGCCATACTCGTGTATTTGGCGGGAGAAGGCAATATTGTTATAACTCGGAGACTTATCGTGAATATACGAGGAAAATTGTAGATAAACTGGTAGAACATTATAAGGACGAGGAAACCATTGTGGCATGGCAAATTGACAATGAGTTTGGACATGAAGGAAGTGACCAATGCTACTGCGAACAATGTCATTGCGGATTTCAAAGCTTTCTAAAAGAGAAATATCAGGATATAGATCAGCTCAATGAAATCTATGGTACGATTTTCTGGGGGCAGACCTACAATGAATTCGACGAAATTCCTATGCCTCAACCCACCATAACTACCCATAATCCTACATTGCAATTGGATTGGGCAAGGTTCCGATCCTACGCAATCAATGATTACGGAAGGCTGCAGATTGATTTGGTACGAAGGTTGAAAGGTGATCATCAGGAGATTACCCATAATTTTTATGGGGGATTCTTTGAGAAGGCATATGATCAGAATGTCATGTCAGAACATCTGGACTTTGTTTCCTATGACAATTATCCCGTATGGGGTGGCCTCAAAGAGCCACTGAAACCAGCCCATATCGCCATGACCCATGATTATATTCGGGGATTGAAGAATAAGAATTATTGGATTGTGGAAGAATTGATGGGGGCTCAAGGTCATAATGTCATTGGGTATCTGCCTCGCCCAAATCAAGCTAAGATGTGGGCATACCAAGCCATGGGCCATGGTTGCGAAAATATGCTATTTTTCCGATGGAGAGGGATGACCCGTGGGGCTGAACAATTCTGCCTAGGGATTATCGACCAGGACAATGAGGATGGGAGAAAGTATCGAGAGGTACAGTCCTTCATGAAGGACGTAGGGAATCACGAGGCTGTCATCAAAAGTGAAATCAAAGCAGATATTGCTGTGGTATATGATTATGATAATATTTGGTCATGGTATAATCAGCAGCAGTCCAGCACCTTCAATTTTACCGATGAATTGGTACGACTCTATACTCCGTTCTATCACTTAAACACCCATGTAGATGTCATTAGTATCAGAAGGGACTTTTCAGGCTATAAGGTACTATTGGTACCTGTTATGCAGATCATTGATGAAGAATTAAGTCAACGATTGGAAACATTTGTGCAAAACGGTGGGACAATTGTCTATAGCTTCAGGGCAGGGATTAAGGATCGAAACAACAACATCCATTTTGGTGAAATATTTCCTTGCAAAATTCGACGAATGGCAGGAATTCGCGTGAAAGAAGCAGAATCTTTGCAGTCTGACCAAATTGTTGAAGTTGTGGGGGATGGAATCCATAAGGGTAAAAAGGGTACCTGCAGGGTTTGGAGAGATATGATTGTACCTGAAACTGCAAAGGTACTTTATCGATATAATGATATGTTTTATAAAGAAAATGCCTGTATCACAGAGAATTCCTATGGAAAAGGAAAGGTTTATTATGTGGGTGGCGGTGTTGACATTGAGGTGTTAGCAGATATAGCCAGGGAGATTGTGATGGACAAGGATATCCTATTTATTGATTCCCCAGCCGGCTTGGAAGTATATGCGAGATACCTAAATGAGGAAAGATGGTTGTTTATTAACAATCATACCGATGGAGAAATCATTTATGAAGGTATGACGATTGAGCCTTATGGAAGTAAAATCATGAAGGGTTAATTGCTAAAGCAAGATCCTTCGCTGTAGCTCAGGATGACAGCGAAGTGGCGATAAGTATGATTGGGGAAGGAAGATTTTATGGCTACGATTAAAGATATAGCTCAATTAGCCGGGGTTTCACCCGCGACAGTATCTCGTGTTCTCAATAATGACACCAGCTTGTCTGTTGCCGATGAAACGAGAAGAAGGGTTTTTGAGGTAGCAGAGGATCTAGAATACAAAACGGTGAGACAACGCTATCGGGCCGCTGAACAAAATATAAAAATTGGTGTGATCCATTGGTATTCAGAAAAGGAAGAATTAGGAGATCCTTACTATGTGTCTATTACCAATGCCATTGAAAAAGAGTGTCTGAATAAAAAAATTCAGGTGGTCACTATCTTTAAGAATGATGATACGTATACCAGTAATAAATTAAACAATCTGGATGGCGTAATAGCCATAGGTAAGTTCAGCCAAGGAGACATTGAGGAATTCTCCATGTATTCTCAAAAAATTGTCTTTGTGGATTCATCGCCAAATGAAAAAAAATATGATTCTATCATCATTGATTTTAAGAAAGCCATGTTAGAGGTTTTTGAATATTTGATAAAGCTTGGACATCGTAGGATTGGATTCATTGGGGGCAAGGAATACGTAGGTAAGCACCGGGAACCCATCGAAGATGAGCGTCTGGTAAGATATAACAAATTCATGAAGGCAAATGACCTGTATGAACCAGAGGACGTTTATATCGGACGATTTACACCAGAGGGTGGTCATGATCTGATGAAAGAGGCTGTAGAAAAAGGAAATCTTCCCTCTGCATTTTTTATCGCCAGTGATTCCATGGCCATAGGAGCCCTTCAAGCCCTGTATGAATCAAATTTACGAGTACCCAATGATGTGAGTATTATTAGTTTTAATGATATACCTACGGCAAAGTTTTTAGTTCCACCTTTAAGTACTGTAAAAATTTATACACAGTTGATGGGTACTACGGCGGTGGGGCTGCTTTTGGAACGAATTCATGAGGGCAGAGATATTGCAAAAAAAGTTGTTTTACCCACAGAACTTATTCTTAGAGAAAGTTGCAAGTAAAAATGCCATCGCGGAATTTGAAAGGTACTTAGCTTTATAAGAATCAGGCACATAAAGGCTAGGTTTGTATGCATACAAACCCAGCCTTTATACGATATGAGCATTATGGCGTTTAATATTTAAAGCCAGGAAAAAACGGTACCTAACAAAAGTGATATAATGATAACCCAAGCCATCGCTTTGGCAATGGTATTTGTACTTCTTCTGATTTTTTCCGTTAGAAACATCCATAGACCCCCTTTGCTGAAAATTCTCTTAACAACATTTTATAGTGAGTAGAAAAATAATACAATGATCTCATCAAAGAATTATATACTGAAAACATATACAGTATGACAGAATTCATATATAAGAAGGATGGATTAATCAATGAAGGGAGTCAACCATATAACGACCCTAGGTTATGGTTTGGGAAAGTAATAAAGACAATGGGGACGCTTCGTTTGTCTCTTGTTTGAAACCATACAGGGGGTTCCTATTTCAAAATGAGTATATGGAGTAAAGGCTTGGGACAGTGGGATGATTGATAAGTACATAAAGATGCACGCATTTAAAAACCAATAAAAATGAACGAATATAATTTGAAAAAGCATCGAGTAGAGAGAAATAAATATTAGCAGAGGTCATTAGAAAAAACATTAAAAAAAGTAAATGGGAGTAAACATAAGAGTCTTGCACAGCCTCTTGGAAGGAAAAGTTATCTTAATTGGACGCTGCGAAATAAGGATAATGTAAGGTTTGAATTTTTAGGGAGACAAACGAAACGTCTGTGCGCCAAGAGAAGGGTGCATCATATAGTGGGTGCGAACCTCACTGAGTAAGATCTAGCAAGTCACTCATAGCGAGTCTTGGACATCATCGGGTAACTTGTGATGTTAAGCGTAGACAGCAAGATAGTAGGCCAAAAGCGTAAGCTGAAGGGATTGAGCCCCGAAATCGTAGTTGGGAAGGCTGATACTTTGGACGGAGTAGAAAGCAATATTAATATATTCGCTATGCGAGAATATATTAACTTACCCGGGGTCGGAGACCTTGGCATGCTATACATTGTTATGATGCATCAACTTGGGAGACCCTAACATCTCTTTACTCAGAGAAAGTAAGACCAACAAGCGATAACAAAGTTAGAAGGTCCAACGAGTTAGGGAGTCAGATTACTGCATAGTACCGAAGAAGTGGAGTAATGTCCATGGAGGAAAGGCGGTAACACAACATCAACCTCGAAAGAGAAACATATTCTACACACGGAGGTAGACAAAGTATGGAGACGAAACTGACGAGGATAGCCGAAGTAGCTAAGGCACGTCCAAAGGAGAGATTTACATCCCTTGCACATCTTATCAACGAAGAAATGATAGAAATATGCCACAAAGAAATGAGTAGGAAAAAGGCTGCTGGATTAGATGAAATGACTAAAGATGAATATGAATTAAACCTTGAGGCAAACATCAAGGATCTAATCATACGTATGAAAAGACAGGCATATAAACCACAGCCAGTAAAGCGTGTATATATCCCAAAGCCCGGAACTGATAAAAAGAGACCTCTAGGAATACCAACATATAAAAAAATCTTTCAATAAAGCCAGGCAGAAAAGGGAGAAAAAGCTCCTAATTCTGCCTGGCTTTATTTGGATAGTTTTAGGGATTCGTTGTCATTTAGTAGATATGGTATTCTATTTGCTCTTTTC
>CALECF010000104.1 GCA_937948705.1 uncultured Anaerosolibacter sp. | reverse complement strand
GGCCTCCGATGAAGAAATCGAAAGGTCTGCCAAAATGGCACAAGCCCATGACTTTATTATGAGCTTTCCAGAAGGTTACAGCACGCAGTTAGGTCAGAGGGGTGTGAATCTTTCCGGAGGGCAAAAACAGCGGTTGGCTATCGCAAGGGCCCTATTGAAAGAACCTTCCATCCTAATCCTTGATGATAGTACCAGTGCAGTAGACCTAGGGACTGAATCAAGAATCCGGGCTGCTTTGAAGAAAATGGAGAAGAGATCTACTGTTTTTCTGATCGCACAGCGAATCAGTTCTGTTATAGATGCAGATAAGATTCTTGTTTTAGAAGATGGTAGGATTGTGGCAGAGGGTATTCACCAACAGCTTCTTGAAACAAGTTCAATTTATCAGGATATTTATCAATCTCAAATGGGAGAGGGGGCAACTCACCATGGGGAATAAGGAGTCAGAAAAAGTGAAGTCAGAAGGAGCGGTGAGAATGCCAGGAGGTCGCCCTGGAGGGATGGGAAGTAGACATCATGGAATGATGATGGGTCCTGTGGTAAAGGCAAAGGATATAAAGAAAACATTAAAAAGACTTTGGTATTATTTGGCTCGACAGAAGAGGACCCTACTTATGGTGCTTGCCTTCGTATTGATTGGCGCATTATTGAACTTAATGGGCCCGTATCTGATCGGTATCGCCATTGATCGATATATTTTGGTCGGGGACTTTGAAGGACTATTGTACATTTCATTAGTGATGATCGGCATTTATGGGCTCAATGCAATAAGTACATGGCTGCAGAACTATTGGATGATCGGAATGGCTCAAAACACGGTTTTACATATGCGTGGGGATTTATTTGATAAGCTCCAGACGCTACCTTTGAGTTTTTTTGATAGTAAGCCCCATGGAGAGCTAATGAGCCGGCTAACCAATGATATTGAAAACGTCAGTAGCACCTTAAATACCAGTACAACACAGGTTTTCTCCAGCGCCATTACCATTGTAGGTACATTTGCATTTATGCTATGGCTCAGTCCTGTATTGACCCTGTTGAGTATCATCGTCATCCCCCTGATGGCGGCCTGTACGAAGCTCATAGCTGGAAGAACACGGAACCACTTCTCAGAACAGCAGAAGCATTTAGGAGAATTAAATGGATTGATTGAAGAAAGTATTTCTGGACAGCGCGTGGTAAAGGTATTCTCTAGAGAAAAAAATCTTATTAGAAAGTTTGATGAATATAATCTCCAGTTAAGAGCGGCAGGCATACGGGCGCAAGTCTTTTCTGGCTTAATACCGCCTCTTATGAACGTTCTTAACAACTTAAGCTTTGCCATAGTCGTCGGCGCAGGAGGGTGGTTGGCTGTAAGAGGGTTTATGACTGTTGGGATCATCGCCAGTTTTATTAGCTATTCAAAGCAATTTACCCGACCCCTCAATGAGCTTGCCAATCAGTTTAATATGATTCAATCGGCGATCGCTGGAGCGGAAAGGGTTTTTGAAATTATGGATGAGAAGCCTGAACCGAAGGATCCTCCCGACGCGATAACCCTTGAAAAAATTGCTGGAAAAGTAGATTTTGAGCAGGTTTATTTTGCATACAAAGAGGAGGTTCCTGTGCTGAAAGACATCAGTTTACATGTAAAGTCAGGGCAGACCATTGCTTTGGTAGGTCCTACAGGAGCTGGAAAAACTACGATTATCAACCTGCTAATGAGATTTTATGATGTAAATCAGGGGCGCATTACTATCGACGAACAGGATATCAGAACAATGAAAAGAAATGATCTTCGTACCTCACTAGGCATTGTATTACAAGATACCTATTTGTTTTCAGAGTCAGTCAAAGAAAATATTCGTTATGGACGATTGAATGCAACCGATAAAGAGATTGAAGCGGCAGCACGGCTTGCCAATGCCGATGGATTTATAAGGCGGTTGCCTCAAGGCTATGATACGGTCCTGTCGGAGGATGGTGGAAACTTAAGCCAAGGGCAACGACAGCTGTTGGCTATTGCCAGAGCGATACTGGCAGATCCAGCGATATTGATTCTCGATGAGGCTACAAGTAGTGTAGATACCCGCACGGAGGTACATATTCAGCAGGCTATGCTGAATTTAATGAAGGGGCGTACCAGTTTTGTGATTGCTCATCGATTGAGTACTATACGGGATGCGGATAAAATTGTAGTTATTGATGGTGGAGAAATTAGAGAACAGGGCACCCACGAAGAATTACTGCAGAAGAAAGGCTTCTATCATGGACTGTATATGAGTCAGTTTCATCGACAAGTATCATAAATTACAACAAGCCGAGAATGAGATTCTCGGCTTATAATCTGTGAATACTTAGTCTGCACTACGAATATATTCAGCTTGATATGAATTTTCACCAGCATGAACTGAAAGTAAAGTATCTGCATACCCTACAAGGTGATTGACGAGCTCATCGGCGGCAGCATTGACCAGAGGATATAACTCCGGTTGATAGAGCACAGGATCATCAAAAATCACAGTGGTGTTGATAAAAATATCTCGATTTCCATAGAGGTTGTAGTGAATAATGGCTTTGCCAGCGGCACCACCAGTAGCAGGATCTCGGTAGTTGGGTAAAAAAACGTACCATTCCTCTGCTGTAGCGGAACGGAAGTTTTTTGTAAAGGTTAATCCTTGAAGTTCCTTTTCTATTTTTTCCCGCATTTCCTGATTCATAATTTTGACCACTTTTCCGCTCATTAAAAAACTCCTTTGCTCCATAATTAAGAAAATGCGATAAGATCTGTTCTACAGAATAGTATGTCCCATCCTATCTCTATTAATTGTAGGAATTTCTCATTAAAATACGCTTTCAACTGAAGTGGATTTCGTGGTACCATAAAGTTAGTCAATCGAAGGATTAAAAATATAGATAAAAGAGGGATACAATGGATCTGCTGATAAGTATGACAATAGCATTTGTTGCATTGGTGTATGGGGTATATCGTGGAATTTTTATTGGATATATACTTTTAGGATGTTTGTGGTTATTTACAATAGTGGCATGGAGAAGAGGGTTTTCATGGCAAAGCATTTTAGCTATGGCCTATGGTGGCGGGAAAAAAGCGTTCATTGTTTTACGGATATTCTTGTTGATCGGAGCGATTACGGCAGTTTGGATGGCATCAGGAACTGTTCCCGGGATTGTATATTATGGGATACAGTTCATGAATCCCAATTATTTTATCCTATACGCCTTCTTAATTAGTGGAATCGTTTCATTTTTACTGGGAACTTCCTTCGGCACCATAAGCACTGTAGGTGTTTCCTTTATGATGATGGCGAAAAGTGGCAACGTTAATACTGCCGTTGCAGCAGGGGCACTGATTGCGGGTGCTTATTTTGGAGATCGATGTTCTCCAATGTCCTCTAGTGCACATCTGGTAGCAAACATTACAGAAACAGACCTTTATATCAATATAAAAAATATGTTTAAAAGTGCAGGAATCCCGCTTGTACTTTCTCTTATATTTTACGGAATCCTTTCCTTTCAACAGCCCTTAAATTTTACGGAATCCTATATAGATATAGAAATCAGTCAGATCTTTACCGTTCATTGGAGCGTACTGCTTCCAGCGGTGATTATACTGATATTGGCGGCATTTCGGATAGATGTGAAGAAATCCATGTTGATCAGCATCCTTACTGCTGCGGGAATTGCTCTTGTCCTGCAATCCTATCATCTCCGGGAAATTCTTCAGTATATAGTATTTGGCTTCAAACTATCGGAGCAAAGCCCGTTGCAGAGCATCATTAAGGGAGGAGGAATCCTGTCTATGTGGAAACCTTCTTTGGTTGTATCTGTATCCTGTGCTTTGGCAGGAATTTTTGAGGGAACTGGAATGCTACAGTCCATCGAAATATTTCTTCGACGGGCAGATTCGCACTGTAGGGTATTTATCTATACCACTTTAACGAGTATTGCTACTGGAGCCTTTGGCTGTAGTCAGTCCATATCCATTGTTTTGACAAATCAGCTCATGAAGGGGACCTATACTGAAAAAGGATTGGATAAACATCAATTAGCCCTTGATATAGAAAATACCAGTGTGGTACTAGCTGCTTTGATTCCATGGAATATTGCCGCCCTAGTGCCTACGACTACGATGGGTGTAAGCAGTACAGCCTATCTACCCTTTGCCTTTTACCTGTATTTGATCCCTCTCTGGAATGTTCTATATTATAGAATTGTTGATATAAGAGGAAAAAGTCATGTGGTTACAAGGGGAATATGATTCGGACGCAATTGAGTGGAGAACTAAACATTTGGGTATATTGAATAACAGGGGAACGATCTGAATAAATCATTATGATGATTTGGAAAGGAGCTTGTTATGAAAGAAATTATATTGGCAGGAGGATGCTT
>CALECF010000103.1 GCA_937948705.1 uncultured Anaerosolibacter sp. | reverse complement strand
ATATGCAGCATTTGATCGGCTTCATCTAATACGAGCATTTCAATCTGTTTAAGGTTAATACTTTTCCTTCTAATATGATCTAATAGTCGTCCCGGTGTACCGATCACCATATGTATATTGCCCTTTAATTTTCTAATTTGCTGTTCTACATCTTGTCCACCATAGGCGGCCAGTATGTTTATTTCTTTTTCAGGGGCAAGTTTCTTAGCCTCTGCTGTTATTTGTATTGCTAATTCCCTCGTTGGTGTGATAATTAGCGCTTGAACATGAGTCTTTTTCACATCTATTTTTTCCATCATTGGTAGCATAAAAGCTAAGGTTTTCCCTGTTCCAGTTTGGGCTTGCGCAATAATATCCTTTCCCATTAAAAGCAAGGGAATTGCTTGTGTTTGAATAGATGTGGGTTCTATTATACCGTTTTCCTTTAATAAATCTACTATTTCCGTACTAATTCCAAGTGAATTAAAATTATTTTTCATATTCATTACCTTTCTAGTTTTTAATTAGTATGATCATCTATTGTTGAATAAATTCATAATCCCTAAAGGGACACGAGGTATAACAGTGAAGTACTTGTCCTATCTTATAGGTAAGACAAGTACTTCACACAAGCTGTTTATGCGGTTGTTCTAACATTCTAACCATTCGGGTTAAGCTACACTATAGGTTTGTCGGCCATATAAGAGCTTCGAACTAAGGGTGCAGATGCCACATGATAAAAACCCATTTCTTCCCCGATTTGCTTATAGTGATTAAATACTTCTGGATGTACATATTTACAAACAGGATGATGATTTTTAGAAGGTGCTAGATATTGTCCAACGGTAAGCATATCACATCTATTCATTCTCAAATCTTTAAACACACCTATCGCCTCATCTTGTTCCTCGCCTAAACCAACCATTATACCTGATTTCGTTAATATAGATGAATCTATCGCTTTAACATTTTTCAAAAGCGCCAGTGACCTGCTATAGACAGCCATTGGTCGAACCGATGGATAAAGCCTAGGTATTGTTTCAACATTATGGTTAATAATATCTGGTTTTGCAGTGATAACCTCCCTAAGCGAATCTAAACATCCAAGAAAATCTGGTATCAAAACCTCAATAGTAACCTGTCTATCTATTGATCTTATTGCTCTTATTACGTTAGCAAAGTGGCCCGACCCGCCATCGGGCAAATCATCTCTCGTTACAGAGGTAATCACCACATGCTTTAAGCCTAATTCTTTTACTGCACTTGCTATATTCGAAGGTTCATTTCGGTCTATCGGTACTGCAGAACCTTTCATAACATTGCAAAATGTACATTTGCGCGTACATACATTACCTAGAATCATAAAAGTGGCTGTTTTTTTACAAAAACACTCCATAAGATTTGGACAATTTGCCTCCTCGCACACAGTATGTAGGGATAATCTATTGAGAATCTCCTCGACCTGCTTCCTGTTTTCTCCACCTTCGACTTTTATTTTCAACCAGTCAGGCTTGACCTTATACATCATTCTAATCCTCCTGTTATTTGGTTAATCCATTCCCTATCCTTAAAGATAGCAGAACTATCAAAAACTTGACAGAGATGATGGGCTACTTGTAAGTTGACTTTTTCTATATCTAAGGATCTTCCTAGGAGCTTTTGCAGTGAGGTTACCCCTTTATCAGTTATTCCACAAGGGTTGATCCAATTATAATGCTCAAGATTTGTATTTACATTAAAAGCAAATCCATGCATAGTAACCCAACGCTTAACAACAATGCCAATAGCCGTTATTTTGTTTTCATTTACCCATACTCCCGTATATTTTTTGTCCTTTACATAAGCTTCCATATCATATTCAGCTTTCAGCAGATTGATAATAGCCTGCTCGATCCTCGCAACAAAACTTTTTATATCACGGCCATAGTTATTAAGATGGAAAATAGGATATCCAACAATTTGCCCAAGACCATGATAGGTTACATCTCCACCTCTGTTCACTTCGTATACAGATACTCCTTGTTTTTCAAGGTTTTCTTTCGAAGCAACAATGTTGATGTATTCACCTCTTCTTCCCAGTGTTAAAACCGGAGGATGCTCCACAAGAATAAGTGTATCCATAATTTTTTCCTGCTGTCTCATATATAGGAGTCTTTCCTGTATTATAAGACTTTCCTGATAATCCATTTTACCCAAGCACACAACATTGATATCCATAGATCTACCTCCATGTATTAGATGGCAAAATTGGCATTTAAAATTTGCTCCTGCGCTGTCCTATAGGCCTATCTCCGTACTCTTAATTACACAAGTATATCTTGTTTAATATGTTACTGTAAAGAAATATCTGGTAACTTCTACAATTTCTTTTCATATGGTGGATCCATCATGTAGCGCGCATACAAAAAAAGAAGTACCGACCTTCGTCGCCACTTCTTTTTTAAGGTATAACTATCTTACCGTATCTTCTCAGCCTCTCATAGCGCCGTCAAAAGCAATATTAGAAGGGCTAAAATTAATTTTCTTAACAAACTCAAGCGCTTCTTTAGCACCAAACATTCTGTCTAGTCCACTATCCTCCCATTCTACGGATAGGGGTCCTTTATAATCCATTGCATTGAGTTCACGGATGATTTCTGGAAATTGAACATCCCCATGACCTAGAGAACGGAAATTCCATCCCCTACGCAAATCTCCAAAGGGAATGTGTGATCCAAGTATGCTTGCTTTACCATCTAATCTAACCGCTACATCCTTCATATGCACATGAAAAATATGTTTCTTAAAATCGCGTAAGAATATAACAGGACTTACCCCTTGCCAAACAAGATGGCTAGGATCAAAGTTAAAACCTAGACCTGGATGATAATTAAACTTTTGCAGCAGTTTTTCAGCAGTATAATAGTCAAAAGCTATTTCAGTTGGATGTACTTCTAATGCAAATTTAACGTTATATTCTTTGAACATTTCTAATATGGGCGTCCAAACCCTTACAATCGTATCAAAGCCTTCCTCGATCATTTCCTCTGTAGTCTGGGGAAATGAATACCAGTATTTCCAAATAGGTGAACCCATAAAACCTGTAACCACATAGCACCCCATATTTTTAGCAGCTTGTACTGTATATTTCATCTCCCTGATTGCCCATTCACCAATGGCTTCCGGTTTTCCCTTGAGTTCATCTGGTGCAAAGTTATCCAATCTTACATCATACGCATAGGCATCTCCTACACATTGACCTGCCAAGTGTGCGGAAATTGCCCAACATTTCAAATTGTATTTTTCTAAGATTTCCAATTTTTCTTTGCAATAGGCTTCATCTAGGGCTGCTTTCCCAACATTCATATGATCGCCCCAGCAGGCAATCTCAAGCCCATCATAACCCATTTCACTAGCCATTTTGCACACATCCTCAAAAGGTAAATCTGCAAATTGTCCTGTACACAACGTAATTGGTCTACTCATAAATGTCCTCCTTTAACATATTATTGTTTTTCTTCTTTATGAATTAGCATACAAATATCTCAAGATTCATCAAAGTCTCAAATTTATTTTAAATCATCATTCTACCTTAATCCATTGCCCGCTTTCAACGCTTTCAGTGATCTTCTCGCAGAGTATCATTCCTCTAAGACCATCTTCAAAGGTTGCATAGTCTCTTAATGATTCATTCCCTTCAATAGATCGATAAATCTGTGCAAAGCATTGTTTGAATGTATCAGGAAACCCCTCTACGTGTCCTCCGGGATAACTGACGATTGTTCTTGTATCTTCATGCAATATTGCAGGATCTTTTACGATTACTTGATTGAACCCATCGCGATTCCCTAAAAATAACTCATTGAGATTCTCCGAATCCCATTCAGCTGATTGCTTAGATCCAGAAACGAAAACAGATATTTTATTTCTTCTACCAGCACACATTTGAGAGATTGTAGCATTTCCCTTTGCCCCATTATTAAAGCGGAAAAGCAAGAATGCAATATCCTCTGTATCAATGGGAATTTCTTCATAATCGCCAGCGTCTGTCTCACGGCGTTTAAATGTTTCAGTGGGTTTTAGTAATTTCTTTCTTGTCTTATGATAGGTTGTAAATTCTGCGAAAACTTCTACTATTTTAAGTCCTGTAACATTTTCTACAGTATCCATCCAGTGAGAACCAATATCAGCCACCGCTCTCGTCTTACCAGACGCTTCAGACCTTATTCTCCAGTTATAATCTGTATCATACAGAAGCCAGTCTTGAACATAGCCACCATGTATCGAAAAAATTTCTCCCAATTCACCATCTCGAATCATCTTCTTAAGTTGATAAGTCATTGGATTAAAGCGGTTGTGAAAGTTTACTCCATTGACCAAGCCCTTTTCCTTTGCAACTGCTAAAAGCTCTTGTGCTTCTTCCACTGTAATGGTAAAAGGCTTTTCACATACAACATGTATTCCTTTTTGCATTGCATACATGGCAATTTCGTAATGGGTATTATTTGGGGTGCAGATATGGACTACGTCTAGATCTACAGTGTCTATCATTTCCTTGTAATCCTCAAACC
>CALECF010000102.1 GCA_937948705.1 uncultured Anaerosolibacter sp. | reverse complement strand
GACTTCAACTACGTTTCCGTCCTTGACGCGACTTAGCGTCCAAGGTTTTTTAAGCACTCAGTGTCGAATAGAAAACCGCTCGACTTGCATGTGTTAGGCACGCCGCCAGCGTTCATCCTGAGCCAGGATCAAACTCTCAATAAAAAAATATTTTGGGCGGTTATTTGTCTTTGGTTATTTGTTCTTGGTTTGCACCACTAACATCTAACCTCTAACTTCTAACCAATTATATGCTGGCTTAATTCTTACACTGTGTAGTTTTCAAAGACCAAATTGTGTGTCGCTTGTTTTGCGACTTGTATATCTTATCATGTTTGTCGTTTCATGTCAACAAGTTTTTTATGTTGTTTTTACAACTTGTTTCTCGTGACGACAAATACTATCTTATCATGTTTCTCATCTCAGATCAACTGGTAATATTTCCTACCCATTGACCCCTGCCCCTAAGAAATGGCCAGATAAATAATATAACACAATTATAATTTTGGGTCAATACCTATATTTGTGTTAATATTACCCATATATAACGATGTTACAAGATATAACATATATAGGAAAGATGTCTTTTTAGTCCTACCATTGGCCCTATAAATCAACAGATCTTTATGTTTATCAATTAGTCATTAGCACAAAAAACATATCTACTGCCCTATTGACAAAGATTTTAATCCTTAATTTTATTAGAAACTTCACTTATACTTTTAATGATTTCTGTTATAATGATAGCTATAGGTTAAATTTGGAAGGAGGAGAGCAATGAAACTGGAACAGATGTTAAAGGACATGGTAGAGACCCCTGGCATATCAGGATTTGAACACACTATTGGCGATGTGATTCAGAAGTATTTTGATGACCTTTCCGATGATACCAGAAAAGATCGATTAGGCAACCTAGTAATCCAGAAAAAAGGCACAGGACCTAACCCCATGAAAATCATGCTTGCTGCCCATATGGACGAAATCGGTCTCATGGTAAAGAAAATAGATGATAAAGGTTTTATTCAATTTACCAATATAGGTGGCGTTGACCAAAGAACCCTTTTAACCCAAGAGGTCATGGTTCACGGAAAAAAGGACTTATTTGGAGTAATCGGTACAAAACCTCCCCATATCCTCGATCCAAGCGATCGTGCAAAAGCAATTAAGATGGAAGATATGTTGATTGACGTAGGTCTTTCTAAGGAAGAAGTTGAAAAAATTGTTCGTGTAGGTGATCCCATTACCGTCCATCGTAAAATGATTAACCTTCAAAATGGTCTTATCGCAGCAAAAGCCTTGGATGATCGTGCAGGTGTGGCTGTCATGTACGAATCCTTGAGTATATTACAAAAACTCAAGCACCAATGTGATGTTTATGCTGTAGCAACGGTACAAGAAGAGGTTGGCACAAGGGGTGCTATTGTTAGTACCTACAATATATTCCCAGACATCGGTATTGCCATTGATGTCACCTTCGGCGCAACACCTGAACTACCAAAAGACGAAACTTATGAACTTGGCAAGGGTCCTACCATTGGCTTAGGCCCCAATATTCATCCCAAGATCTATGAAAAGTTTGTCCAACTTGCCAAGGAGCACAATATCCCCTACCATGTAGAAATCTTACCTGGTCATTCAGGAACCGATGCATGGGCAATGCAAGTTACTCAATCTGGAGTAGCTACAGGCTTACTTTCTATTCCTTTGCGCTATATGCATACATCTGTAGAAACCATTGATATGAATGATATTAAATATACAGGAAAGCTCCTTGCCTACTTTATTGCTAGCTTAGACGAAGAAGATATGGAGGGATTCCTATGCTATTAAAAAGGTTAACCGAGGCCTCTGGCTTATCGGGTAATGAAAAAGAAATTAGGGATATGATTAAGGAAGAGATTAAGAATCATGTAGATGAAGTCAAGGTAGACCGTCTTGGTAATCTCATCGCTATAAAAAAGGGTAAAGCAGACCATCCTAAAATTATGCTGGCTGCTCATATGGACGAAATCGGCCTCATGGTTAAGTCCATCGACGACGGCGGCTTTATTAAGTTTGTTCCTGTAGGTGGAATTGATGAGCGTATCTTAGTCTCTAAAATAGTACAAATAGGAAACAACAAAGTTCCTGGTGTTATCGGCGCTAAGGCCATCCATCTTCAAGAGCCCGATGAACGGGGCAAAGCATTAAAGCATAAACAACTGTATATAGATATAGGGGCTAAATCAAAAGCTGAAGCTGAAAAATTGGTCTCCAAGGGTGACTATATTTCTTTTATCAGCGAATACATAGAGTTCGGCAATAACTTAATAAAGGCAAAAGCTTTGGATGATCGAGTAGGTTGTGCCATCCTCATTGAATTATTAAAAGAAACCTATGATGCCAACCTTTATGTGGTGTTTACAGTACAAGAAGAGATCGGCCTTAGGGGCGCAAGGGTAGCGGCCTATGGCATTGATCCTGATTTTGCCATTGTCCTCGAAGGCACCGTTTGTTCTGATGTTACCAATGTGGATGAAGCCCACTATGGTACACGGTTAGGCCATGGGCCTGCACTATCTATCATGGATATGGCTTCTCTCTTTGATAAGGGACTTATGAAACAGATTTACCAAACCGCCTTGGACCATGACATTAAGATTCAATTTAGGCAAATTACAACAGGTGGTAATGACGCTGGCGCTATTCATCTCACCCGTGAGGGAATACCCGCTGCTGCACTATCTATTCCTTGTCGCTACATTCATTCACCATCCTCCATTATGTCTAAGGATGACTATGATGGATGCGCAAGACTGATGAAACTCTTCTTAAAGAACATAAAAAAGGAGGCATATGCCCGTGGATAATGCACAGTTAAGCTTATTAAAGACCCTTGTAGAGACCTATGGTCCTTCCGGCAGCGAAGATAAGATCAGAGACTTGATCACGGAAGAAATCAAGGATTATGTGGATACAATCAAAACAGACCGAATGGGCAATCTGATCGCTGTTAAAAATGGGCCTGGTAAAAGAATCATGATTGCTGCCCATATGGATGAAATCGGCATCATCGCAATAAATATCGATGACAATGGCTTCATTCGATTCTCCAGTATAGGTGGTGTATCTCCTTTCACAGCCCTCTATCAACGGGTTATGTTTGGGAATGGGACCATCGGAGTTGTTGGCATGGAACATTTAGACGAAATGAAAAACTTGAAGCTCGACAAAATGTTTATCGATATCGGAGCAAAAACAAAGGAAGAGGCGTTGAAAAAGGTACATGTAGGGGATGTAGCATGCTTCTATAATACATTCACCCAAGATGGCGATCGATTCATCTCCAAAGCCATGGATGACCGAATAGGCTGTTTTATTGCCATTGAGGCTTTGAAAGCAGTAAAAGATTCACCAAATGAGTTACATTTTGTTTTTACCGTACAAGAGGAAGTGGGTATTCGTGGTGCAAAAACGGCTGCCTATGGCATTGATCCTGACATGGGAATCGCCATCGATGTTACCCTTACTGGCGATACGCCAAAAGCAAGAACCATGGATGTGAATCTTGGAGATGGTCCTGCTATCAAGATCAGAGATAATTCCATGCTTAGTCATCCTGCCGTAAAAAATCTTATGATTGATACCGCCAAAGCCCATGATATCCCCTATCAGTTAGAAGTATTAGAGTTTGGCGGCACGGACTCTGGGGCCATTCACTTGACCCGCAGCGGCGTACCCTCTGGTGTCCTTTCTATCCCATGTAGGTTTGTCCATAGTCCTTCAGAAATGGTATCCCAGAAAGATGTTGCACATTCAATCAAGCTGTTAAAAAAAATTCTTGAACAAGATATTCAATTTTAATACTATAAACCCTGAAACGATTACCTCGTTCCAGGGTTTTATTATTTCTATCATCAAAAAGAATAAAAATCTCCCTTCTAGCAAAATTTAAATAGTATTGAGATGAATTCTGCTGGAAAGGGTGTTTTTTTGTGCTCATTATTTTGATCAGAACTTTATTTATCTATATTTTTGTCGTCTTTGCCATTCGCTTAATGGGCAAGGGTGAGCTAAGCGAACTCCAGCCCTTCGAACTGGTCATCATGCTAATGATTGCAGAATTAGCTGCCTTATCCATGGAAAATACAGGGGCATCTATTATAAACAATCTCGTCGCTATCATCACCTTGCTCTTTGCTCAGATTCTAATTTCCTATATAAATATGAAGAGCGAGTGGGCCCGTGCTATCATCTGCGGTAAACCTAGCATGCTGGTGAATCATGGAAAAATTAATATGAAGGAATTACAGCGTCTCCGAATTAATATTAATGACTTGGTGGAACAGGTACGAGAAAAGGACTATGCTAGTTTACGGGATGTTGAATTTGCAATATTAGAAACCAATGGTGAATTGAGTATCATTCCAAAATCAAGGAAGAGACCTGCTACACTTGAAGACCTAGGGATAAAGCATCCTTACGAGAGTATGCCTGTCTCCCTTATTATCGATGGGCACATTAACTATCATAATTTAGAGATAATCAATCATAATGAAAGCTGGCTGTTGGAAGAGCTACGATCCCGTGAAATCGATAATTACAAGGATGTACTCTTTTGTTTTCTAGATGAGCACAAAGACCTATATGTGCAAAAAAAGGATTAGGAGGGATCTGCCCCTATGCGATCATTAATTGGTATTTCCGTTGTCATCCTCATCATCATTGGTGGGTGGTTTTTCGCCTATGAATACATTGATGTCCACGCCACAGACCTCATCCAATCATTGGATCAAATCACAAAGGACATCGAATCCGAAAACTGGGATACTGCTGTAGAAAAGTATATACAAACCAAAGAACAATGGTTTGAGATTAGAAATCGATGGGCAGTCATTATTCATCATCATGAGATCGACAACATTGATCTTGCCATGGCACGTGCCCGTAAATATATAGAAGAAAAAGATAGACCTCTATCCCTGGGTGAGATAGAGGTATTAAAACAATTATTTCATATTGTAAAAGAAAGTGAAACTGTTACTCTGACAAATTTACTATAGAGGAAAAGATTTCCATATTAGAAATCTAACAGTCCAATGATTTCCTTCACTGAACTGTACCCTTTCTTTTCTAAATAGACTTTTATTCCCTCGTAGATTTCCATTGAGACCAAGGGATTTATAAAGTTAGCCGTACCCACCGAGATAGCACTGGCTCCAGCCAAGAGAAATTCAATGGCATCTTGGGCGTTGGAAATCCCACCCATGCCGATGATCGGTATCTCCACGACCTGGGCCACTTCATAAACCATTCTTAAGGCCACTGGTTTGATGGCAGGGCCAGAAAGTCCACCAATCCCCCTGGCCAATATAGGTTTTTGTCGTTCAATATCAATGGCCATACCCATTAGCGTATTGATAAGGGAAAGGCAATCTGCCCCTGCTTCTTCTGCTGCCTTGCCAATCTCTCGAATATCCCTAACATTTGGACTTAGCTTTACAATCAAATATTTATTTGTATGTTCTCTGACACATTTGGTCACTTTGTAGACCATTTCTGGATCTCGGCCAAAGGCAACCCCACCTTCCTTGACGTTGGGGCAGGATATGTTTAACTCTAAAGCATCCACAGTTGTATCCGATAGTCTTTCTGCAATTTTGCAGTACTCTTCTATGGTATTTCCATTGATATTTGCAATCACACGGGCACTACCTTGAGATAGACGAGGTAACTCTTCCCGAATAAATGCCTCTACCCCCGGATTTTGAAGCCCTACACTATTGAGCATACCCATTGGCGTTTCTGCCACCCTAGGTATAGGATTTCCTTTTCTTTCCTCCAGGGTTAGGCCTTTCACCATAATCCCACCTAAACAATTTAAATCGATATATTCGCCATACTCCTTACCAAAGCCAAAGGTCCCAGAAGCAACGGTAATGGGGTTTTGCAAGGTAAGGCCCTTCAAATCTACCGTCATATCAATTGCTGTCATCAAAGATCACCTCATCTCCCCAAAATACTGGTCCTTCCTTGCAGGTTCGGACGTAATCCCAGTCATCTCCTGCCTTCACCTTGCAGCTGCAAACCAAGCAAGCTCCCACACCGCAGGCCATCCTTTCCTCCATTGCCAACTGGGTAGGAATTCCCCCTGTTTTACCCTGCTTCTGTATCTGTTTCAGCATGATCTCCGGTCCACAGGCATAGATCACCTCTGGGGGATTCTTCATAGCCTCTGCCAACAATGCTGTCACATAACCCTTATGGCCAAAAGTCCCATCCTCTGTAGCAACTTCTACCACCTGGCAATACTTCTTAAATGTCTCTACCAGATAAGGCTCCGTCCGAAAGCCTAACAACACCTTCACATTCCTATCTTTTAGATTCTTACAAAGTTCTACCAAAGGTGCTGCGCCTATTCCCCCGCCCACCAACAGGACATTTTCCCCTTTTGAAGCAAAGCCGTTGCCCAATGGACCTATGATATTCAGGTAGTCACCTTCTTTTCTTGTACAAAGTATCCCTGTCCCTCTCCCAGATCTTCTTACGACGAAATTCAACTGATCCGATTCTACCTCACATACACTAATGGGTCTCCTAAGGAAGGGCTGTCCTTCCTCGCTGCATTGGATATGAAAAAACTGTCCTGGTATAATCTCTTGCCATTCCTCAGGTCTCGATACAACAATTTTATAAATATCCTGGGCTAATCTCTCTATTTTAAGAATCTTACACAATCTAGGTGCTTTCATTCAATTCCCCCCTTACCAGTACTGTTTGCCTTGTTTCAGTAACAAGTCATTGATTTCTTCCTGCATCCTTAAAGTAACCGCTCTTGCAGCCTTTCCAAAGTCTTTCTCTTTATATGTGTTGTTATCTTTCTGGTAGGCATACAGGATGTCCCGAGAGGAATTGATGATGGCCCCTAAACCTCGATCATCAAAGCAATCTATGATATCTTTGGCAGTTCCCCCTTGGGCACCATAACCAGGTACTAGAAAATAGGAAGCCGGCATAAGTATTCTTAGCCTTTTTGCCTGCTCTGGATAGGTAGCACCTACCACAGCCCCCACTGACGAATATTGATAGGCACCTAGGGTTCCTTGACTCCACCTATCTACAAGTTGCGCTACAATTTCATATATTTTTTTACCGCCCGTTTCCAAATCCTGTAGCTGTCCTGAAGTTGGATTCGATGTCTTCACCAAGACAAACATCCCTTTTTCATAATCTGCAATATCCTTCATAAATTCTTTCAGGCAATCATCTCCTAAATATGGATTCACCGTGACCGCATCACTAGGAAAGGCTTCTATTTTTTCCCCTTCCACATCGGTAAATCCTAAATGGGCATCAGAATAAGCCTTTGACGTAGTACCAATATCTCCTCGTTTCACATCTCCAATCACCAGCAGACCCTTTTCTTTTGCTAACCTACAGGTTTTTTGATATGTTTCCAATCCTTCAAGTCCAAATTGCTCATAGAAGGCAATTTGTGGTTTTACTGCAGGAACAAGGTCATAAATTGATTTGATAATTTCCTGATTAAATACCCATATGGCTTCTGACGCTCCCCGCAAGCTTTTGCCATGGATACTATACTGTTTTTCCCGAATATACCCTGGGATCATATCTATCCTCGGGTCTAAACCCACTACAATGTTGCACTTTTTTATCTTAATCTGCTCAATCAATCGATCTATGAACATAGAATCTCTCCCTTCTCCATCACAATCTTTCCCCCTACCAGAGTGTACAACACCTTTCCTTTTACACGTTTCCCATGGAAAGGTGTATTTTTTCCCTTAGATACAAAGTTTCTTGCATCTATCATCTCCTCTTGTGTCACATCTAGTATCGCTAGATCAGCCGCCTTCCCAACGGCGAGGGTACCTTTATCTATTCCAATAATTTTCGATGGCATATCACTCATTTTTTCAATCAACTGAGCAAAGCTGAGGATACCCGTTTCCACCAATTCCGTATAACCGATGGCAAAGGATGTCTCTAGGCCACTGATACCGAAGGAAGCCTCCTCGTATGTTACCTTTTTGCTGGCTTCATCATGGGGTGCATGATCTGTAGCAATAATGTCTATGGTTCCATCTCGTAATCCTAGACGTACAGCTTCCACGTCCTCCTTGCTTCGAAGAGGAGGATTGACCTTTGTACAGGTATCTCCCCTCATCACGATATCATCGGTAAGGGTAAAGTGATGGGGTGTCACTTCACAAGTAATTTTTACACCCCTTGCCTTGGCTTGCCTCACCAATGAGACCGACTCCTTTGTACTGATATGGGCAATATGGAGATGGGTTCCATATTTTTCAGCCAGTTGAATGTCCCGTGCCACAATTCTCCACTCTGCAGCATTTGGAATTCCTTCTATACCAGTTCTTTCACTGGCCTTTCCCTCATTCACACTACCCTGTTTCACTAAATCGTGATCCTCACAGTGGTCAATGAGAGGAATGCCATATTTTTTAGCTTCCTCAAAGGCCTTTTCTATAATATCCATATCCATGGGTGTCTTTCCATCATCAGATATAGCTACTACACCACTGTGTACCAATTCCTCAACATTTGTTAATATACTTCCATGCAAGTTTGCTGTGATGCTGCCGATGGGTAATACATGGATGATGCCTTCTTTCTCTGCCTTTTTTACGATGTAGTCCACAACCTCCTTAGAATGAATGGCGGGATTTGTATTCGGCATGCAAGCGATGGTTGTAAAACCGCCCATGGCACCACTCATTGTGCCCGTGCGAATGCTTTCTTTATGCTCAAATCCCGGTTCTCTTAAATGAACATGTATGTCTACAAACCCTGGAACCACCACTTTGCCTGACGCATCTATGATTTGTGCCTGTTCTATATGGATATGGGGCGCAATCATGCCTATTTTCCCGTCTATCACTAGGATATCTGTCATTCGATCTATCCCATTTCTCGGATCCACCACTCTACCGTTTTTGATAACAATCACACAATTCTCCCCCTTTTATATGCAACAAAAAACCTTCTACCAGAGGTAGAAGGCTGTAAGATACCCATAACAAAATACAGATATCAGATATCTATATTCCTAGTTTCATCCTTCCCGGCCTCTCTGGACCAATTTAAAGGCGTGCTTATTCATTTTTTTTACATGTTATCATACGGATTTCCATGGTGTCAATGAAAATATTCAATGTATTTTGAGTTGACATCCTTTAGGTTCTATGATAGATTTAGAAAAAATAAATAGTCCTTTAAAAGAACCCCGTGAGGTTACAAAGGTTATGTGCGCTGTGCAACATGTCATTGATATGTCATGCCTTTTTTCCCCACGGAAAGAAGGCTTTTTATTTACCTTATAAAAAGCCGATCTCTCTTTTCAAGTACCTTTAACTTGGTCCTGCGAGACTAAAAAGGAGGAGTAAATTATGGATAAAAAAACATTAAGGCATTTGATCGAACCCGAGGACTTTACCATCGAGGAACTCAATGAGGTGGTGGCATTGGGAAAAAAGATGTATGAATCACCTGAAAAATACAAAGAGGTTTGTAAAGGTAAAATCCTAGCAACCCTCTTCTACGAACCTAGTACCCGCACCAGGTTTAGTTTTGAAACCGCCATGCTGCGCCTAGGGGGAAGTATTATTGGTTTCAGCGATGCAAATACCAGTTCAGTCTCCAAGGGTGAAAGCATCGCAGATACCATCCGCTGCATGTCAGCCTATGCCGACATCGTAGTGATGCGTCATCCCAAAGAAGGGGGACCAAAGCTAGCCTCCCACTATGCATCGATTCCTATCATCAATGGTGGTGACGGTGGTCATCAGCATCCAACCCAAACCCTGACAGATTTGCTCACCATTAAAATGTATAAAGATACCGTTGAAGGCCATAATGTAGCCTTTTGCGGGGACTTAAAATTCGGTAGAACTGTCCATTCCCTCATTCGTACCCTAGCAAGATATAACACAAAGAAATTTATTTTAATCTCTCCCGAAGAGTTAACCCTTCCAAGTACTTTGAAAAAGACCTTGATGGAGGACTTTGGCGTCGAACTACAGGAAGCACGTTATATCGAGGATGTAATGTCTGAGGTTGACATATTATATATGACAAGGATTCAGAAGGAAAGGTTTTTCAACGAGGCTGATTATGCAAGACTCAAGGACAGCTATCTTCTGAATCAATCCAAACTCCAACATGCAAAAAAAGACATGATCGTTATGCACCCCCTGCCAAGGGTAAATGAAATAGCTTATGATGTGGACAATGATCCTAGAGGTGTATATTTTAAGCAAGCTGAGTTGGGTGTGTATGTAAGAATGGCTTTAATAACAAAACTGTTGGGGGTGGATGTATCATGCTAGAGGTAGCCAGCATTAAAAAAGGAATCGTCTTAGACCATATTTCTTCTGGTAATGGACTAAAAATATTCAATAAGCTTATGCTGGATCAAGTAAACTATCCGGTTGTTTTATTGATGAATGTATCCAGCAAAAATATGAAAAGAAAAGATATCATCAAAATCGAGAATAGTATTGATATCGATCTAGATTTTCTCGGTCTCATTGACCAAAACATTACTGTCAATGTCATTGAAAACAATAGGATCATCTCCAAGAACAAGGTGAACCTTCCCCAGAAGATCAAAGGGCTTTTCTCTTGTCATAACCCAAGATGCATTACCAATTTTGACGACTATGTGAAACCTACCTTTCGCTTGGTGTCGGAGACCTCAATGGAGTATCAATGCAGCTACTGCGAAGAGATTACAAAATATAAGCTATAGAGAAAACTTTCTAAGTTTTCTCTATAAACTTTTATCAAATATTTTTCAATAATGAATCACTTTTTTCCTATATACATGCATATACTGTGATACATGGGGTAATAATATTTTAGTTGGAAAACTAGGTTTTCTGATCTGTTCTAAATAAATATAATTTTTTTATTAGTAAATGACTCCTATATATTTACATTTTTGACTAGCTATGATATAATTCATAGTATCTATACAAATAACAATTGCATAGTCAATTTGGAGCGCTGAATTCTTAAGTACAAGAAGCGGGGGAACCATTCTTTTGGGGTGAATCTCTTTCATTAGAGTAGGGTCATCTTCTTTCGATCCGAATCCGTCAGCTAACCTCGTAAGCGTTGAAAGAGGAGATTGATCACGTGATAATGAAATATACTAGCACGTCTAGTATTCTATTCTCATTAACATGGTATCTAAACTATGGCAAATCTCCATGGTTTTTTCTTTTCTCTTTTTCAACTTCTTCTATCTACCATTTTTTCCATCTCATGTTTTTTGCGCTCCATTATGTTTCTATAATCATTACGCTGAATTCTTCATGTTATTCATGTAAGAAGCGGGGGAACCGTTATTCTGGGGTGAATCTCTTTCATTAGAGTAGGGTCATCTTCTTTCGATCCGAATCCGTCAGCTAACCTCGTAAGCGTCGAAAGAGGAAGATGTAATTATGGCTTTCCATATGCTCATTTTCCTTGTAGTAAAAAATCAATTTTAGAGGAGGATGATGATTTATGGATTTAATGAATTTTTATCAGGAAACAAAAATAAGTGCAGCAATTCCTAATATCGATACCCTTCAGGTGCGAAAAGCAACTGCAAAGGATGTATCATCAATCTATCGTATAGCATGTTCCGTGGGTACAAAGACGAAAGAATCCTATTCTGGTTTTTTAGTAGATGATTATTCAGCAAAGCCTAAGTATTATCAAAAATTTTTCCAGGAACGAATCTTAGAGTTGGATCATTTCTATGTGACCGAGGGTCATGGCATTCTTGGATTTCTCATGGCTTATACCAAAGAACAATGGTTAAAATATAATCCTAATTGGATTGATGATGCCCACTGGCGTCCCGATTTCGATATGAATAAAACCAATAATTTTGTTGTCGTAGATAAAACTGCTATTTTATCGAACCTAACAGGCAAAGGAATTGGTAGTTTCCTCTATAAGCAATTAATGAAAGATTTAAAGACAAAAGGTATCAAAGATATTTTTGCAGAGACCATTATTAGTCCGATGCCCAATTTTGCATCCTTGGCCTTCCGTGAGAAACAAAAATATACGTTGGCAGGTACTCGCTATGAGAACTACAATGATACACTCTACACTGATCTGATTTACCATAAACCTGTCGTATAGTTAAATCAACAATATTTCACTTTACAGTCCCTCGTTTTCCATGTATGATTATGGATAGCAGAGTAAGAGCCATGCGTTAAGTGTTAAGGGATGGGAAGTTGCCCTTAAACGAAGAATGTTCACATTCGCGATATGGTTCCTCGTCCGCTGCATTAGAGAGGACTGACTTATTTACACCTTCTTTCCCTTTAGTGTGGCTTCATGTCCAACTAAAGAGAAAGGAGGTGTTTTCTGTATGAAAACAAGAAATCTTATTGTGATTTCCCTATTGGCTGCCTTAAGTATTGTATTGACTAGATTTTTATCTGTCATGCTTCCTGTAGCAGGCATTGCTGGAATCCGTGTAAGCTTTGGAGATATTCCAATTATGATGTCAGGATTATTATTTGGACCTATCGCAGGTGCTTTAACAGGTATCGTTGCTGATGTAATCGGGGCAGTATTTTTATCCCCCTATGGTTTTTTTCCTGGTTTTACACTAACAGCTGCATTGGTAGGTGCAATTCCACCCATCATGATTCGTCTAATGGACAAGAAGGATATCAAGTTTGTCCATTTGTTCATTGCAATCCTAGTAACAGATATGATTACTTCTTTAGGATTAAATACTCTATGGCTCACGATGATGAATGGAAAAGCTTTCATGGTGCTTCTACCACCTAGAATCATTGCCCGAGCTATCTTACTCATCCCTAACACAATGCTTACTTTTGCCCTATATAAAGTTACCAAGAAATTGGTAAAATAAAAAACAAATAAGCTATGGGATATCATCCCATAGCTTATTTATTTTTCTCACTCCGGTTTTTAAGCAGATCAATATATGCCTCTAACCTTGTCAAATAGCCGGCTTCCCCTGTCATCTCGTCGATAATCAATGACAAAATTGGAATATCCCGCTCCTCCTGTATTCGAGGCATGGTACTCATGGCTACAATCTCAGGCATACAGGTGAAAGGCATGACCTGGATGACACCATCATAGCCTTGCTCTGCATAACGAACTGTATTCCCGATGGTTTCCCTTCCATGGCCCCCTATACCGACCTTCATGTAAGGCTCTGCGGCGTTCCAAATATGCTTTTCAGCACTGGTCCCAATACTACGATAATAAACTACATCCTTAATCCATTCCCCCGCCGTATGGGATTTATGAACCTCCACGCCCATGTCATTCAATTTTTTCCCAATGTCTAAATTTGAAAAGTCATCGATTACTGTATAGATCTCTCCAACAATCCCAACCTTTATCACTGGTCTTCCTCGATCCATTGGAATTTCATGAAAACGTTGGGTGGCTCCATCGATATGCTGAACCATTTCTTTAGAGCCTGTGCTGTTCTCTAGTTTCACCAATAACTCTTGGTACAGCTGATCCACATCTCCCCTGTTCGCTTCATAGGGTCTCAGCTTCAACATTTCTTCTTCAAATTTATTTAATTTTGTTAACACCTTCATGGCACTCCGTAAGCACCTAGCAATTTTAATAGGATTTTTTGTATTAGCGATCTTCCCAACTCTCCCATAAAATTCTGGGATGTTTCCGTCGGGTGCCTCTAGAACCACAATTTCTACGTCGTACCCTAAATCTCTCAGTATCTCCTTTTGCACCTCGGAGTAATACCCGAACCTACAGGGACCACAACTTCCTGTGATCACAATGGTGTCGGCTCCTCTTTCGATACTTTCTATATAGTTGCCAAGGTTGATCTTTAAGGGCAGGCAAATCAACTCTGGGGCGTTCTTTGTACCGAGTTCCAAAGTTTTTTTACTGCACTTGGGTGGAACCACTGACTCTACTCCAAAATCATCAAACATAGCTTTAATGGCTATGTAAGTGCTTCCCATATGTGGAAAAGTTATTTTCATGATCTTTCCTCCATTTAATCATATCTACAAAAGCTTCTACTCTGGTATCCATTCCAGCCTCACCTGTATGTTCATCAAGGGTCAGCAAGGCAAAAGGCTTATCTGAGTTTCTCCTTACCCTCCGCTCAACAATATCTGCAAGGACAGAATCCAATCCACATCCAAAGGATGACAAATAAATAATTCCTTGAATATCATGTTGTTCCATGGCGTAAAAAGCAGTCCCTAAGATCTTTCGTCCAAAGCTCCAAAACATTTGCTTATCCATTAAGGCCGCTTTCTGATTCATGACCTTAACATCCATACATTCGGGGGTCAATACCCGCAATCCATGACCTCTCAATTTGTCCACAAGATTCATACTCACGAAAGCATCATACAGATTATATGGATGGCCTAACAACGCTACCCTATCACCAGTTTTTAAAAATTCGAGTTTTTTTTCATCTTTATTTTCTAAAACATCCGTGGGCAGCATCCCCTGGGCCAATGATGTTTTGTATTGTTGATAGCATTCTAAAGCCTTTCTAAATGCCCATTCCATTTTTCTTTTATCATTGGTAAAGTACGCCCCTACTTCCTCCACAATCTTGGCCAGATCTTTCTTTGACTTTCTAAAATCTACGGTGGGCTGGATCATAGTAGGAAGATTTCGAATGGAATGGTTAACCATTTCTGGCAAACCACAGAATTTAGGACATATGTATTCATTTTTGTAGACACTCATCAGCCTCGGAAGAAATATATAATCCACCTTTTGGTTCATTAAATCCTTCACATGTCCGTGATAGATCTTCACTGGCAGACAGGCTTCATCCACCGTACTCTTCACGCCCATTTCTACAATTGCCTTATTGGTATCTGCTGAAATCACCACTTCTACATCAAGAGATTCAAAAAATTTTATCCACAGGGGCCCATAGTAATAATACAATAATCCCCTAGGTATACCTACTCGTGCCGTCATACGCTCTCTCCCTTTATTTTTTCAGTTTAACAATAATTACCTCTATCAGTATTAACGATTCCATAAGGTTTTAAACCAGCCTCATCAAAGAAAGGAAAGCAGATAGGATTTTTATACCCTACCCGCTTTCCTTTTCAATTCTCTGACCTTTAAAATAAAGTCTGTTAAAATTCTATAACAGAACGGCACAGGGGCCGTTCCCTACGAAAACACTATTTAATATATCACTATTTCAATACTTGATTAGCCTTTACATGCCCATGTATTACAATGTTGGCAATTTGTTTTCCCCTCACATAGTCCCTTTGATTTTCTCCCCATAGGGTATGCTGATGTCTGGGGTATCCTTGACCAACCTACCAAGGCGGTGATAGATTTTGATGGTTCTAAGATGCTAAAAGAATTCACTGTAATGGCTGGCTGGGTATCCAAAAGGGTTAATATCTTTTTTTGATCCTGTAGATGCCAATCTCCATAACCTGGACTGAACCTCAAGGTGGAGAAAAATCCTTTGCTTAATTGATTTCCAATAAGGTGCTTATGGAACTTTTCTACAAGAATCTCCATGGCATAGGAACCAAAGTAATCCGCAATGGTGCCTTCCCAGAATTGACCTTTACTATAATTCTCCATACTGACCTGTGAGATTTCCCTCCCTATGGTGGCTGCTATCAGTGTCACCCGCTGACAGTCAGAGAGCCCCCTGGCAACATAGGCGCTTTCGATAGTGAAATGATCTCCATCCAAGTCTCCCATGGAAATACAGCCTTCATCTTTATGATGTATCTCCATATCCATCCAATGGACAGCGGGAGAAATATGGCTTTTAAAGCGTTGAATCTGCCCTTCTGCTCCCTCAAGCTCTGGTACAGTAGTTGCTAGCTTTAGCACTTCATCACTTATATTAAAGCTATATAGCTTCTTTACATCCCACATTGGCATCATTCTCCTTTAACAGGGCTTCCACCAATTGAATATCACCCATAGGAAAAATATGTACCCCTTGTAGACTCTTTTTCATTTCTCGAAACAGTTCCTGCGCAATTTCTTGACCAGCTTCCCGACCCTTTATTTCTAATCTGTCGATGAGCCGATCTGATACATGAACCCCAGGAACCTGCCTATTCAAATACTTTGCCAGTTTTGCGCTTTTAAGCGGCATTAAACCATAGATAATAGGTACATTGATTCGATCTGCTCTCTTTAAGAACCGCTCTAGTTGGTTCATATCAAAGATAGGCTGGGTCTGAAAGAATCCTACCCCTGCATCAATCTTTCGATACAGCTTTTCCATTTCAGATTCCAAATCTTCGCTGGTTGGATTTACCACCCCACCTATAAAAAAATCAGTCTTTCCCTCTATGGGATTGCCCAGCATATCTTGCCCATTGTTCAAACTGCTGGCAATCCGCCCTAACCCAATGGCATCTACATCAAATACGCCCATGGCATTGGGATGATCCCCTTGTTCTGGTTTATCACCGGTCAAGGTTAAGATGTTCTTAACGCCCAAAGCATGGGCACCGAGAAGCTCCGATTGCAACCCTAATTGGTTTCTATCCCTGCATGTCAAATGAAATATTGTTTCTAGATCTAATTCATTTTGCAGCAAATATGCCAATGCGATAGGACTCATTCTCATTTTTGCCATGGGACTATCTGCAATATTTACTGCATCTACTAATCCTGACAAGGGTCTTATTTTTTCATAGACACCCCATGGATCCGCTCCCCTGGGTGGTTCCGTTTCTACGGTAACAACAAATTGCTTTTTCATAAGCTTCGTCTTCAATGAATGGATCATACTATTCCCCCCCTTGTCTTTAAACCCTCTATTACTTTTACAGCACCTACAGCGTCTTCACTATATCCATCGGCTCCAGATTCTTGGGCAAATTGGGCTGTAACCACGGCACCGCCAACAATTATTTTGATATGGGGCAATGCCGACTTAATGCATGTAATGGTCTTTGGTATCTCAACCATGGTGGTTGTCATCAAAGCACTTAACCCAATAAAATCTGCTTTTTCTGCTTCTGCCGCCTGTATAAAGGCTTCCGGAGAAACATTTTTCCCTAAATCCACCACATGATACCCATGATTCTTTAATATCACAGCCACTACATTTTTTCCTATGTCATGGACATCTCCCTTTACTGTGCCAATGATGACAGTTCCTTTTCGTTCCATATGTCCATCATTCCCTAGGGTTTTCTCTAAGTGGGCAAATACCGTCTCCGCCACCTCTGCACTTAACATGAGCTGTGGAAGATAAAACTCTCCGTTTTTGAACTTGTCTCCCACCATCTCCAATCCAGGAATTAATCCATTGTTGATGATTTCCACAGGCTTACTTCCTTGTAGCAGCAAATCATCTACAACACGGAGTACATCCATGGATCCCTTCACGATCAGCTCTCTGATCCCTTCTAATGATGATTTTTCCAAATATTTCTCCTGTGTTGAATGCTTATGCTCCTTTGACCCGTGTTTTTCACCACGATTCAACTGAATGTAATTTATTGCCTTTGAATCCCGCCCTGCTAAAAGAGATGCGGCCTGCCAACTGTCCATCATGATTGTATCCAAGGGATTTATGATGGCAACATCTAGTCCATTTGCGATGGCCATGGCAAGAAATGCCCCGTTGATCTTGCTCCTCTCTGGCAAACCATGGGATACATTGCTCACACCTAGAATTGTATTTACCTGAAGCTTTTCCTTCACCATTTTTAAAGCTCTTAGCGTCTCTATCGGCGCCTTCTCGTCAGTGCCCACTGTGAGTACCAAACAATCTATATAAATGTCTTTTCTAGAAATACCATATGCATCACATGCGTGCACTATTCTCTCTGCAATAGCATATCTGCCTTCTGCCTTCTCTGGTATCCCCTGTTCATCTAGGGTTAGTGCCACAACCCCTGCCCCATATCTCTTGATGATCGGCAGAATGAATGCCAAGCTTTTTTTCTCCCCATTGATGGAATTTACCAATGCCTTCCCGTGGTATGACTCTAACGCCTTTTCAATCACTTTGGGTTCTGTGCTGTCTATAACTAAGGGTGCATGGATTTTCTGTTGCAGCAAATGTACTACTTTTCCCATGGTTTCCCGTTGATCAATTCCATGTACCCCTACATTGATATCCAGTAGGTGAGCCCCTGCATCCACTTGGACTTCTGCTTCATGTTGAATGATTCCATATTGCTCCTGTTTAAGACTTTCAGCCAAGGTTTTCCGTGCTGTGGGGTTGATTCGTTCCCCGATCACCTTGGGTAGCTCATCACCCCCTATGTAGACCACCTTCTCCCTGCTTGCCAAAGTACTTCTGGTTTCATCCTTAGAAGACAGGAGTGATACGCCCCTTGCTCTTTTCTTTATTTCTTCCGTGTGCCCAGGTGTACTCCCGCAGCAGGAACCCAATAGTTGCACCCCTATTTCGAAATAGGGCTCCAAGGCACTCAGAAATTCTTGAGGCCCCAATGGATAGCTCACTGCTCCCTCTCTGAATACTGGTAACCCTGCGTTGGGTTGTACCAGTACAGGTAGATTTGTATATTGTGTCATCTCCTTTACAACATAGAAAAGCTCCTCAGGCCCCCCTGAGCAATTGGCTCCAACAGCCCATGCCCCTAGACTCTCTAACACTACCACTGCACTTCCAGGACTTACCCCCGTCAGTGTACGCCTACCTTCATAGGTAAGACTGCAAATCACAGGAATAGAACATATATCACGGGCAGCTAACAAAGCACATCGAATTTCTCCTAAATCATGAAAAGTCTCCAATAAAATAAAATCAGGGCCTTCTTCCGCTAAGGCTTCTATTTGTTCCCTAAACACCCCATAGATTTCTTGAAATGTCCTTTTCCCCAAGGGTTCGATAAACTGACCAGTAGGGCCCACGGATGCAGCTACCCATCCATTAAATCCTGCTGCAGCTCTTTTGGCAATTCTTACCCCTTCTCTATTGATTGCGGTTACCTTGTCGTCCAATCCATACTCAGCTAACTTCCATCGATTCCCACCAAAGGTATTGGTCGTAATCACATCTGCCCCAGCCTTTAAATACGCCAAGTGTATTTCCTCCACCTGTTGGGGCTGCAGCATATTCATATAATCAGGACATGTGCCAGGCTCCAGTCCTTGTTCTAAGAGCATTGTCCCCATGGCTCCATCAAAAACCAGCATTTTCTCTAAACTAGGTATATTTTTCATTTCTTCACTCCCAATATGATATTGATTCCCTTCTCTTTCCATACAAAAAAGCCCCTCTGAAATTTAGAAAGGCTTTACGCATACTTGTCTATCTTTCAGAATATACTCTGCTGGATTTAGCACCATACTCATTTTATAAATGCAGGTTGCCGGGCTTCACAGGGCCAATCCCTCCACCACTCTTGATAGAATACTTATTCAATTGTACTTAATTATAATTAGCCATATGTCCAATGTCAATAGGGTGTTCTGAAAATTCTAATTTATTTTTTACTCCCTCTGAACACGATTATGAACAGCAGTATCCATAGGTTGTACTGCTTGATCAGAAATAATGGCCCCTTACTTTTCAAAAAATTAGCATATATCATCCTACTTCTAAATATGATTAAAAGAAAAAATAGTCAAAATAATGAAATAATATTGACAACCCTTTCAACATTCCTTATAATCAATTTCAATATCAATTTTAAAAATTTAATATTGAGATTTATCTCTTATCCAGAGAGGTGGAGGGACTGGCCCTATGAAACCCGGCAACCGGCTTTTTTTTATAAAGCAGCGGTGCCAATTCCTGCGGTATATGTATATATATTGGCAGATGAGAGAAGCGCATATTGTTATGTTGCCTCTTTCTCTGTGGAAGAGGTTTTTTATTTTACCATTTCAATGCTAACATGGATGCCGACCAAGAAAACAGAATAACATCGTTGATTTCGGCATACTCGATGAAGACTACTCAATTAAAGAAGGAGCGATGACAATGAGTGAAAGAAAATTAAAATTTGACACATTACAGGTCCATGGAGGACAAAAACCAGATCCAACCACTGGTTCCCGGGCTGTTCCCATTTATCAAACCACCTCTTACGTCTTCAACAACACAGAGCATGCTGCCAATCTGTTTGCCTTAAAAGAATTTGGGAACATTTATACGAGGATCATGAACCCTACCAATGATGTTTTCGAACAACGAATTGCTGCCTTAGAAGGTGGGGTTGGGGCTTTGGCTACTGCATCAGGCTCTGCTGCCATTACCTATGCCATTCTCAATATTGCAGGGGCAGGAGATGAAATCGTCTCAGCCAGTACCTTGTATGGCGGAACCTATAATCTTTTTTCAACAACCCTGCCGAAGCTCGGTATCCATACAATCTTTGTGAATCCTGATGATCCTGAGAACTTCCGTAAAGCCATCAATGAAAAGACAAAGGCTGTATATATTGAAACCATTGGCAACCCAAGCATCAATCTTGTAGATATAGAAGCCATTGCAAAGATAGCTCATGAAGGGGGTGTACCTTTGATTGTTGATAATACCTTCGGAACCCCTTATTTGATTAAACCTATTGATTTTGGTGCGGATATCGTTGTTCATTCAGCCACAAAGTTTATCGGTGGCCATGGTACATCCATCGGCGGCGTCATGGTAGACTCTGGAAAATTTGACTGGGAAAAAAGCGGGAGATTCCCATGGCTGACAGAGCCAGATCCAAGCTATAATGGCATCCGATATACAGAAGCCTTTGGTCCTGCTGCTTATATTCTTAAAGCCAGGGTACAGCTCCTACGGGATACTGGCGCCTCCATCAGCCCATTTAATTCTTTTTTACTACTCCAAGGCTTAGAAACATTGTCATTGAGAATGGACCGTCATTTGTCTAATACAAAGAAAATTACAGCATTCTTACAGAATCATCCAGCTGTTTCCTGGGTGAACTATCCTAGTCTAGAGGGCAATAAATATCATACACTGGCTCAAAAATATTTCCCCAAAGGGGCAGGATCTATCTTTACCTTTGGCATCAAGGGTGGGGTGGACGCAGGTAAGAAGTTTATTGAGAACCTAGAAATATTTTCCTTACTGGCAAATGTAGCCGATGCAAAATCCTTGGTGATTCATCCAGCAAGTACTACCCATGCTCAGTTATCCGAATCTGAACAAATCTCTGCTGGGGTAACGCCTGACATGATCAGACTATCCATAGGCATTGAAGATGTAGATGATCTGATTGATGATTTAGATACAGCCCTTCAAAAGACAATAGCGTAGGTGGGTTATTATATAGAATAGATAAAGGAGAATCGTTATGCCTATCAAAATTCCCGATGATCTTCCGGCCCTGGCCGTTCTTCAAGATGAAAATGTTTTTGCCATGGCAGATTCCCGGGCATATCATCAAGACATTCGTCCGTTAGAAATCGCCATACTTAATTTAATGCCTACCAAGATTGTCACGGAAATTCAAATTCTGCGTCTGCTGGGAAACACTGCTTTACAGGTGGATATCACATTGCTGCACATGAAAACCCATCAGTGCAAAAATACCCCTGAAGAGCACCTTACAAAGTTTTACAACACCTTTGAGGACATAAAAGAAAAAAAGTTCGACGGCCTCATCATTACAGGTGCCCCAGTGGAGCATCTGGCATTTGAAGACGTAACTTATTGGGATGAAATGTCTACCATTTTGGAATGGAGTAAACATAATGTTTACTCCACCCTACATATTTGTTGGGCAGCCCAAGCAGGTCTTTATTATCATTATGGTATTCCAAAATATCCTGTGGACCATAAGATTTTTGGTGTTTTCCCCCATACCATCAGCCAAAAGAACAGTAGACTTCTACGGGGCTTTGATGATGAATTTTATGCGCCCCACTCAAGACATACTGAAATAAGAAAGGCAGATTTTGAAGGCCTACCAGATCTAGAAATTTTGTCCGAATCCGAAGAATCAGGTATCTATATTGTTTCTTCTAAGGCCGGACGTCAAATATTCGTAACAGGGCATTCTGAATATGATCCTCTCACCTTGAAATCAGAGTATGACAGGGATATAGGGAAAGGTCTTTCTATTTCTGTCCCTAAAAATTATTATCATAAAGATGATCCTACCACCACCCCTGGGGTGAGGTGGAGAAGCCATGCAAACCTATTGTTTTCTAACTGGTTAAACTACTATGTCTATCAGGAAACACCTTTTGATTTGAAGGAACTGAACGATATAGAATAAAGGGTAAAAAGAACCGTGATTCATAGAATCACGGTTCTTTTTACCCTAATAACGCTTCTAGTTTTTCTTGATCAAAACCTTGAATGGTTTCGTTGTCCACTTTGATTACCGGTACACCCATAAACCCTTGGGCCATTAGCTCCTTACGGGCAGCCGCATCCCTTGATACATTCTTTTCTTCATAGGCAATACCTTTTTGCCCTAGGTATTCCTTCGCCTGATGACAATATCCACAGGTGTCACTGGTATAAACCACTACATTTTTACTCATTTTTGATATCCTCCTTTAGCTATTTCTCATTTATTAATATACACTTTTACATCCTACTTCAATCAATTATAAAGTGAAACTTCATTCAGATGGAGTTTTAACTCCACCAGAATGTTAGTTGAACCTATCCAGGGACTATTCAGTTCTCATCTCCCGCTTATAGAAGCGGGAGTCTTAGAACTGTTAGTCATCGGATAAATTTTTTCTATGCTGCTTGCTGGTGATTTAAATTTTCTTTATGATTATTTTTTCTTTTTTCCTGTGCTTCCTTAATAAGACCTGTTGCATGACCCATGGGGCACACTTGACACCAGCTTCTTGGCTTATAGATTATTCCCATGATTACCCCAAGGGCCAAGGACGCCGTCATCAATCGAAATACCCCAAAACCTACCGCTTTTATGATATTGGGTTGTTGGAAAGCGTGGAATAAAGATATACTAAACATTGTCATCATTAAAAACAATAACCCATTTTTCAGATGCCTACTCTTTAGAAATTTTGGTCCTTGATAATCTAGGCTGATGGACTGCAAAAACTTTCCTAGTATAGATCCTCTAGGGCAATACTTAGAACAATGGATTTTTCCCCTTCCCTTCAAGGCATGGTAGATAGGAGTTCCAATGCAAATAAAACCTAATAGTCCAAATCGTATATCCAAGATGGATAATGTGATAAACAATACCATCAGAATCCAAGACCAAGATTGATGTGATTTTATATTGGACATGATGCCTCTCCCTTCTTGCTATCTTATGGGCAGGATGATCTCCCTACATCTGAAATAACGATATATTTTTATTCCCTCCCCCTGTATGGGGGGTATATTTTTATTTTAGTCTATATCCTTCTATCTGTCAATAGGAGACAAGCGCAGATTTAAAAATAATTTTCTCAGCAATCTTTCTGATACAAAAGCAGAGGCCTCTGCCTTTATGCACAGAAGCCTCTATTTTCTCAATATGGACATCATTTTGTTCACCTTATCTAAAACATCTCTAATCTCGTATCCCTTGTCGGCACTGATGATTTCAAGAATACCTGCCATGTTGTCAAAGTCCTCCATGATATTCACATTTCCTGATTTTCTGTTTTTGAGTCTGTTTACTCGAGCATTTAGGGTTAGGACTTTGTCTATGCTCTCCTGACTTTTGCCCTTCATATAGGGTCGAACAGCCTCCATAATCTTAATCGGCTTATTAGGCACATTATGATATGACTTGCTAAATCGATCTGCTGCTGCATATTCACCTTTCTGCAGCCTATTGACAGCATGTAATATATCCAAGACAGTTTCAGTCTTCGCAAGCATTTCTCTGTGCTGATCTTTGAAATATGGTTGAGCTGTTTTTATAATCTCTGCTGTATTAGATATATCCTCTGACTTAAACTTTTGAGCTCCCTCTTTATTTAGAAGAAAGAAAAGCGCAATGGGTAGTAACATGTTCCCGGAAACCAGACTAGATAAAATATTCGACAACTGATTATTGTTCTTTTTTACTTCACTCTCTATTTTAACAAGATTATTCCCTTCCATGGAATCCCTCCAATATAGCGACATACTTCATAATTTCACTATATATTATGCGCTTTGTCGCTCTAGGGTGATGACATAGAGGTATTTTCCAAGAAAGGTAATCCCTTTTTTTTAGCGAATATTTACATCATATATATCTCTACAATGAAGGGAGTGACATAATGATGCCAATACCAAGCTTTATCAATTCTTTCAATCCTTTATCGCTGCTAAAGAAAAAACTAGATTTTTCCTACAAAAATGATCCTACCATCGGGTTAGCTTTAGGTGGTGGTGCCGTATGGGGCATTTCTCATATAGGCGTTCTAAAAGTTTTCGAAGATCATCAAATTCCCATCCATTATATCAGCGGCACGAGCATTGGTGCGCTGGTTGGGGGGCTTTATGCGGCTGGAGTATCAACGGAAAGACTCTATGCCCTGGCCCTGTCTGCCCAATGGAAAAATCTATCCAAGCTAACACTCCCTATGGGTGGCATATTGTCCAACGAACCCATGGAAGATTTTATCCATCATGCAATTGGGAACAAAGCATTTTCAGATTTGAAAATTCCTTTTCTAGCTGTCACCACTGATTTGTTAACAGGGGGAGATATCATTCTACGTTCAGGTAAGCTTTCTAGTGCCATCCGTGCTTCTACTGCCATACCAGGTATCTTCCATCCAATGGTTATTGCAAATCACACCCTGGTAGATGGGGGTGTTGTTAGTAATGTACCTGTTCAAGCGGTAAAATCTTTTGACCCAGATATTGTGATTGCAGTCAACTTGGTTCCAGCGTTGGATGATTGGCTGCCTACCACAGGATTAGAAGTGATATTGAAGTCATTGTTCATCATGCAGCAAAGAGTTGTAGCCAAGGAAACCTCCCAGGCCGATATCGTCATCAACCTTTCCATGAAAGGCTTCAGTCCCATAGACTTTTCAAGGTCCAGGGAACTATATCAAAAAGGAGTTTGGGACGGGCTTTCCTATGTAGCTGAAATACAGGAAATCATTGAAAAGAAAAAACAAGGAAGATAAACAACCGACGGGCAGGATAACCCTGCCCGCTTCTGATACAATTTTTATTTATTATCTCGTAGTGGTTGTATGGTGTGCTCCCCTTGCTACACCATAGGTCTATATTTTCCAATAATCTTCTCCGCTGCTTTTATACCATCCACCGCCGCAGAAACAATGCCCCCGGCATAACCTCCACCTTCTCCGATGGGATAAAGCCCCTGTACTGTTAGACTTTCCATGGTTTCTTCATGTCTTTCGATACGTATAGGGGCGGAACTCCTTGTTTCTACTCCGGTCATAAGGGCATCGGCCATGGCAAAGCCTTTTAGTTTTTTATCAAACTCCGGCAGAGCTTCCTTCATAGACTCAATCACAAAATCAGGGAGACATTCCCTAAGATCTGTGGGAACTACGCCTGGTACATAGGATGGCTTTATCTTACCAATCTCAGTAGATGGTCTGCCATTCAAGAAGTCTCCCACCAACTGACATGGGGCGTGATAATCCTTTCCACCCAGCACAAAGGCAGCTTCTTCCCACTTTCTTTGGAAAGCTACACCTGCCAAAGGGTGGTCCCCACCAAAATCCTCAGTATTTACCTGTACCAAAAGGGCACTATTGGCATTTTCCTGGTCTCTGGCATATTCACTCATACCATTGGTGACCACCGTATTTTTCTCCGATGCCGCCGCCACCACCATACCACCTGGACACATGCAAAAAGTATACACTGCCCTTCCATTCTTCGCCTGATAGGTCAGTCGATAATCGGCAGCCCCCAATCGAGGGTGCTCTGCAAATGCCTTGTACTGAGATTGATTAATGATTTGTTGGGGATGCTCAATTCTAACACCTATAGAAAATGGCTTCTGCCTGATTTTGACGCCACATTCATAAAGCATTTCATAGGTATCCCTGGCACTGTGACCTATGGCAAGGATGACTTCATTGGTTTCTATCTTTTCCGATTCATTGACTTTAACACCTACAATCCCATCATTCTCTATGTACAGATCCGTGACCTTGCTCCCGAATCGCACATCTCCACCTAGGGCAATGATAGCATTTCTTATCTTTCGAACCACTATCTTTAGGATATCCGTACCGATATGGGGCTTATAGGAATATAGAATTTCCTCCGGTGCACCAGCCTCCACAAGCTCTTCTAGAATCTTTCGTACGCGAATGTCTTTGATCCGAGTCGTCAGCTTTCCATCAGAGAAGGTTCCCGCTCCCCCTTCCCCAAATTGAACATTAGATTCAGGATTAATTTCTTTTCCCTGCCAAAAGCCCTTCACATCCTCTGTTCGGGTATCCACATCCTGGCCCCGCTCTAATAAAACGGGTTTATATCCTCTCTGTGCCAATATCAACCCTGCAAATAAGCCTGCGGGGCCTGTGCCTATTACCACGGGTCTATTACCTAATACCTTGGTTCCATGGGTAACATCATTGTATCGAAAATCCGGACTATTGCTGATATCTCGATGTTTTTCCAATACCTTCTCTTCATTTTTCACCTTTACATCTACTGTATATACCAGATTGATTTGATCCCTTTTTCTGGCATCAATGGATTCACGGAAAATCTGATATTCCAAAATCTCTTCCGGCTTTAACCTCAGCTTCTTAGCAATCTTACCAGGAATCCTATCTATATCTTCCTCTAAGGACAGTTTAATTTCGTTTATGCGTATCATCTACACTCATCCTTTCCAGCCATCTCCAAGATATTATACCACACTCATAGGTTAAATATAGAAAAGTCACCTTGGAAGATTTGCATCCGCCTCAAAGTTGTAGAATAGTGCGACGCAGCACCTTCGGTCGGACAGGGTCGTCCGACCCTACAAAAGATAATAATATTATCTTTTAGGGTAGGGAACGATGTCCTCAACGTTCCGAAAGATATGTATTTAAAATCACGGATCGACGGGGGCGTCGATCCCTACATAATACCGTTTTGATCAGTAGGGGCAAACAGTGTTTGCCCGCAGACCACAGGGCCCAACCCATCTATCATTATGTAGGGAAGGCCCCCTGTGGCCTTCCGTTTGTAGGCGGGAAATATAACGGTGCAATATGGCGGAACGGCACAGGGGCACGTTCCCTACGATTACCCCAATTACGACGCATCTTTTATTTAATACGTAAAAACAGTATTGTACTATAATAACAAAAACTCGAGCATATCACTCGAGTTTTAATCTTCCCACTAGAATCCTCTACTGCCGCCACCGCCGCCAGATCTTCCGCCACCGCCGGAGCTACCACCACCAAATCCACCGCCACCAAAGCCGCCACCGCCACGGCCACCACGGCCTCCGTACAAGAAGCTTCTTAAAAGCAATCCTAAAATTAGGCCTCCTAGGAACCGGTAATCCAACCATATCAATAGGAGAATAAAGGCAATGCCCAAAATCTTGAATATAGGTGGAACTGTTACCACATTGCTTTGACCTGTTCCCTTTGTGGGTCTTGGAATATTCATATTGGCTTGTTCGCCAAAAATACTATTGTCGTCATAATTGTATTCCCTGTTTACCTCTTGTCCGATCAAATAAAAAGCCTTTGTCAATCCTTCAGAATAGTTTCCGGCAGACAAGTCTCCAGTCACCGTATCTAGGATTGCTCCCACGGTTCCATCGGGAATGGCACCTTCTAATCCATAGCCCACTTCGATTCTTACCTTTCGATCTTCAAGTCCCAAGAGAAGAAGTACACCATTGTCATATTTACGATTGCCAATTTTCCACTCCTCAAAAAGTCTCACTGCATAGGATTCTACATCGAGACCTCCGAGATTTTGAACCGTTACCACCACCACTTGAGGCTTTTCTTCAGTCTTTTCATAGTTTAGGTTTGTACTGGTGATAAAGCTTTTCGCTTCGTTAGATAACAATCCCGCAAAGTCACCTACATAAAACGTATTGGTAGGCACTGGCATTTGCATATCGGCAAAACCTATGGAAATACTCCCAATGACAAATAATAAGATCATGCTCCATAAAATTAGTTTATTATTTTTCAAGATGTTCCCCCTCCCTGTTCATTTTTTTCATTTCAAAATAGCATATAGGGAGGACTCACGTCCCCCCTAGGATAGATCAACTATGTTAGAATTGTACCTTCGGCGCATTTTCAGCACCTGCTGTGGCTTCAAAGTATGGCTTCGCATCAAATCCCAGGATACCTGCCATCAGATTCCTAGGGAACGTTCTTATGGATTGATTATACTCCTTTACCACAGTATTGTATCGATCTCGCTCCGTTGAGATGCGATTCTCAGTTCCTGCCAACTCATCCATCAATCTCGTGACATTCTCGGCTGATCTTAACTGAGGGTAATTCTCCATTACCACAAGCAATCGTCCCAAAGCACCCTCCAACTGATTGGATGCTTCCACCCTTTCATCCGTTGTTTGAGCTCCTGCCATCCTTGCCCTTGCATCAGCGATTCTCCCAAAAACCTCCTGTTCCTGGGTCATAATACCCTTTACTGACTCTACCAGATTGGGAATTAGGTCAAATCGTCGTTGAAGCTTACTCTCCACCATTGCCCACTGAGAATTTACTTCTTCACTTTTTGTCACCAGACTATTGTAAGTACCTGATAAGGATATCCCAATCAAGGCAATCACAATGACAATACCAATAAGAATTTTTAATGAACTTTTCAATCTTATCCCTCCAATATTCAAACCACTTTACATTTTCAATTTATGCCAAATGACATATTTCTATTCTACAAGAAATTTCCTTTTTCTTCAACTAGCCTTTTGCTGACCTTAATGAAGTAATTGATTGATACGTCGAGCATTTCCCTTCTATTTCCCATTCTTTTCTTTCTATCCTCCATGCTCATGATTTTCACCTATATTCTCTCTTTGTGCATATTATCAAAGGGCTGTTGACACAATAAATGTATCTCGATATAAAGGAGAGAACCCACGCATATGATAACTTTAGATATGGCCGCCCCTTCTTTCCAAGCCAATGCCCTCATCAATCAGACTGATCAACAAATCACCCTTCAAACCTATCAAGGGAAATGGCTTATTTTATTCTTTTACGGAAGTGATTTCACATTCGTATGACCTACAGAATTGGCAGCAGTTGCTGATCAATATCAAGAAATTATGAGTCTTAACGCAGAAGTGCTAGGTATTAGTACGGATAGTATCTATGCCCATAAGGTTTTCCTTGAAACTTCTCCCCATGCTTCCAAAGTTCAGTTTCCCCTTGTGTCGGACAGGACCTTGACCATTTCTCGATCCTACGGTGTTTTAGATGAACAAAGTGCAGCTTCCTATAGGGCTACCTTTGTGATTGACCCCACTGGCAAGGTTAAATTATGGCAAGTCTACCCCTTTGAGGTGGGTAGAAGTGTGGAAGAAATGTTAAGAGCATTAAAAGCATTGCAATATGCTGAAAAAACGAATGAAGGCACTCCAGTCGACTGGCAGCCAGGTGACAAAGGTATCAAGGCGGACTTTCAGATGGCTGGGAAAATATAAATATAATAAGGAGATGATACCCATGATTGTAGACAGAGCCCAAGAAATTCTAAACTCTGAGGAAACAATCCGTGTCTCACACAAAGGTACACCCATATGGATTGAAAAATTAAATCCAGCGGATCAAACTGCCCTTGTGACTGGCGATACAGGACAATACACGGTACATGTAACAGAATTAATAGAACAATAAATCATAAAAGCTATGGCGAGAGCATTTAACCCGCCATAGCTTTTATAGTTTATTAATCATACTGGCCATATAACCAGCACCAAATCCGTTGTCAATATTCATCACTGCTACACCGCTGGAACAACTGTTTAACATAGATAGCAGGGCTGATAATCCATGGAAATTTGCACCGTATCCAATGCTAGTAGGCACGGCCAAAACAGGCTTATCTACCAAGCCACCCACTACACTGGCAAGGGCACCCTCCATACCAGCCACGGCGATAATCACCTTGGCGCTGGTGATTCTATCGAGACTTCCTAACAATCGATGGAGTCCTGCCACACCTACATCATAAATTCGCTCTACCTTATTCCCTAGCATCTCTGCTGTAATAGCCGCTTCCTCAGCCACGGCAATATCAGAGGTTCCACCCGTAACGACAGCTATATAGGAGTCCGGAACAAGCACTTCTTTTCTTTTTACTGTGATAATTCTTGCCAAGGGATGATATTCCGCATCTAAGCAGATCTCCTTCACTGCTTGATACACGTCTTCTCCTGCCCTGGTAGCAAGGATATTATTGTCTCCCTTCAGCATCTCCTGTACAATCTGCTGAATATGTCCAATATTTTTTCCTTCACAATAGATAACTTCAGGATAGCCATTCCTCAATTCTCGATGAAGATCTATTTTTGCAATGCCAATATCCTTATATGGTAATTCCTTCAGATGATCCAAGGCTTTCTCAATTTCAACCTGTCCGTCCTTGACTCCCTCTAAAAGTTTTCTCAACTCAGCAGTCCTCATTTTTCCACTCCTCTATGTCATGATATAAGCCTTATATTTCATAGTATTTCATATCTAATACCCACAAGAAAAGCCTTTACACATGTATTTCCACATGTTTATATTCCTCTGATCTTCTCTTTAGACCAATCGCGGCCTTCCATTTCCCCCATGAATATGGCTTCCAAGACTCCCCCAGCAATACACCGGGCCTTGTCTGATATGGTATCGGTCCATCCTAGAGCCTCAGGTCTAGGATCGATATCGCCTATTTTCCAATCTTGATATACCTCTAGTCCATCATAAATAAGTCCACGAATCACGCCATTCAGGGTGGCTCTTACCTCCTCATCTCCAATCCAAGCAATCAGATCTGATTTGTTCACCCAATCACCAATTTTCATATTGTTTTTGATGATCCCCCCGGTAGGCGCTCGCAGCACCCGCTCAATACCGTAGCCTGCAATATCACCAGGTACACTGGTATTGGGCTCTGCTTCTCCTTCTAAAATAATTCTTCCCAGGTTATGGCCTCGATTGGTTTCGATTACCACATCCACATCTCTCCCTGCATAAAAACCTGGCCCCAAGCCGATCACCAGTGGCGCATCCTTTATGGTAGTTCCAATATTCTTCTTAGCCAATACAGCATCCACCAATATATTGCATGAAATACTATTCTTAATCTCACAGGAAGGATCTATCAAAACAGGTATCATATTGTTCCTTACAATCTGCAGTACTTCATCCTTCGTACCAGCTTTTTTCGCCCGTATCCCTTCGATTTCCCACATACCTTCATAAATGCAACTGGCAAAGGAAACATTTCTTCTCACACACATGGGTCTTTCGATCTCGGTCATCACAACTGAAAATCCACTACGGAATAATTTATGGGCAACGCCTGATGCAATATCTCCAGCACCTTTAATGATTACAAAACGTTCTTCCCTCATGATTTTTCCCCTTACTCCTTCAATTGATCCCGCATATGTCCAAGCTTCTTACCACTCTTTACGATCATAATTTCACTCATAATACTAAACGCGATCTCCATGGGACTTTCTCCCCCAAGGGTCAACCCAATGGGCGCATAAATTTTTCCCATCACTTCTTGGGAAATATCATTCTCTGCCATTCGATCCATCACGTAGTTCACTTTGTTCCTGCTTCCAATCATCCCGATATACTGTGGATCTCGATGGATGACAGACATCAATGCGATTTCATCGTGACGGTGTCCTCTAGTGACAATTACCACGAAGCAATGGGTATCTATAGGGTATTGCTTTAATTGTTCTTCAATACTTCCCAGTATCAGTTCATCAGCCTTTGGGAATCTTTCTTGGGTCAGATAATCTTCTCTATCTTCAAAGACTACAGTATATAAACCAAGCATTTTGCTTAGCTTAAATAACTCCACGGCGATGTGCCCACCGCCCACAATTAAAAGCTTGTCCTTAGGAAGGAATACCTTTATAAATACGTCAGCGGTTCCGCCACACTGCATATGTAAGCTGCCTTCCTCATCATTAAGCTCAAAGTGAAAAGCCTTACTCGCTCCCCCTTCAAGGCATTTTTTCGCCTTTTCTACAACCACTGCCTCAAAGGTTCCGCCGCCAATTGTCCCATCGATGCTTCCATCTTCCATGATTACCATCATGGCACCCTCTTTTCTAGGGGTGGAACCCTCGATTTTCGTGATGGTTGCCCAAGCAACCTTTTTGTTTTGCCGTATTTGTTCCGATATCTTGTCTAATAATACATGCTCCACCACTAACCCCTCCCGAATGAACAGTTTGGAAATCTACAAGGATCACATTTTCTGCATAAACCCCCATTGGCTAAGGCAATAATATCTGCCTTGGTAATCTTTATCCCTGCCGCCACCCTGGGATAAATTAAATCAAATACCGTGATCTTAGCATACATACCACAGGCTGGTATCCCAATTACCGGGATATCCCCCAAGTAGCTCATCATGAACATGGCACCTGGCAGTACTGGTGATCCATATTTAACCACCTCTGCAACAGATCGAATAGCCTTCGGCGTTACATCATCAGGGTCAACAGACATCCCCCCTGAAACCAATACCACATCACTGCCAATGGCCACGGCCTGCTGAATTTCTTGGCGGATCAGTACTTCATCATCAGGGGCAAAGCTTACATGAATCACCGTTCCCCCCAGGTCTGATACTTTTTTTGTTAGTACTTCCTGGAAGGCATCCTTGATAATCCCCTTGAAAACCTCTGTTCCTGTGATAACGATGGAGACCTTTACTGGTTTGAAAGGGATGATTGATACAATAGGTCCTCTTTGTTCTCTTGTTTCCTGGGCACTCTCTAAGATTTTCTTATTTACAACGAGGGGTGTTACCTTTGTGCCAGCCACCATCTCTCCTGTTGTTACGATAGAATAATTGGGCAGCGTAGACGCCACCACATCCTCAAGGTAATTCAACCCATTCAAACCTTCGATATCTACTCTTAAAAGTCCATGGACTGTTGCATGGAGATTTACCCTGCTCTCATAGGGCTCTGTTACTTCAATATGCTCTCCCGATAAAACACTTCCCAAGATTCTGGCAGCATCATCCTCATGTACCTCATCTTCTGCCATATGTAATATATAGATATGATTTTTCCCAAGACTTCTCAAACGATCTAAATCCTCTACCTCAATCCGATGGCCCTTTTTGAAAGCCCTGCCTTTTCTTTCCCCTGGTATAATCTCTGTAATATCGTGACACAGGATCATACCCACTGCATCCTCAAGCTTTACCTTCCTTGTCTCCATCTGCATCCCCCTTTCGCGCCAGCAAATAAGCTTCCTTAGTATCTATATCCATATCCCATCTCCCTTGTTCAAAATACACAAAGGCCACATCCTCTTCATATTCCTTAATCAACTGCCGTGCACCTATATCTCCTTGGATCGTACAAAGGGCTGCCTCATATTTACGAGAAAATAGTACTGGATTTCCTCTTTGTCCATTGTAGATGGGTACCACGATATGCTTCTTCCCCTGAAGAAACGTCTGAATCAACCCATCAATAATGTTGGCATCTATATAAGGCATATCCCCCAATAAAAACACCACTGCGTTGCTGTTCTGGGAAATCGCTTTCATTCCCCTTGCTAGAGAAGTACTCAGTCCTTGTTCATAGTCCTTGTTCTCTATGGTCATCAATCCATGGTCTTGGGCCAAATCTTTACTATTCTTATATCTCCCCCATACCACGATCACCTCATCTAGGGCTGATTTCTTCGCTGCGAGGATCACATGTTCTAAGACGGGCCTTCCATGGAGCATTAAGGATAGTTTATCCTGCCCCATGCGGCTGCTTTTTCCAGCCGCTAAAATAATCCCAGATATCATCCTATCACTTCCCTACAGATTTCAACTTCCCTCGTGTCTCCTAGTATTACACCTATCAGATGTTCTTCACCCGCATCCATTATTTTTTTTGCGATTGTTCTAGCTAGGAGAAGTTTCTCCTCGGTGACCTTATTTAAAAATACATACTTATCCCCATTGCTTCTTGCCCCTGACACCAATCCCTCTGTCCAAAAAAGGGACTGGACTCGTTCTTCCATGGAAGGATGTTTTGTATTAAAATTCTGCAAAAAATAATCTGGTCGATGGACCACTTCATTTATGTTTTTCTCCTCAAAGGCATCTAGCCCCAACAAAATTACTGTAGTGTGGCTCTCCTTCGGAATGCAAGGCTCATCGTCGCCATACAGCTTGATGGATTTCCCTTTACATCCGTCCGCCTCCACCAGAAGGCAATGTTGCGGGAAGCTTTGACATATTTCCTTCACCCACAGTTCTGGAATCCCTACTAATTTCCCATCCTCCGTTTTTTCCCTTCCGATAGAAATAACTTGCTTGTGTCCTTTGCTGATTTCCTCTTTCACCACAGCCAAACTATCGGAAATGAAAGTTTGTCTATCTTCCCCTTCAGGTAACCAGATTTTCGTGGTGGTTGTATGAATAAAGGGCATGTCTATACCATTTAGTTCTTTTATCACTGCCTCAATAACTGAGGTTTTTCCACCACATCCCACAAAGGATACGACTGTCCCCGGTACTATGGTGATGATATCGATCAATCTCACCGTTTCAACCTCACTTTAAAATCATATTCTTCTTCCTATTATATCCTTTATATCGCCCAATTGAAATGTCCAATTTGTAATTTAGAATGTCCTCTTATCCAGCAATCCCTAGATTTCAAAATAGGCCCTTGGAGGAATTCCAAGAAGCCTATTAGATCTTTCTGTTCAGTTCTACTTATAGTATCAAAATCCTGCTGGCAGTCCTACCTTATCGCCTGTAAGGAATCCGTCGACTTGGCTCGAAGGAGCTTTTTCCTTCTTGCAGGATTTCCCCATATACAGCAATGTTGCGATCCTCTAGATGGTCAAAAATCATAGGTGATTTTGTTCCAAAGCTTACATATCGTATAGGGTCAGGGTCTAGTTTTGCCGCAATGATCTCTTCCGTTCCCCTGGCTAAGGCCAATACTTGGGCGATGGGACTCACGATCATGCTATGACCAAAATAATAATTTCTGCCTGCATCAGGACCGATGGCATTGGCCCCCAGCATATACACATGATTATCATAGGCTCTGGCTTTATTCACCATCTCCCATATGTCGAAGCTTCTTAGCAGTGCAGATGGTCGTGTGATGACCTCCGCCCCCTTTAGGGCTAATACCCTGGAAAGCTCTGGGAAATCTCCATCATAACAAATAATCATACCGATTTTTCCTAATTTTGTTTCCACCACTACGGTCTCATTGCCTGGTGTCGTCCATCCACCACCTTCCAATCTCTCTGTGGGAAATGGATGGGTTTTCCGATAATTTCCTCGCACCTCTCCATCGTCATCAATCAGAATCGAGCTATTTAGGATAACCCCCTTCTTGCTTCCCCTCTCATATAGGGGAAATACTACGTGGACACCCAACTCCTTTGCTAGCTTTTGAAGCTTTGCTGTATGGGCTCCTGGAACAGGCGCCAGCATATCATAGAATGCATCCACGGGCATATTGGGCGTAAACCCTGTGGTAATACTCTCTGGAAACACCACTAGCTCTGCTTCGTATTCCTTCACTGCCTTCTCCAGCCACATGCAGCATTTATCAATATTGTGATTGATCTCATTGGGTTCTACTGCAATCTGCACACAGGCTGCCATATGTTCTTTCATCTTTTAACCCCCTAAGGTTTTCTCATGGGACGGATGATTGCCCGCTCATGGGCGGGCAATCACATATTCTATTCCTCGTCAAAGGCTACAATTCTACAGATGCTGGATTCTCCTCCTTGGAACTTCCATGGGAAGCAGCCAATAATTAAACGTTTGTTTAAGATTTTATCAATCTCTCCACCTACATTTTCAGCATGGATGATTTCGTCTGGTTTAGGGAACACCTGAATATGCATTGCTTGATATGCTTCTGGCCATGGATATATCTCATCTAAGCCTTTTCCGTATTTCTCTTTTAAGTATACATCAGCTTTCTTTGCTTCCCCTGGCTCCCAGTCACGAATCTTTGTATTCATTGGGTGGTCAGCAGATCCGCAGTCAACGCCAATCCATTTAATCTCCATTTCTTTTACCCAAGCAACAAAATCCATGGATGGACCAGGGTGCCTTAACATATACCTTCTTTCATCAGCTTGTGGCTGATCCCATCCATACCTATGGTAACCGGTATTAATGATGAGTATATCGCCTTTCTTTACTTCTACTCGATCCATAATGTCCTGAGGTGTATAAATGCTGAAGTCTTCTGCAATATCTGAAAGGTCAACAACAACACCAGGTCCTACTAATTTTTCTAATTCTAAAGATGCGATGTCTCTTCCTGCCGTATCAAAATGTAATGGGCCATCCAAATGAGTTCCAACATGGTTTGATGTAGTAATTAACTGTCCATTGGCACCATTTGGTGATAATCTCTTAAAGAATTTGATTTGTAATGGTTCATAGGTAGGCCATGGTGGTGTTAAGTGACTTAAATTTTGTGTTAGGTCATACATTTTTACATTTTTCCAGAATTCCATCAGAAAAATCCCCCTTTATGTATTGGATATTATTTACTTTTTAAGATCCTTCACTATCGTTCAGGATGACAGACACTTCAAAGGTTTACGGCCATGTCTAGGACAACAAGCCTTTTTCCTCTAGGTCCAGTACAAAGGCCTCTAGGGCATCCTCAAAGCATTTCATGGGTGGGCGCACCAAACCTGCCCCTACCTGCCCTATACCAGGCTTACGATGGGCGATACCCGTATTGATTATTGGTAGGATATTGGTTTCAATGACCTTCTGAATATCAATACCTGTAGCAGTTCCTTTAAAGTTTAACCCTGGAATTTTATAAACATTGTTTTCTGCCTCTGTGATTTCATACATGAGCTTGGAATAGTTGATGGCATCCTGGGGTGTACCTCCTACAAATTGGACAATGGCAGGGGCTGCAGCCATGGCAAACCCTCCGATGCCACAAGTCTCCGTAATGGTACTATCGCCGATATCAGGATTTGCGTCCAAGGAAGAATAGCCAGGGAAGTACAGGCCATCAATAATCTCTGCTGGGGCTGTAAACCATCGATTGCCTAGCCCAGAAACGCGGATGCCAAACTCCGTACCATTCCTTGCCATGGTATAAACAATGGTACAATAGGGTATATCCTTGGCAGCCTCTAGGGTAGCCTTACATGCAGGCATGGTAAGATTTAAGAAAAAATGATCATTCCCATGGATAAACTTTAACACATCTATCTTGTCTTGATTGGAGAAACCCGTACCCACAATGTGGGGTGCAAGCTCCCGAATCAACAAGGAGGTCCCTGCTTTGTTTCTGTTGTGTCCTTCATCCCCCATCATGACCACTTGAGCGATCATATTTTTTAGATCCAGGGGTCCAGCAGATTTCAAAGCTTCCTTTAGTACTGGTGCCAGTACGGTCTCCATCCACTTCAATCTTTCGATCACATCTTCACCATAGGCCCCATAACGCAGTACCTTTCCCAAACCTTCATTCAATGTACAATAGGCTTCGTTCCCATAGGTCATATTCTTTACGATCCAGACGGGCATGGAAGCTGTCATCACACCAGCCATGGGCCCTACCCCATTGTGATGGTGGCAAGGATCAAAGATAATCTCTCCTGATTCCACTAGGGCTATTGCTTCTTGTTCATCAGATGCCAAACCTTCATACATCAAGCCACCAATGACAGCACCCCTTAAAGGGCCACTCATCTTTTCCCAGGCAATCGGTGGTCCTGCATGGAGAATTGTCTTTTTCGTCATCCCAGGTACAATCTCTCCTGCGGTGCCTATACCTATGAGAACGGGTTGCCCCTTGAGTATTCTCTCCAGTGCCTCTTGATTGGCTCCTTTGATTTTCTCTTGAACCATCTCTTCATCCCCCTTACCTTGTCTTTCTATTCCTTTACATTTCCTTTTAATCTCGCCAACAGAGATGTCATCTTTTGATTTCCACCTGCTGGCGGCTTCCAATCCACATGGATTACCTTTACCTGTTGTTCTTTCAAGTCCTGGGCAAAGGATGCCAATCCCATATTGATCACCTTCATTTCTGACGTGAATAAATCGTTGATTTTCTTCATCCCGTCACTTCCTTTCCTAAGAAGTTGCCTTGAGAATTTTTATAGCAAGTCGAACTGCCTGGGCATTGGATGGCATGACGATCACACCAGCTTTTCTCAGCTTCTCTTCCTGATCGCCTAGGTTTTGAGGATCTTTATCGGTACCGCATACCGATGCGATGAAACAGGGACTACTCCCATTTACAGCTCTTATCCGCTGTGCTTTTTCAACACCTGGTAACATCTCCCCTACTGGGTCCTTATGAGAACCGTAGCCTAGGACAAAATCCATCAAAATGATGGACACTTCTTCATCTTCAACCTCTCTCATCAACCGCTCTAAACGATAGGTTGGATCAATCATAGGATGGGCTCTTCCTACGGTGAAGGCATCATCCCCTAGGTCAATGCATGTATGCTGGTAGCTATGATGTATATCCTTCAACAGATATCCCGATGACAATGGAATATTGGAATAGATAGCCTCTGTCGCCTCGGAAAGCAACGCCATGGCTTCATCACAAAGGGTTCCCCCGGTGTACAAACCCCGCAAATATCTTTGACTCTTTTTCAAACTCTTAATAGCATGGGCGACAAGATCATCAATTTCTTCCTCTGATTTGCTAAACCCTAGGTTATCCTTTATCTCCAGTCCTTTTGCCAGGGCAACAGCCTTGGCTGCTGTATCTTCCAATGTCCATCCTGGTACCATATCATATTGATAAATCATGGCCCCGTCGCTGCCTATGAAGTTGACCACAGTAGGTTTACCACAGGCCTTAACCTCCCGAAGTACTGCTTCTGCTATTTCTTCCGATGGTGGTTTTGAAATCAATACTATCACCTTCGTTTCTGGGTCTTCACCGAGGGCACGAATACCTTCGATCATCATGATTCCCCCAATTTCCTTCTTCAGATCCCTGCCTCCAGTACCTATGACCTGGGATATTCCACTTCCCAGCTTATCGATAAGTACACTTACTTCCTGGGTCCCCGTACCAGAAGCACCCACAATCCCGATGGGTCCCCGGTTAACAACATTGGCAAAAGCCAAGGGCACATGATTGATGATGGCCGTCCCACAGTCAGGTCCCATCATAAGAAGGCCCTTTTCCTTGGCCAATTCCTTTAGTCTTTTTTCTTCCTCTATGGTTACATTATCACTGAACAGCATCACATGGAGTCCCTCATCCAGGGCTTTTTGCACCTCATGAAAAGCATATCTACCAGGAATAGAGATCAGTACCATGTTCGCGTCAGGCTCATGTTTTAATGCCGATGCCAGAGTCGGTGGAATATAATCCCCCATGGCAGATTCCTTATTGTTATTCAGCAATGCATCCACTGTCTGTACCACGGCTTCCATCCTATCCTCTATAGATAAAACAGCAATAAAGAAGTCATTGGCCCTTAACTCTTTCATCCCCTTGTGACCTAGACCTAGATTGTCTGCTAGCTCTTTATTTAGATCTGTTCCCATACCCACCAGTACCTCTTGAATGCCATCCATCTTTTTTACTGCTTTGCTGATTCCCATCAAGGTCACAGAATCATAGTACACACCTTTTCTCACTTCCAGCCCCAAGTTCATTCTCCCATCTTCCTTTCCTCAGCCTTCAACTGACTTAATAAGCAGCCTATGTAAATCCCAGCGATACAATCAGTTCCTGATGTGTCCCCATTTTCAATGACTGATAAAATATCCTGCTTTATTTTTATTTGGTTTTTCTCAGAAAAAATATCAACCAATAACTGCCTTATATTTTCAGCAGCTTCACCCTTGGCCGCAAAACAAAGCATTTCTGCGCTAATCTTTGTGGTTCGATGGGCCGTATCCCGTATCATAGCGCCATTTATTTCTAATATTTCAGTAAGCTCTATGCCATAATAATTGCCACCATACACTAAGGCCATCATTAAGCCCGCCAGCAGATCATCGGCAGAGGGCGTCAACCCCAATCCAAAGCCGATAATCTGTTTCCCCATATTTTGTACTTCCATCAAATTGTCTTTTAAAAGCCCCTGTATCAACTTCATGATTCTGGGTCCAATAAACTCGCAATAGGGATTCACCCGTAAGTCCTCTGGATAAGGCATTCCCCTTAGGTTCTTGTCAACAAGAAAGAGCAATGCACCAATACCTGATAATCTTCCATGTTGAAGCATGAATCTCCTTAACAGGGAGATATTGTCCAAAGCATATCGCTCCTCTAAGGGCGGCAGCAAAAGCTTGGGTTTCCCATCCCAGGTCACTGCATCATGAAAATCCAATTGAAATCCTGTATCCATAGTGCCCATTGAGTCCTTGCGAAAGATGATGGTTCTTCCTTTTACAAGTCCCAGGGAATCCATAGTTTCCTCCTGTGACATCTTTACGGAGATACACCTTGGCATCTTTGGTATGCTTTGGGCTATCAGGGGTATGATTTCACCTTCTTGGGTTTCGATGTTGCACACCTTGTGAAATACAGAATGGACTACCCCATGTATTTCCTTTCGTGATGTCAATAATTCTCTTGTATTGGCGCAGATCATCATGGCCTTCATGGCATTTTTCCTTTACTTTAGAAATTTGTTTTTTCACCAAACATTCACCCTGTTATCTCTAAGGTATTTCTTCCAAAAATAGTCTCCTTCCTTTAGAAAGTTCCCCTAAAGATTTACCTTATATTTTGTTTCCTTTTACCAACTATGCATGATTCTGATCCATCATTTCATATATTTTTAATGCTACCTGTACATTCAATCGATCATTGGGCTCATCTAAGTCCATTTGTATGATTTCTTTGATTCTCTGAATACGATAAATGATCGTATTATAGTGGGTATACATTTCCTCAGAAATTCTCTTTAAATTCCCCCCACAGTGGTAATATGCTTGTAAGGTTTTTATCAATTCCGACTCCCGCTCCCGATCATATCCAATTAAAGGCTGTAGGATTTCCTGATAAAACTGAATGAGCTCTTCCTCCATTTCGTCAATACACAGTACCCTGTATATGCCGAGATCATCAAAATGAGCGATACCATTTTTCCTATAGCCTCCTTTATTTTGCGCAGCCTTCACAGCTTCCCCGTAGCCTTTCCAGAGACTCATAATATCCTTGTAGAAACGCCCTACACCGATGGTACATATCCCAGGTCGAATTTCAGATTCAATACACTGGATTATTTTCTGGGTAAATGCGATGAGCTCTTTTTTAATCACAGTGGATGACGTGCCCTTGTCTGTACCATATAACAGGATAAGTTGATCGCTCTTGTTTCCAAAAACTATTTTCTCTTTCTGCTGCCTTGCCAGCCTCTCCATAATCTGAAGTATTTTTCCATTTAATTGATAAAGGAAGCTGGCATTGTTTATGGTTTCCTTGATGAAGCCTTTCCTATGATGTATTTTAATGACAACCACTGCATAGCCTAACTTGCTATCAAAGTTGAAAAGATTCGATCTTTCCAGGGCACTCTTTTGTTTTTTTACATCCTTAGACAATAAATCATGGAAAAACTCAATCCTATGACGACTTTCTATCTCAAAGATAGAAGTCTTCTTCATCAAGTCCAATGCAATCATTGGGATGGCTGCTTCGATGGCGGTTTGTTCAATCATACCTAGCTTCTTATGGTCTTCCCATACACATAAATATCCAACATATCTATCCTCAATATAGATAGGGATTTGTATTCTATTGACCACACTGCCTAATATCATATCTTCCTTTTTCACGGTCACCTTTTCGTCAAATGCCCTTTCCATATTGCGATAGAAAGTATGCTCCTCATTTTCTAGAATGTTTTGAATGGATTCTCTTTTTTCATCCTCACAGTAGATAACAGCCTCATCGAAGATAGCGTCTTGAATCACAACGGAATTACCGATAGACTGACCAATCCCTTGGGCAATTTCCTGAATCCCCCCACCCCTCAGCATCACATGGGTAAGTTTATTATGAATCTCATGAATTTTTAATAATGTTTGGGTTTGCCCATTGATAATTTCTGTCAGCACAGGCATGATGACCTCTGTGTAGGATACATGAAAGGGTATTTCAATAATAGGAAATTCCAAACCATCAGCGATCTCAATGATCTCTTGGGTGAGGTTTTCCACATAACGCTTCATCTTAATGCCAATACCTGCCAAGCCTTTTTCCTTCATCATAGGAATTAGTTTTTTTAAAACTTCAATATCATCCTTGATGGAATAGGCTGTTGTCAGCAGAAATTCTCCTACAGTCACCCAATCCATGATATCAGGTACTTCCATGACATTCATTTTGGTAATACGATTTCCTACTCCCCCGTGGCCAGCTAAGATTTTTCCATCCTTCATCACTTCTAGATTTAACATGTCCTCTACTGTAATTCCCAGGTCCCTATGCACCCTTACCCCCCCAAACCTATTGCTGCTCGTTACTTTTTTTCATTTGTATCTACATACTAAATATTCATTTTCTTACCTTATCACTCTAATATGTCATATCGTAGGCACAGACTTGTTGTTGGAACGTCTTGGTTGTTATCTGAATTTTTGTTCAATTATATATATACCGAACATTCCCTATTCATGCTGATATTCCTTTGTAAATTCCTAACAAAAAAATGTTTTTTATTTTGTGAGGATGCCAAAACAAAAGACCTGTAATCCATACAGGTCCAAGGAGAAAAACATTTCTCAAAGGTTTATACTAGCTTGAAAGTGGGAGCCCCCAGCTAAATCTACTCTGGTAATACTTTGTTTAAAATGATCCCGATAATCGCAGCTAAGGCCATTCCTTCTATAGAAAAGCATATGGTTCCCATATTAATTGGAATAGCTGCCCCTCCTAATCCTAAGACAAGGATCACTGCTGAGATCAGAAGATTCCTCGCCCTTGTGAAATCCACCTTATTCTCCACCAAAGTCCTGCCTCCAATGGAGGCGATCATACCAAAGAGTACGATGGAAATTCCACCTACCACAGGTGTTGGAATGGTACTAATAAATGAACCCAGTTTTGGCACAATGCCCAAGACGATGGCAAAGCAAGCTGCGATTCTCATGATAACAGGGTTAAAGACTCGAGTGAGGGCAAGAACTCCTGTATTCTCAGAGTAAGTGGTGTTAGCCGGACCGCCGAACATCGCTGATAACGATGTGGCTAGGCCGTCTCCTAATAGGGTACGGTGTAAACCCGGTGTTTTTATAAAATCCTTCTCTACAGTAGCACCGATGGCCAAAACATCACCTATATGCTCTACCATGGTGGCTACAGCCACAGGTGCAACCATCATCACAGCCTGAACACTAAATTTGGCCATTGTAAATTTAGGTATACCAAAGTACCCAGCATTGATGACAGGGGTAAAATCTACATTTCCTGTTAACAACGCGAAAATATATCCACCAATAAGTCCACATAAAACTGGCAGTACCTTGATAAATCCTTTTCCATAGATACTCACGACCGTTACGATGACAAAGCTTACAATTGCCAACATCCAGTTTCCTTTTGCCATATCGATGGCAACAGGGGCAAGCTTCAAACCAATCACCATAATAATTGGTCCTGTTACGATAGGTGGGAAAAAATTTACTATTTTTTCAGGCCCAAAAGCATATACCAACCCAGCCAAAGCTAAGTACACAAGGCCTGCCACAACAATGCCCCCCTGGGCATAAGGAAGTCCAAATTCCGGTAATGCAGCAACCGCTAAAATAGGCGCGATGAATGCGAAAGAAGAACCTAAAAATGCTGGTACGGTGCCCTTGGTGAGAGAGTGGAATAATAAAGTTCCAACCCCTGCCATAAATAAGGATACGGATATGTCAAGACCAGTAATCAATGGTACTAAAACTGTAGCACCAAACATGGTAAAAGTATGTTGAATACCTAAGATAACTTTCTTACTGGTAGGTAAATAATCGCCTTCCCTGATGGCCTCCAGTCTTTCAACCGTTACATTTTCGTTGCTCATAGGATAACCCCTTTCATCTTATTCATTTTTAACTGCTCCCACTCTCCTTACACCCTTTTCTACCTCTGTACCTATAGGGAATGCCTTCGCCTCACCCTGCTAAGGCATTCCTTGTTTTACTGATCCTTGTGTTTTTCTTTTAACGCTTTTAACACTTTCTCTGCCGTCATCGGCAAGGACTTGATTCGTATACCGATGGCATCATACACTGCATTGGCAATGGCTGGTGCCGCTGGTACCATACATGGCTCCCCCACACCTCTGGCCCCATAAGGCCCCGTTTCTTCAGGATTTTCTACAAAATTTATAATCATTTTTGGCATATCATCGGCAGTAGGGATCTTATAGTCTACAAAGGATGGATTCTTTGGGATGCCATTCTCAAGGATGAGCTCCTCAAACAATGCAGACCCTAATCCCTGGACAATACCTCCCTCAATCTGACCTTCCACAAGCTTTGGATTGATTACCTTTCCCACATCAAAGCAGGAGGCTACCTTTAATACATCTATCTTCCCGGTTTCAATATCTACTTCAATTTCTACCCCTTGGCATCCATAGGTCCAAAATGCTACAGGCTTTTCCCCCTGGCCCGTTTGCTTATCTGTATTCCTTACATTGGGAGGAATGAAGGATCCTCTTCCCATGATAGGACCATGGATTCCAGATCCATCTCCCATGGATAAACCCAAGGCAAGGTCCTTCATGGCAACCCGTCTATCAGGAACTATTTTAGATAAAACATACTCATCCTGTAGGATTAGGTCTCTTCTGGGGACACCTAGCTGAAGCTGGGCTAACTCTAATAATTGTTCCTTTATATCCTCACAGGCCTTTATCACAGCATTTCCAGCACAATAGGTGATGCGACTGGCAACGGTCTGCCATTCATAAGGGGTATAATCTGTGTCCCCTGTCTTAATGGTGATTTTATGGGGCGGTATCGACAATGTCTCTGCGGCGATCTGCACCAATACCGTGTCCGAGCCCTGTCCTATATCCTGGGCACTTACAAGAAGATGGAGACTGCCATCCTCATTCATCTTAATAATGGCGGCAGAAGCCACATCATTGGGCATCGATGGTGCCTTATACCCACAAGCAATTCCCTTACCCCTCACTTTGTGGGGTCGATCAGATTTTTCCTTTGTTGTAACATCAATGTGCTTTGCTACATCCTCAATGCATTCTTGTAAGCCACATACATCAATGATCTGTCCCGTGGCATTTCTACCCCCTGGCTTCAATCCATTAATTTTTCTAATCTCTACAGGATTCAATCCAACTTTTTCAGCAAGAATGTCGATGTTTTGCTCGATGGCAAAGTGTATCTCTGACATACCGAATCCCCTATAGGGCCCTCCCACCGGGTGATTGGTATATACACAGATGGAATCTGTCCAAACATTTGGAATATCATAGGGCCCTGTAGAAGCATAGCCACCAGCCCTTACAATGTTCACACCATACTCAGTATAGGCACCACCATCCCAAATGAAGCTATTTTTTACAGCCACCATGGTACCGTCCTTACGAATACCTGTCTTGATGGTAGCATGCATACCCTGTCTTACAAAACTGTTTACAAACTCATCCTCCCTGGAATAAGTCAGCTTCACAGGACGTCCCTTTGTCTTCTTAGCCAAGGGGATAACAATCCCTTCCAAGGTAGTTCCTGCTTTTCCACCAAATCCTCCTCCTACTGCCGGTGATATGACCCTTAACTTATTTAGGGGCAGATCAAATGCTACAGATAGTGCTTTTCGTACAGCATAGGGAGATTGACAGCTAGCCCATAGGGTGAGGGAACCATCTGTATCCATCTGGGCAATAGCACTATGATTTTCAATAGGACAATGCTGAATATGGGGTACAAAAAAGCTATTTTCTACAACATAATCGGCTTCAGCAAAACCCTTTTCGATATCTCCTTTTCGAATCTTATAATGGTTACTTATATTTGTACCTGGTTCTGGAAAAAAGATAGGGCCCCATTTGTATTCTCCTAGATCAGGGTGTACCAGAGGTGCATTGGGATTTAACCCTTCTACCGCATTGGTTACAGCGGGAAGTTCTTCGTAATCAACCATGATATATCCTAGAGCTTCCTCAGCAATTTCTTTGGTTTCTGCAGCGACGGCGGCCACAGCCTCCCCTCTATACCGTACCTTGTCCGTGGCAAGAAACGTTTTATCTTCTAAATATAAGCCCGCACGTTTGGGGACATCCTTCCCTGTAATCACAGCTTTTACACCTTCCAAGGTTTCTGCTCTACTGGTATCCACGTTAATAATCCTTCCATGGGGATAAGGACTTCGCTTCACTGCCACATGGAGCATGCCATACATTTTCAGATCATCTACATATTTCAGTGCCCCAGTCACCTTCTTGATGCCATCAACCCTATTTAAACTTGTTCCAACAACATTCATCCTTCACCCTCCCCTCACAGTCCTACATTCCGATCTGATATATCCATCACAGCTTCAATAATTTTTTTATAGCCTGTGCATCGGCACAGATTACCACTGATAGCCTTTACCACCTGACCCACAGTGGGCGTTGGGTTTTCCATCAGTAGCGCCTTCGCTGACATAATCATTCCTGGAGTACAATATCCACATTGGAGGGCTCCATGATCGATAAAGGATTGCTGTAATGCATCCAACTCTAAACCACTGGATAGTCCTTCCACCGTAAGGATATTCCATCCATCAGCCTCTACCCCCAAAATTAAACAGGCATTCATTGGTTTATGATTCACCAATACGGTGCATGCCCCGCATTCTCCTCCCCCACAACCTTCTTTAGCACCTGTAAGATCAAAAACCTCTCTCAACATATCTAACAGCGTCATATGAGGTTCTATATATGCTTTTACGTGCTCTCCATTTAAGGTAAAGCTAATACTATGTTTCATTTTTCACCCTCCTTTACCCGATGGCCATCAGTTCCCTCAACCCGCGTCTTATTAGAACGCTGACAATTTCTTCTCGATATGCCTTAGAAGCCCGAATATCCCCTATGGGTGATATCTCTCCCAAGGTGATTTCTATGGCCTTATCTATCACTTCTTCTGTTAAATCCCCTCTATTCAAATATATTTCTGCCTTTCTTGCCCTAATGGGAGTAGGTGCCACAGAACCCAATGCGATTCGAATGCCACCATCTACCCGTATGATGGTAGCACATACGGTGGCCAGATCTACCGCATCACGCCGGGTATGTTTCTGATAACTCCCTTCTATGGATCTATAAGCAGGTATTCGAATACCTGTCACAATGTCTCCCATCTTTAAACATGTCTTTCTCACCCATACAAAAAAATCATGAATAGACACTTCTTTTTCACCCTCCGATGTAAAAACCTTTACCATGGCATCCAATGCGAGAAGGGGTGTCGCAGTATCGGCCAAGGGAGATGCATTGACAATATTACCTACCAAGGTTGCCCTGTTCCGAACTTGGCAAGACCCTATGGTATGGCCCGCTTCAGCTACTACCCTATACTTCTCTAATAACATTTGATTTTCTGACATCTGGTTTAAAGCAACGCATGGGCCGATGGTTAATCCATCCGCCTCATCATAGTCTATCCTTGACAGTCCATCTATTCCTTTAATATCAACCACTACTTTGGGATTACTCAATCCGTCATGAATCCTCACAATAAGGTCGGTACCTCCATTTAGAATACTAGCCTCTTCCCCATACCGTAAGAGAAGATCTCTAGCCTCCTTCAAGCTCCTTGGTTTATAATATTCAAAGCTTTTCACATCATCCACCCCCATATCATTCGTCACAATCAGCTTACCTGCAGCTGCACAAGGAGAACAAAAAAAGACCTATACTTATATTTATTTCGTATAGGCCCTACACTGTACTTTTATTTATTGTAGTAAACTAACAAATTTTTTGAACCTCTTTTATAGTTGATTACCTCTGCCCTTCTTCTACAGGACATTTATACTTTTGCTATACAATCAACATGCCCTAGTAATGTACCCTTACTAGCCAAAACTTGATACCTTTGTTACTCCATCCCAGATCCCAAGGTACCCGATACCGATCCGTATTGTGGCAGTTGACCAAGGCATATCCTTTTGCATCT
>CALECF010000101.1 GCA_937948705.1 uncultured Anaerosolibacter sp. | reverse complement strand
GATAACAATTGTTCAATCATTCTACTGTTTTCTTCATAGAGATCTTGGTATGTCTCCTGTAGACTGGTGTAATCTAATCCCATGCGAAAGTAGGTGTCCATCGCCATAGACTTCAAGACCCACTCGTACTGTTTGGTTAGGGCAATCGACAGTTGTTTATATTTCTTTTCTTTAATAAAAATGACTGTCGGTATATCCTCCGTAGGCTTATACCCTTCCTCCAGATTTGCAAATATGAGCTGGTGCATAGGTAAAAACCCTTTTTTTTGGAAAGGTTCCTCTAATACTGTAAATATTTCTTCATCTTTGATCTGATAAATCTGATCCAAAGCCCCTTCACCCATCACTTCATCCAGTTTTAGATTCAATACAATGTCTGGAAACAGCTCGCGATTGACCCATATCCAGTCAAAGGCTTCAAAATTTTCTATATCCAATATGGTTTCCAATGACGCGTCTTTGATGCTTTCAAGAATTCTTTTACTCATTTGATCACCGCCTGCATATTTGATTAAGGAAGTATTGTTTTTAACTTAACCCTTGTGATAGCTTTTCATACGTCCTATTTTATCATATACTGATAAGGAATAGGGTGTATCTTCCTCGAAAAATAAAGGAGTGTAAAAATCATGGGTAACTTTATCGGTGTTGGGGGTCTCCTTCAAAGGAATCAACGGTATTTGCTGGTTAGGCATACCTATGGAGAATATAAGGATCGCTGGATTCTCCCCGGAGGGCATGTAAAACCTGGAGAACATATTGATCATGCCATTGTTAGGGAATTTAAGGAGGAAACGAATGTTGAGGTAAATCCCCTGGGCATTCTGTCCATTCGTTCTAGGGTTCGACAAAATGACTGTACCGACTGCTATATTATATTTTTACTAGAATATGTTTCTGGTACCCCCATGAGTGATAACTACGAAAATGATGGGGTTCAGTTTTTTTCTATTGAAGAAATTCGAAACATGAAGAATATCATTGATCTATCAAAAATTATTATAGAAAATTATCATCAAGAAGCCACGCTTCTCCTTCAGCCTTCTTTGATATATAAGCCCTATTTACCCGAGAATAAGGCATTAAAACTGTTTCTTTAGTGCAAAATCCTTTCATATGTATCTACAGTACAAAGAATACTACATGTATGAAATCCATCACATATCAGGAGGAGTATCCATGCAAAAGGCAGTTTTTTTAGATCGAGATGGTGTTATTAACGATAATAAAGATCCGGTTAACAAGCCGGAGGATTTAAAGCTTTACCCCTGGACTGCACAAGCCATAAAGATGCTAAACGATGCAGACTTTCATGTTTATGTGGTAACCAATCAGGGTGGTATCGAGATGGGGTATTTTACGCATGAAGATTTACAAAGCATCCATCAACAGATGGTGCTAGAATTGTCTCAGCATGAAGTAGTCCTTCATGGAGTAGAATATTGTCCCCACTTCAAGACCAAATGTCGATGTCGCAAACCCAAGCCCGGTATGATTCTTAAGATTGCCAAAGAGGATCAGATCGACCTAAAGGCTTCCTATATGGTGGGAGACCGTGAAATGGATATCGACGCAGGACTGCAGGCTGGCTGCAAAACTGTCAAAATTGGTGACCCTTATAAAAAGGCCGACTTTCGAGTGGATAATCTTTTAGAAGCAACGAATTTAATCCTTTCCCAAATATAAACAAAAATAGTATCAGTGGGTGCTGATACTATTTTTGTTCTTCGTTCAGTCTAAATTTATGTATGGGTCTTCCCACGCTTCCGTATACTAATTCAATATCTACAATTCTTTTTTCTGCCAAATATTCCATATATCGTCTGGCGGTAACTCTTGCAATTCCTACAGCTTGGGACAACTCCATAGATGTAAGATGTTCTGTATGCTCTCTTAAATAATTAAGAATGGAATCTAAGGTTACTTGATTGAGCCCCTTTGGCAATTGGTTTTCTTCTAGTTCCTGAGAAGCGTGCAAAATATTATCTAAATCCTCCTGCTTAAATACTTCCGTTTCTTGAAGCTTTTCTTTGAGTCGTTTATAATTCTGCAGTGCTTCTTTAAACCGATCAAATTTGAAGGGTTTGATGATATAATCCACCACACCATATCGAATGGCTTCTTGTACCGTTTGTACACTTTTATCTGCGGTGATTAATATCACATCGGAATTAACCCCTCTTTTTCGTATTTCCTTCAGCGTAGTCAGTCCATCTACCCTAGACATAAAAATGTCTAAAAGAATCAACTGCGGTTTCACTGTCTCTAGCATTTTTAAAGCTTCTTCTCCATGGCTGGCAACTGCCGTTACGCGAAAATCTTTTAGCTTCGCAATAAATCTTTTATTGATTTCCTGTACCATTGGATCATCTTCAACAATTAACACACTAATCTCTCTCATGGACTCACCACTTTACTTTTTTTTGGAATACTCACAATCGCTTCCGTTCCTACATCCGTTTGACTATCTATCCCTATCGTTCCTTCCAAACTATCTATAATCTGCTTTACCAGTGCCAACCCAACACCCTTATTTTCCCCGATCTTTGTAGTAAACCCAAAATCAAAAACCTTGTTTAGATAGACGTCCTCAATTCCTTCCCCAGTGTCGGTTACGATGATCTCCAATTCTTCTTCCTCATCGTTTAAAGTAAGATTCACCTTTCTTTTTCCCTTTTCCATGCCACTTACCGCATCAATGGCATTTTCTAGAAGATTTCCGATGATCGTAACCAGCATATTGGTATCAAGGGTTTCAGTTTTACTCAGCTTGCTACTGGGATCCATGGTAAAATCAATTTTTAATTCCTGCATCTTATTATACTTTGCCAGCAGGAGTCCTGAAATGGCATCATCCTTGATGTTCTTCGCTAAAAAACCCAACATTTCCCCCTGTACCTCACTAATGCTATCAATATATTTCATCGCCTCATCATAAGACTTTAACTGAAGTAATCCGTAAATGGTATGTAGCTTATTTAAAAACTCATGATTTTGAGCCCTCAATGCGTCTATAAAACGTTTTACTCCCGTAAGCTGTTCCGCCAGAT
>CALECF010000100.1 GCA_937948705.1 uncultured Anaerosolibacter sp. | reverse complement strand
CATTAAATATACAGGTTCCACACCAATTGCAATCGCAAAATTCATTGCCTTGGAGATGAGAGCATACAATACAATCCCCTGTTTCAGATAAAAAGCAGGGGCAGTACTCGCTTCCCGCATCAATACATCGAATATGACTATTCAATGGCACTACCTCCTTAATAAAGAACAAAATAAAAACCCTATGCTAATAGGGTATTTACTTTGAAAGGAAAGTGTTACAACTGTAACGCATCAATATTTAATTTATGATTTTTTACGGACAAAATTTGAAATGTGATCTAAGATATTTTTTGGTTCAACATCTTCTCTAGATATTAAAACAGTGGTATAGAGTAGCTTATTGTCTACATAGATCTTCGCTCTACCTAACTTTGTACCGCGGAGAAGGGGTGCATTTACCATCTCTTCTACTTCCAATACGGTTACAATTTTAGCTTTTTCCTCTTCCGTCACAGGTATAATAATATCTTCAGGACACACGACCTTAGTAGTTTCTTTTTTACCATTAGGTACAGAAACTGTTTTTAAAGGAATATCCTTTTCAATCACTTTCCAGGGCTGATACGTATCAAAAGTATGATTAAGTAACTGGTAGGAATCTTGAAACCAGTTTGGTGCATTCAAAACTACACAAACCAACTGCATCCCATCTCTTGTGGCTGAAGTAACAAGACAGCGTCCTGCTGCCCTAGTAAACCCAGTTTTAACCCCGTCTCCCCCGCTAAATTCACTGAGAGTTTTGTTTTTATTGTGAAAATATTTAAAACCTTCTCTATCTGCAACCCAGACCTTTGTTCTAGCAACTTTGTTGAAATCTTTATTTAATAAGGCTTCTCTTGAAATAAGAGCTAAATCGTAGGCTGTTGTATAATGCTTCTCATGATGTAATCCGTGAGGATTCATAAAGTTAGTATTTAAAGCGCCAATTTCCTTTGCCCTCGCATTCATAAGATCAGCAAAATCCTCGATAGATCCTGATATCTGATGAGCAATGGCCGCCGCTGCATCATTTCCAGAGCGTAACATTAATCCATAAACTAAATCCTGCATTTTTAATTCTTCCTCATTTTGTAGATAAATGGAAGACCCTTCTACACCTACTGCTTTTTTATGAATTTTCACTAGATCATTAGGATCACTATTTTCAAGCGCCAATAGACCAGTCATAATTTTGGTAGTACTGGCCATAGGTTTTTTATCATTCATATTTTTAGAATAAAGAATTCTGCCTGTTTTTACATCTAATACAATAGCGCTGGCTGCAGATATGTTTGGAGAACTGGCGTATCCAGTGCTTGTGGTAATGCCAATAAACATAAGAACACATAGCATTGTTGCAATGATCTTTTCCTTTTTCAATGATATCACTCCAATGATTGTTTTTATGCTTTAGTATTTTCCCTTTGAAGGGAAAAAATACACAGTAAAAAGAATCAATGAAGTCTATAAAATTATTCTAACTCTCTATGAATTTCACAGCCAAATTCTTTCGCCAACTTTTCCGCTTCTTTTAAATCCTCTTCGCCCCATATGGACCAACCACCTTTTAATATGCCATTATAGAAGAGCTCCACCTTATCTTTCTTTATAATCATGACTTTATCATTTTTTTTCTGCATTTGATAAATTTGATGATGGATTGCCTCTTCAATATCTACATTCATTACCTTTAAGGCAATAAATAGACAGGAAAGAGCATCTTCCAATTCCCTCTTTGCTTTACGGTCATCGCCCTTCATCAGAGCCTTTAAAGACTCTGCTACCTCTTCATTTAAGTGACTAATGGCTTTTTTAGCATCATCTGTAATATATTTTCTATTGTTCCAAATCAGCTCTACCGCTTCTCTAATCTCCATGAACAGAACCTCCTCAAGAATATATGCTATTACTATTTGTGTGATTTATCTATTATGTATATTCTATACAGGAAAACAGTTCCTTGCAATAAAATAAGGACGAGATTATTCGTCCTTATTTAGTCATCCAGTACTTCTGTTTGTATTACAGTCTTATTCGGCTTCTTTTCGCTTCTTTTGTCGGCCATAGATTGAATTTTATCTAGTAGTTTGGGTGTGAAATTCATGATATTATCAATCATATTGGCATTCTGATCTACGGAGAGTAGTTTCATTTGCCCATTGCCTACTACCATAAAAGCAACTGGCTGCACAGACACACCTGCACCTGTTCCCCCGGCAAAAGGCATCTTATCACCGTTTTCAGAACTCTCACCAATTTTTCCGTTAGTTTTGGTAGCATGATATTCTCCACCACCGGATGCAAAACCAAAGGATACTTGAGAGATGGGTATGATCACAGTTCCATCTGGCGTTTCCACCGGATCACCTACAATTGTATTTACATCGACCATGTCTTTTAAGCTTTCCATTGTTGTCTTCATTAAAGCTTCAATGGGATGATTTGCCATTTCCTTCACCACCTTTTGTAATAAATACCAGACCTAATTTTAGTGCTGCAATAATAATATGACCTGTTTTAACATGAATTATACTATCCAGGTTTGTAATAAAACGTTGTTGTTGAAAATTAGGATTTACCAATATGTCTACTTCTTCACAACGAATATGATTTTGCAAAATAGATACAAGGATCCCTTTAATGGCCCAGACTACACCTATAATCGTTCCCGTAAGCGCTGCATCACCTGTACCTAAGGTTGTTTTCCATTGAAAAGATTTAAAAACAATTTTTTTACTTATATAAATAAATACTCTATAATAGTGTTCGACAAAATGGCTAATTTTGTCTTGATAGTGATCAATCTCTTTAAGATCAAAGAATCTTTTTTTCTTGGACTCAGGGTTTTGACCTACATTTGTTTTAGTTTTTGTATCAATTTCCAAAGCAGGCTCTCTGTGTAAAGATATAATCCAATTGACGATAGGTACCTCTAACTCATATTTAATTAGTCCGAATAGAGTTTTAAAGCTTAGGGCAATACGATCATCTCGCTGATCTTTTTTTATTTGAATACGTATTGAAATGGGCATTAAAAAAATTATTAAGAACACAAAAAAAATAATAGTAAAAATCCATATGTAAATTGGCAATAAAACCACCTCATATTTTATAATAAGTATATTTTTTCCAAGTATGTATGAAAATAAACCTAGTGTGGAAGAGAAAATTGTTATCTTAAAATCCCATATAAAGTATTGACTTTTTTTGAAATTGGTTTATATTTAATATGTGTAAACAAAAAGCTTAATGGAGGCCGATACGGGCAAATTTTTTGGCAGTGCAAAAACCTATGCTTTCCATGACGTGTCAGCGGATAAAACAAGAAGATTTGGAAATGATAAATTCAAAGAAGTTACAGTACAGTTTAAAGCGACTGTTTAATGATGTAATTGAATAAAAAAGGTGGGGTTTGTTGCTCCGCCTTTATTTATGCAAATTAAGGAGGAATAAAAATGGATTTATGGTACACAGAAAGTCACACGGATCATGTAAGGTTTTCTCTTCAGGTGAAAGAACATTTATTTACTGGTGAAAGTGCATTTCAAAAACTAGATATTCTTGATACATATGAGTATGGGAAGCTTATGACCTTGGATGGTCTGGTAATGGTTACGGAAAAAGATGAATTTGTTTATCACGATATGATTTCGCATGTTTCCATGGCCGTTAACCCAGATATAAAAAATGTTCTAGTAATTGGCGGTGGTGATGGCGGAACTGTAAGAGAATTAATGAAGTATCCAAATATTGTACATGTTGACATGGTAGAGATCGATAAATTGGTTGTAGATGCTGCAAGAGAGTATTTTCCTGCTGTATCCTGCGAAGTAGACAATCCAAGAGTTACAGTCCTTTATGAAGATGGTATTAAATTCATCAAAGGAAAAGAAGCTGTATATGATCTAATTTTGATTGACTCCACAGATCCTATAGGTCCTGGCGAAGGATTGTTTACTACAGAATTTTACAGTGATTGCTATACTGCATTAACTGAAAATGGAATTCTTATCAATCAGAATGAAACACCAGTTTATGAGAAGTTTTTTGAAGTTGGGATTAGCTCTAATAATAAATTAAAGAAAATGTTCCCTTCCGTACATGTATATCAAGCAAATATACCAACCTATCCAGGTGGATATTGGCTTTTCAATTTTGCATCTAAAAAGTACCATCCAATTGAGGATCTTAAAGAAGATGCATGGAATGGGCTTAATATTAAGACAAAATACTATAATACTGCTCTCCATAAAGGTTGTTTTGCATTGCCGAATTATGTGAAGGAGAAGATCGAGCATGGAACTTTTTAATCGTTACTGCTTCATTGGATGCGATAAAAGCTTTGAAGAAAGTGAAGTCATTATTTTTGGAGCGCCCTTTGATGGAACCTGTTCCTACCGCCCTGGTTCAAGATTTGCACCCAATAAAATAAGAATCGATTCCTACGGACTGGAAACCTATAGTCCTTATCTAGATCGTGATTTAGAAGAACGAAAAATCCATGATGCAGGAGACATTGATTTAATCTTTGGAAATAAATATGCAGTCATGGATACCATCAAAGCGTATGCACAATATGTAATAGATCATCAGAAGAAGCCTATAATGATTGGTGGAGAACATTTAGTGAGCCTACCAGTTGTTTCGGCTTTGTTTGAAAAACATCCTGATCTCGTACTGCTGCATTTTGATGCCCATGCGGATCTCCGTGGTGACTATATGGGCGAAGAATTGTCCCATGCAACAGTTATCAAGCAAATATGGGATTTCCTGGGGGATGGACGAATTTATCAATTTGGCATCCGTTCTGGTCTAAAGGAAGAATTCTATTGGGCAGAAAAAGAAGGCCATACCTTTATGAACAAATATGGATATGATCGTTTAGATGAAGTTGTTCAAAGGATCAAAGACAAGCCAGTTTATGTAACCATCGATCTAGATATCCTTGACCCTTCCATTTTCCCAGGAACCGGAACACCAGAGCCTGGTGGAATTACCTTTAAGGATATGTTAA
>CALECF010000099.1 GCA_937948705.1 uncultured Anaerosolibacter sp. | reverse complement strand
GTGGCAAGGGCACTAGGGCCTAAAACGAAGTTTTTGATCGCTGATGAGATGACCACCATGCTGGATGCCATTACCCAGGCACAAATCTGGCATGTCGTTCTGGATATTGCAAAAAAGAGAAATATGGGCGTACTCGTAGTGGGTCATGAGTGGAATTTGATCAAGCGCCTTTGCAGTAGAATCATTGATTTAGGGGATATGAAGCAACGACAAAGTGTAGTTTGTATGTAAATAGAAGGAGAATAGCAGCGATGCTATTCTCTTTCTATTTATGATGGGGATAATCTGTCGAGAAAAGATGAAATTAAAGAATATTTTGAACATAACCAAAAAAATTGCAGGAAAAAGAAGATAGATATAGAAAATACTGTATAAATTGATGATTTAGATAAGCCATAATACGTCTGACATATAAGAATCTGGGATAGAGGTGACTTCATGATAAACGTCATAACCATGTTGCGTAAGGATAGCATTATTCAGGAAAAATCTACGATACTGGAGGAGGGTTACAAGGATGAATTAGCCCGTGAGCTTCTTCAAACAAATATAGATCGAGAAAGAATACTGTCTTATATTCTGATTATATTTGTTGTAATTATTTTATCCCTAAATATTACGAATCAAGGAAATGCTCAACTGGATAATTATATCTCAGTAATATCCTTTCATATACATATTGCTCTAATTTCTATTTCAATGGCTTTTTTACTGCTGACCCATAAACATAGAAGAATAACCAATGAAAACTTTAAGGCCATGAAAATATTGCATATAATCATTGTTACATCCGTATTATTGCTATGTGCAATCATCGCAATCCATAATGAAATGATCAATCAAAGACCATTTGCATATGTAACAGCAATGTTTTCAATTGCATCACTTATCCTTCTTCCTCTTCAAGATAGATTATTTACTTATTTTTGCTCTTATATCGTCTATATTGTTGGTGTTTTCTTAGTTGTACCAGAACCTAGAGTTGTATTTCAACATCTCTTGTTTTCCATGCCCCTATTTATTTTGGCCTTAATCGTATCAGAAATCAATTACTCCGCACATACACAAAATCATATGAACAATAAGATAATACTAAGCAAAAATCAAGAATTAGATAAAATGTACAAGCTTACAGAGCAGATGTTAGAGGAACGTACAAAGGAGCTCAATGAAACTATTGAGATGGAAAAGATTAGGACTGCTTTTTTTGCAAACATATCCCATGAACTTAGAACACCGCTGAATGTAATTTACTCAGCAGAACAGATGCTTGACTTAGTTTTGAAAGATACAAAACAGGGAAATCAAAAAGAAGTAGCGCAGTATATGAGAATTATAAAACAAAACTGCTATAGATTGATACGATTGATTGCAAATTTAATAGACATTACAAAAATAGATGCTGGATATTTTCATGTTACTTTGAAAAATAATGATATTGTAAGAGTGGTTGAGGATATAACGTTGTCTGTAGCGAAGTACATTGAAGATAGGAATATTCACCTCGTGTTTGATACCAATGTTGAGGAAAAGATTATTGCTTGCGATGCGGATAAAATTGAAAGGATTATTTTAAACCTACTATCTAATGCAATAAAATTTACTCCAGAGGATGGAAGCATTTTGGTAAATATCGAAAAAAAAGAAGGAAGTATCGTTATATCTGTGAAAGATACAGGGATAGGAATTCCTACAGAGATGCAGCGTTCGATATTTGATAGATTTATACAAGTAGATAAGACAATAAGCAGAAATAGAGAAGGAAGTGGTATTGGCCTGTCTATTGTAAAATCTCTTGTGGAGATGCATAATGGCAAGATAACGCTTATAAGTGAAGTGGATAAAGGAAGTGAGTTTATTATCAAACTTCCTGATTTTTCCATATATAATGTAGAGGATGTCAAGGAATATAATTTAACACCAGAGCATCAAAACATTGAAAAAATCAATATTGAATTTTCGGATATATATGATTAGAATACATCAGATCGATGTAGATATCTACCGCTAAGGAACATGGAGTAGAGGCTGTTTATTTTAGTGTAAATCAACACTATGATAAACAGCCTTTTTATTTCCTTGAAAATTTGTATTAAAGTCTGTTCTATTAGGCCCTCCGGTCTAGATCTAGAGTATAATATATTATTTTTCAGGGCAATATCATAAATGTCTATTTGTTGTCATATTCTATAATGGACATGTTTGTTCCAATTAAAAATTCATAAAAAGGAGGGATAAAATGATGAAAAGAACACGACGGGCACTGGCAGTATGCCTTATGATATGCATGCTGTTATCTATGCCGGGAATAACTTTTGCAAAAGTGCAGGATGTCGAAGGGCATTGGGCAGAAGGTACCATCAATATCTGGGTGGAGAAAGGCCTTATACGAGGCTTTCCGGACGGAAATTTCAAACCTGAGAATCCAATGACCAGAGCTGAGTTTTTTGTTTTATTGAATAAATGCTTTGGATTTTATAAAACTGCAAGCAGTGATGTTCCTGATAACGCGTTAGCGGAGTGGTTTACAGAAGACCTCTCAATTGCAGAGGAACAGGGATACCTAGAAGGCCTTCCAGAGGAAATGCTAAAACCCAATGAACCGATAAGTAGACAAGAGGTTGTAGCAATCCTTGGGAAAGTGATGAAGCTTATATCCGATGAAAGTGCAGCGGGTCGATTTGCTGATGCCGATTTATTCGCATCTTGGGCAAGAGGATATATTGGAGCAGCCACTAACCTTGGTTATATTAAAGGCTATACCGATAATACCTTTAGACCGGAGAAGAACATTTCAAGGGCTGAAGTTGTGACTGTACTCCATCGATCCATCGGAGAATTATATAATGCAATGGGTACTTTTGGTCCAGAAACCAGTACAACAACCATTACAGGAAATAGTACTATCAGTAAACCCAATGTAGTGCTGAGAAATCAAATCATTGAGGGAAATCTATATTTGACTGAAGGCATAGGAGAAGGCACCGTCACATTGGATCAGGTAACCGTACTAGGCACTACCATCGTCAGCGGCGGTGGGAAAGGCATAGTTATCAAAGACGCATCCATTGGAGAAGTTGTAGTAAAGGGAAAAAATAATCCAATGGTACACCTAGTAGCACAAGGAACATCAAAAATTGGAACAGTCCATGTACAGTCCAATACTAAATTAGAGGAGTATGCTTTAAAGGGGACAGGCTTCGGGGAAGTTATATTAGAAGCACCTGAAGGCGGTCAGCTGATATTGGCAGGAGATTTTGATAGGGGCGAGCTTAAGGCGCCTTTGTCACAGTTATCTATTTTGAAAGGCACCATCAAGCAGCTCCAAAACAATGCAAAGGATGCTGTTATAGAAGTAGATAAATCCGTAAGGATAGATACATTAACCATTGATCAGTCACTAAAAATAACAGGAAAATTCTCCTTAGGTACTGTAAATATTAACGCCAGTAATGTTTATGGAGAGGCAACCCCTGAAATAAAGAAGCAGGCATCGGGTCTTAGCAATGTAATCTTCCCTGATCCACTAATTCTAAGCGGCGGTGGAGGCGGCGGGGGCGGTACAACACCTGCTGTCACCGTAGCTTCTATTGTAGCGATAGGAAATAAAACCGTACTATATGGGACTTCCAAAGAAGCTATCGGGCTGCAAACTACCATAGAAGTGACATTAAGTGATGGAAATAAGGAAATGGTAGATGTAACCTGGAATAATGGAACACCCGCATATGACGGAAATATAGTAGGAGACTACACCTTCACAGGGACCCTCACTACGCCTAAAAATGTGATCAATCCTGGTAACTTAAAGGCAACCGTAAAGGTTACTGTAGAAGCGCCTGTACCAGCAGCAATTAAAGTGACAAAGGTAAATATAATATCTGATATTCTTTTAGAACAAGGAACGGTTTCAGAATCAGTATATCTGGCACCATACTTCCCTCAAGAAGTAGGCATTACCCTAAGCAATGGAAAATCACTGCAAGTAAGTGTGAGTTGGAATTATAACGAAACACCATATGATGGAGATAAGGCAGCTGTTTATACTTTCTGGGGAGGATTGTCATTACCTGATGACGTGACCAATCCAGATAATCTAAAAGCACATGTGTTAGTGATTGTAGGAGAGCCTGTAGTAGTTCCAGTCAGTGTAATAAAAGTGGGAGAGTTAAAGGACATCGAAGTAAAGAATGGAACAGTTCAAGGAGCAATTCCACTACCAACTCAGGTAGAGGTGACCTTTAGTAATGGTACGAAAGAAAGTGTAACGGTAGTATGGAGCAGTGGAACCCCTGCATATGACGGTACAACAGCAGGAACCTATCCTTTCATAGGAACATTGCCGAGTACATTGAACAATCCGGGAGAGCTAAAGGCCAGCGTTAATGTAATTGTAGGAGAGCCTGTAGTAATTCCAGTCACTGTAACAAAAGTGACAGAGTTACCGGATATTGAAGTAAAGAATGGAACAACTCAAGGAGAAATTCCACTACCAGCTCAGGTAGAGGTGACCTTTAGTAATGATACGAAAGAAAGTGTAACGGTAGTATGGAGCAGTGGAACCCCTGCATATGACGGTACAACAGCAGGAACCTATACTTTCATAGGAACATTGCCGAGTACATTGAACAATCCGGGAGAGCTAAAGGCCAGCGTTAATGTAATTGTAGGAACATCGATAACTGTAAAATCTGTAGATGCGATAAAAGATAGAATTGTTATCTATGATACGGATGAAGC
>CALECF010000098.1 GCA_937948705.1 uncultured Anaerosolibacter sp. | reverse complement strand
AGGTAAAAATGGTAACAGTTGTCCAGCCAGATTTGGAATCGGCATCGTCTGAAGCCATACCTTTCCGGGGCCCCGAAGACGGGTTAGAAATAATCCTTCTCCCCCAAAAAACATATTGGTAATTCCTTTGACTCTCTCGATCTCAAATTGCACAGAAGGCTCAAACATGGCTACATGCCCTGTATCTACTCTCATTTCTTCCCCTGCATTGAGATCATATTCAATAACAGAACCGTCAATCTCCACGAAGATCATTCCCGGTCCAGTAACTCGTTGCAATATAAAGCCTTCGCCCCCAAATAGTCCTGCACTAAACCGCTGCTTAAAATGAATCTCAAGCTTCGTAGATCGCTCCCCTACCAAGAAGCTTCGTTTTTGACAGATCACAGACTGTCCTCCCTGTAGGTTCAATGGGATGATTGTACCTGGAAAAGAAGATGGGAAGGCAATCGTCCCTGTAGATTCACGGCATGTATAATTGGTCATAAAGAGAGACTCTCCCGAAAGCTTTCTCGCAATTCCGCCTAAGAGGCCTCCCTCCATATTGGTATCCATGTCAAATCCGGCAGTCATCCATCCCATACCTCCGGATTCTGTAAAAACCGTCTCTCCCCGCTGCATCTCTAGAATCACAACAGGCAGGTTTCCTCCCTTGATTTCATATTTCATGCTTCATCCCTCCAATTCTTCTAAATTTATTATATGCTTCTCCATTTATTTCCATTATCCTTTTTTCTATTTTACAGAGTTAAAGATCCTTTTCAGGATCCTCAATTCATTATTTATTCTTTTGATATTATTCTTCAGCCCACTGATCTAGCTTTTCCATTATTAATTGAAAGGTTTTCTGTGAAATCTCTGGCAGCACGCCTCCAAAGGCTTCCTCTGCTGCTCGAAAACCCTCTTCAATAGCAGAACGTAGTAGTCCTATTTTTTCTTTGTCTCCTCCTGAAATTGCTTTAGCAAACGCTACGATCCGATCACTAACCTTTTCAGAGCTTAGGGGACCATCCTCTGCAATCATTGATTGCGCTTCCAATCGCGTTTCTTCATTGATCTCTAACTTGTCCACTTCGTGAAAAGTCAATCCCTGTTCCTTCAATAACTGCTCAACCATGTGCCGCAAATGCTGATAGGTCCGTTCGCTGTCTTCCTTCAGTTTTTGAATGGTACTGTGATCAATTTTGGGTTTTTTATAGGTCCCTTGTTTCGGCTGATGATTAGAAGGAATATATTCATCTTTTATTCCTTCCGTGGTCTCCTTACTATCTTTCTGCTGCGTGCCTTTGGATTCCTGTGTGTTAGACTGGAGAGATTTTTTCTCCATTCCTATCCCATTGATTTTCATCTTCCTCACCCCTTTTATAAAAATGACTTTTATCAATTCCTTGAATATACCGCTTATCCCAAGTATCGACAAATCCCTTTTACAACTTTAGCGTCTATTGGTCGATGTCACCATTACATACTCTATTTACTATGTACTAAAACGCCATAAACTGATTGGCAAAGGTAAAAAATTCCTCTGGATCTCCTAAGGGTGTCCGAACATCGCTGTTTTTATGGAAATCTGATTCCCATTTGTCCACATGCCTCAACATGCTGAGAATATCCTGTACGATGGATAGATTCACTGAAATTCTTCTTTCATTGAGTTGATTTTCCAACGGAGGATGGGCTTGAACCATTTTATATAAAGTGATCACACCCTGATAAACCACACGATAATCCTTGGATTCTTCAATCACGCTCAGCACAGCAGGTACATATTTACCTACTTCCTCAATATCTTTTGATATAGCCGATAGGGATCGAAAAGCATATTCCTTATAAACACTGCTGTCCATCTTATCAATGGTATTTAGTACGTAAGGAAATAAGTCTTCTAATTCCAGGGTCTCAATCACTTTAAAAAAATGAAGTGTCAGAGGACTTTTCGCCTCAATATGCTTTTCCATTTCTTGCAGAAGTTCTCCCAGGGTTCTAGGACTATGGATCATTTCCAGTTCTTTTTGAAGCTGTATTTTTCTACCTTCCTCAAACCCTTCTAATACCTGTCTGATTTCTTGATTCAATAGCATTCTTCCCATTTTTACACCTTCCTTTATCCATATTCTACCCTCATTCCTAAGCAAATAAACCGATAACACGTCGATCTATAGACTTTGTATATGTTCTTTAACCTTGTGTATATTTCAATACATTCAAAAAACTTGCATTGACGAGGCTTAGGGATTTATGATATGCTTTTAACAAAGAGACCTGTAATATGTATTTTGAAATCATGAAGATTTCTTTAAGCTGTTGAAACAGCCTTAGAGGAATCTTTTTGCAAATTTACATTAAAAAACGGAGGAATGAACATGTGTGAATCAATTGCCTATCTCGTAACGCCCCAAGGGGAAAAGAAGATCATGGAAAATGTTGTTTACATGAAACCGGAAAGTGGCAAAGTGTATCTAAGCGATTTACTAGGGGAACAAAAAATTGTTGAAGGCTATATAAAAGAAATCCGTCTGATCGACCACAAAATCATCATCGAAGAACAGAAATAACGAGATTTGGGGGACCTTAAGATGATTATTGCAGTAATAGATGGAATGGGTGGGGGAATCGGAAGTCAGATTGTAACCCATCTTCGGCAGGAGCTTCCTCCCCATTTTGAAATATACGGTCTTGGAACCAATGCAACGGCAACCTCTGCCATGCTAAAAAGCCATGCTAATAAAGGCGCCACAGGCGAGAATGCCATTATGGTATCCATCAAGAAAGCTAGTGTCATTTTGGGTCCTGCTTCCTTAATTATACCCAATGCTATGATGGGCGAGGTTACCCCCGCTATCGCTACGGCCATTTCCGATGCAGAAGCCCTGAAAATTCTGCTGCCCATTATGCCTGATAACTTTGAACTGGTTGGATTAGAAAATAAGCCCTTAATGCTGTTAATTAAAGATGCAATCAGCATTCTTAAAAAAGAGTTTCATATTAAATAAGCTGACAACCCCTATCAGAACAATCCAGTGTCTGTTCATTGATGATTGACTGGAGGGTTATCCTATTAAGATGAAAAAAGGAGAGGGATACAATTATGCATTCTGACGACAAAAACCATCACAGTCATTCCCATGAACAGGACCATTCTCATAACCATGAACACAATCACAACCACGGACATAACCACGAAAGTAGTAATGGTCACAGCTACCACCATGAACACGAGCATCCTCATGCACACAACCACGAGCACGACCATTCCCACAGTAGTGCCCACGACCATCCACACGATGATGGCCATGGAGACCACAATCACGAGCACCCGTCACCCTCTAGCATAGAGAATGACGAAAAAACCCTTCGTGTCCTGCTGGTTCATTGGATTAATCATAACCGTTCCCATCAAGACAGTTTCCAACAGTGGGTAGAAAAAGCAAAATTGATGAATCGGCCGGAAGTCGCTACCCACATTGAAAAAGCGATTGAGTACATGGAAATGGCCAATACGATGCTGGTTGAAGCAAAGAAACATATGTAATACATAAGCATAAAAAAGAGGAATTAATTTAAATTAATTCCTCTTTTTTATGCTTATTTTCATAGAGTCCCTTCCAACTCGGGATTTTTCCATGGTTTCTAAGTACCCCAATGGCCACATCCCCTACCACTGCCAGATCCTCTGCATCAAAATAATAGGGCGTATTCATATCAAATAAAATATTGGCGGCAGCGGCAAGCTCTTCATCCCCCTTCCAAAGGATAAAGGTCAGATACACATTGTTCATGAATTGAAAACGATAG
>CALECF010000097.1 GCA_937948705.1 uncultured Anaerosolibacter sp. | reverse complement strand
TCGGTTAATCCCAAAATCTATCCCCTTCTGAACATGGCTTCCTGGATGAAACACAATATAACTACAGCTTTCCATATGCTGAAGCCTGTCTAAATCATCTCGAAGCAGCCGTTTTCCAAGATTCCATATATCTTCATCACCCGAAGCCAGATTGTATGTATAGGGCGCATGGGCCAATAGCGAAGCAAACCCATGGGCCTTACTCATTGCATCCAGCATCTGAATATCCTCTAGATCTAAAGCCTTTGCCTTTGCCCCCCTTGGATTTCTTGTAAAAAACTGAAACGTATTGGCATCAATTGAAATAGCTTCTCGAGCAGCTTTTTCGTATCCCCTTGATATGGTTAAGTGAGCCCCTATGTTTAACATTTAGCCACCTCCTATACACCTTTCATCTTATCGTTTTAAATAGAAAAACAGCCATCATAAAAAATGCGATAGAAACATTGATGGTCATCCCAAGTATGTAGCCTATTACACCACCAAATCCTGCCTTAGCAGAAGGCTGCAAAGACTTACCTCCATAAATCTCTCCAAATAACATTCCTACAAATTGACCTAGAAACAGACCAGGTATATTCAGTACAATCCCACCGACAATCGTACCCACAATACCTCCAATCATTCCGAATTTCGTTGCACCAAATTTTTTCGCTGTCATTATACTGGTTATATAGTTCAATGCAAAGGATATTAACGTTAATATACCAAAGATGACGATCCAGACAATGCTGATTTGTTGGAACTGAGAAACAACACCATAGAGCAAAGCAGATAAAAACATCAATCCAATGCCCGGAATTCCTGGAACAATCGCACCAATAAAACCAATCATCATAAGGATAACCGTAAGTATCAACATATATCCACCCCCTCTGTATTAAAAATCCACATCTGGAGCATTCGTATATTTTTAAAAATGAACACTAAAAAATATATCCTGAAATACATAATGATAAAGACTTATGTAGAAACCACATAAGTCTTTTATTATTATTACCTTATTTCCTTTTTTTTCACCCTAGGAATCGTTAATGTTGAAATAGAATAAGCCTTTGTACCTTCTCGGGATTTATCTTTTTTATCCTTGATATACTCCTCTATTGTATCCTTCAAAATGCATTGGAGTTCTTCTGTTTCTTCAATGGTTAAATAATAATCATTATAGTGCAGCATTTTTTTTGCATAGTCTGAATCATTAGCATTCTCAATAGCCCGATAAAAGTCTTTGCTAATGTTTTCAAATATAGAGATAGAGGCCTGATTAATTGACTCAATTACGCCCTTCTCCCCAGTATTCATAATACTTCGATCAATCACAAAAGTTTTTGCCGCAGGTCGATAGTATTTTTCAATAATTCCTGACTTCACCTTTTCATCAATCAGCTCCAGGATACCTACCTTTTGAAGAGTTTTGATATGATAGTTAATTTTGGCATGGGGTTCTCCCATACGATCGGCAATTTGCTTTGCTGTAGCAGGTTGTTCATCTTCAAAGCATTCAATAATTTCTATACGATAGGGATGAGAAATCGCCTTTATTTGATCTAATTCCCTTAACACCAGTATATCTTTCATATAATCTCCTCTATTCTATTAGAAATGAGCGGTTTCGCAAAGTTGTTAACATATTGTAACAATTGTATTTATTATATACTTTTTTTTCATCCTTGTCAAAATCCTTAAAAACTATCATTTTTCTTTCTTAAGCCTCCATAATGAAGTACGTAATGTCGTCATCATAGACCAAGCCCGAAGCAATTTTTTTAATCTCACTCAGAATTTCCTGATTCAATGCTTTCAAATCCATAGCTTGGTTCATCAGAAGGATACGAATCAGATCTTCTCGTTCTATCAAAGTATTGTTCTTAAAATTTTCTGCTAGTCCATCGGTATAAAAGATTACCCGATCACCTTTTTCCAATTGAATTTCAGCTTTTTCATAGTCAGGCGTAAAAAAATCTCCGAAACGACAAATAGGGAAACCTATACTCTCACTAAGGGTGATGATCTCTCCACTTTTTCTAACAAGAATCGGCAACACATTAATCCCGCCGCTGCAATAAGATAACACACGGGATTTTGTGTTATAAATAGCATGGAACATAACCACATGCATTTCTATGGGAAACTCAGATTTATTAAACTCCTTGTAAAAATGATTCAAAGTTTTATGAGGAGCCAAATCATTCAGTAAACGGACTTGGGTACTCGTTGGTTTGATGATTTGATCTGCCACTACCGTCATCATCGCAGCTGAAACACCGTGTCCTGCTACGTCGGCAATATACATTCCTAAATTTTCTTCATCAACAACATAAATACCATAAAAATCACCACTTAACCTTTCGCAAGGAATATACTCTGATATAAACTGAGTACCATAGATATTTAATTCCTTTGGTGGCAGCATAGATTCTTGGATTTTTCTTGCATATTCTAAGTCCTGAATCATCTTCAAATTTATGTTTTGAACCTCTGCAGTTCTTCGCTCCACGATTTTTTCAAGATTTTCTGCATAAAGCTTCATCTTTTTCTTTGCATTGCTCAATTCCATATAAGGCTTGTCTAAATTGTAAATGAATATACCCCTGCTGATAAGGTACATACCTGCGATCTTATATATATGACCCAACATATTATAGGTATCATAAATACTCCTATATAAAGTAAATGCTGCTTCAGCGAAGGCACTAAGCATTAGTCCAGCTCCCACCAATGCAAAAATTCGTTCCTTTGTCAAATGGTAGTCTCGAATATATAACATCGATGCAATTGCAAAAACAACTAGTATAAAATACTCCAAATCTACCTTAAGTTTTGTTAGTCCTTGACCTTCTATAAATAAAGGCGGGAAACTATCTAAATGAAAGGTCACCACATAGGAGGCGATTGCTGCAAAAGCAATGCTTCCCCCTAGAACATAGGCTCTTCGAAAAGTGACTGTATAATCATAACGAACCAATCCAGCAGCCAATAGTCCTATGGAAAACACCAATCGTCCTATAATCCAAAAGGTGGTTGCCTTTGGTATAGAACTTTCTGTAAAGAACATGGGCATGCCATTGTACCCCATGGTATGAAAGAAATCCAACCATCCAACGATAAAAAAGACAGATGAATAGATTAGGAGTCTTAATCGACGGTTTTTGTGGTACGTATAATAGGTAATGATAAAGGATGCAAAGCAAATAACGATGCTAAGAAATTCCAATATAATGTGATAGGTTAGAAATGTAACATTGCCAATTACACTGTAAATAAATACTTCTAGTACCCCTATTGTTTGGAATAAAAGCAAAGAGCCTAGGAAGATGAGGGCTAAACAAATATATCTTAAATCAATAGATTTTTTGTTCTCCTTAATACTTAACAAAGGATTCAACTCCGTTTCCATTATCTTCGTTGTTTAAATTTTCTACATGAAACGTCATAATCCTTCATGATCTTGAAAATTATTCGTTTCTTCTCCCTCCTATTGTACCATAGTCAATCTATCATGAAGTATCTGAATAATATCCATTTTTAGGTTTAGAGTGGCTTGAATACGCTTAAAATCTCATATTTTTCTGGGACGCTTATGCCAAGACCTGCTGAATAGGGTATCTTTTTCCATGCTCCTCGAATTCCTTCATGGGCTGCCGTCAGCTGCAAATAGAGCATAATAATTCCTCCATCAATTCTATTCATATTGATAGATAAAAGACCCCCAACGGACTCTTTTTTGACACACAGGACAAGGCTCTCATCATGTAGTATAAATTTCCAGGGCTGCTGATTTACCCAGGATGGTGCTAAACGAGCTACTTCAATAATTTTTTTATATACCTCAGCCGATTTTCTTGATTGTTCCTTATTCCATTCTATGCCCCATATGAGTTCATCTGTCGCTTTTCTTGGTATTCCTTGATGTTCTACCTGTTTTATCATTTTATCTGCAAAATTTTCTTTTTCATAACCAATCGGTGTTACTGCGAGGATCACTTTGGTCTCATCATGAATATTTAAAGTTTCCTTCAACTTATCATGATAATGGAACACCTCCGTCCAGCAAGTACCAACCTTTTCCTCCTGGGCTTTGATCATGAGCTGTTCCATGCGATATCCTAGATTTTCTAAAAATCCTTCTTTTTTTTCGGAAATACAAGCAATATAGTGGGGTGCATCAAATAAGATCCCGAAATAACCGGCAAGGCCATGTATTTTCTTAGCATATGTATTCCCCTGATAGATCAATCTAAATTGTAAGTCGATATCCTTGTACAAAGGTATCGTTGTATTCCCTGCATCCACCAATCGAATCAATCGATCATGGGGTACTTCCCTTTTATCAAAGTTTCGTACTGAACCCCTATTTCTAAGAATTTCAACGATATTCATATCTTTCACCCCTTAGGTCTCAATTTTTTAACGGATTTTTCTAGCCCTAACATAGGATAAAGCCAATTTATAAACATCATCATCGAAGGATATGTTTAAGGGCAATCTATCAAACACCTCTACCATCTTCATTTCACTATGCTTTGGCAGGGGATGTATGGCTTCTGCCTCCCCATAGAATATGGCTGACGTAATGGTTTTTTCACTCGTTGTAACGATAAATTTACCTATTAAGATGAGTTTTCTAGTGGTCGCCCCAGTTTCTTCGTAGGTTTCCCTTATGGCACAGTCCACAATGGATTCACCTGGCTCAATCTTCCCTCCAGGGAACTCCCATCCCTTTCTCTTTGGATGGTACGCCATGAGCAACTGTTCCTCCTTGAATAAAATGACGATGCAACCATCATATTTCTCTTCTTTCATCTGATGAGATAAGCATAATTCAATTTTTTTATTTCTATCATCGACATAGTATACTTTATTCATCACATCTACCCTCTATTCAAAATTTTTATTTATATCACAAAAGTTCTATTCAATAGTATAACCTCTTTACTTTATCCTTCTTGCAAAGAACAAATCCCATCTTCACACCCCATATATAGAAAATTGTATAATTTCCAGCAGATAAAAAAAAGACTCCTTCAGAAGGAATCTTTTAAAAAATACTCAAGTTCAACTCTTTTGATAAGTCATGTAACATTTTTACCCCTGCAATACTATTTCCCTTTTTATCCAAAGCGGGTCCCACCACGCCAATACCCATTCTATTTGGCACGGCGCCCATGATGCCGCCACCTACGCCACTTTTTGCCGGAACACCTACCTGAATAGCAAACTCTCCTGATGCATCATACATCCCACAGGTGACCATAAAGGTCTTGGCGATTTGGGTAATATGCTTTGGAACATATTGTTCTCCTGTCTCCTGGATACATCCATGATTTGCAAGAAACATTCCCATATGGGCTACATCCTCACAGGTCACTTCAATGGAACACTGCATAAAATATAAATCTAAGATTTCTTCCACGTTCCCTTCAATCACACCGACATCCCTTAGAAAATAGGCCATGGCCCGATTTCGATCTCCCGTTTTCTTCTCGGACTGATAAACATCTTCATTTATACTTAATAAAGGATTCTTGGCTAATTTTCTAAAAAGGCCTAGGATTCTATCCATCTTTTCTTGATTGCCATTCCCCTTAATTAAAGAAGCCACCGCGATTGCCCCTGCGTTAATCATGGGATTTAACGGCCTAGATGGATTAATGGTTTCGAGTTTTCTCATGGAATTAAAGGGATCCCCCGTTGGCTCCATCCCAACCTTCTCAAATACATATTCTGAACCACAATCCATCAACGCAAGCATCAAAGTAATGGGCTTTGAAACACTTTGAATTGTAAATTTTGTATCATAGTCTCCTGCCTTATATATATTGCCACCCGTATCTACAACAGCAATACCTAGCGCATTCTGATCTGCATTTTTAAGTTCCGGGATATATGTGGCCACATGACCAAAGCTGGTCCAGTGCCTATTTTTAGATACCAATTCAGATAACAAAAGTTGCATAGATGTACCCACCTTTCTGATTCCAGTGCAATTCTTACTTTAAAGCATCCGGAAACTGAAGTCAATAGATCATCCACACAACTTTCTTAATATTTTGTAATATGCATTTCCACTTTTCTACACTTCCTACTCTTCAAAAGAGCTTCCACCTATAAATTCCTTAATAATCGACGTTTGAGGAACCACATGCTCGTCCTCTAAGGATAAGAAATAACTTAAAAACTTAAGCAGCCTTGTTGCCTCTGAAAACTCCTTTTCACGCTTGCTTATCTCCATCAACAAAGGTTCTGCATGTTTTTTTAGAACAGCCAGCTCATAGATTAACGCCGAATTAAACATGATATCTGCCTCTTCTTGGAAAGGAAAAATATTTCTTTCTTCACCCCGCCTCACAGAATTCCAGAGTTGTAATGTAGTCAACGCCGAATGACCTCTATACTTGCTATCCCTTACAATCCTTCGAATCAAACGGGTATCCGTCGTGGGAATTCTATTATGGTCATCAATGTTTAGCTGTGTCAATGCACTGATATAAATTTTGAATTTCTTGTCATGGGGAATATCCAATGTCAATTTATCATTTAGTCCATGGATTCCCTCTATAATGATAGGCTGATCTTCAGCTATCTGCAGAGTTTTTCCACGATACTCTCTTTCCCCTTTGTGAAAATTGAAGGTTGGAAGGTCAACCTGCTCCCCTTGGATCAGCCTAGAGAGGTGATCGTTAAACAAATCTGTATCTACCGCTTTAATAGACTCAAAATCGAAATCACCTTTTTCATCCCTTGGTGTATGGGTCCTATCTACAAAATAATCATCCGTTGATAAGGAGATTGGCCTTAGTCCATTCACCATCAGCTGAATAGACAGCCTTTGGGCAAATGTTGTCTTTCCCGATGAGGAGGGTCCTGCAATCAAAATGATTCTTTTTTTATTTTCTAAAATCATATCTGCAATTTGAGCTACCTTTTTTTCATGAAGGGCCTCTGCTACTCGTATCAACTCAGGATACTTTTTATCTCGTATTCGATCGTTCAGATTCGCCACATATTCAACATTGAGAATCTTACCCCATTGTTCAGCCTCTCGAAAGACGAAGGACAATTTAGCCTGTTCCTTAAACACAGGAATCTCTTCAGGGTTTGATTTATCTGGATATTGAATAATTACACCTGGCATATAATACTTCAATTTGAACAATTGTAGATATTTGGTACTAGGTACCATATAACCATAGAAATAATCCTTTAACCACCCGCAACTATAAATATTCACCTCAGGTGTATCTCTATAATCTAAGAGCTTTGTTTTTGCATCTAACCCCAGTTCTCTAAATATTTCCTTAGCCTCCGCAACAGGGACACTACTCTTTATGAAAGGTACATCTTCCTCGATAATTTCTCGCATCCGTGCTTCAATGGCGACTACATCATCCTCATGAATGGGATCTTTATAGTGAATTTCACAATATAAGCCATTGCTCAAAGCGTGCTCTACGGTAACCCTACATCCAGCTAGCACTTCCATAGCTGCACGAATAAAAACAAAGGATAAACTTCTTTGGTAAATACGCATCCCATCCGTTGATGTTAAATCAATAAACTCTATCTTTGCATCTTTATGTAATGAATATCCTAACTCTCGGAGCCTATTATTCACCTTCGCCGCTACAATCATTGAAGGATATTGCCCCTGGAATTCCTGACTAAGTTCTGCTAGGGTCGTGCCTTCATTGACCTCAAATTCTTTTTCCTCGTTCAATAATAGATTTATCTTTGCTGTCATCTTTTTCTGATCCCCCCACTGAAATAATGAATTCTAATTATAAATTGTATTATACCCCATACTTGCGCTTTTCTCCCATGTGATTGTTTGTCATATAAACATAATTCCTTATATATGTGAAAAGTTCCTGCTTTGAGCAGGAACTTTTCTAACTACATTTTGGGTGCGCCAGGTTTTGATATGTTGCTTAATGCATCTCCTGCCTCATTTATATAAATATTTACTGTTGCTAAGTCTCCAATAGCTAAAATCCCTACAATTCGTCCGTTTTCTACAACAGGCAATCTTCTGATTTTATGTTTTGCCATAATTTCAGCGGCTTCATGAGCATGCATTTCTGGCGTCGCATACACGGGGTCACTGGTCATCACTTCACCTGCATTGGCATTCATATTCCCCTCAGAAACACTTCGAATGACGATGTCTCTATCTGTAATAATTCCTAAGGCATTCTTATCTTGGTCACATACTGGAATACATCCTACATCTAAGTCTCTCATTTGCTTAGCCACCTGATCGATGGGTGTATTTGGAGCTGCCGTTGAAACATTTGTTGTCATTAATTCTCTTACTTTCATAAAGTTTTGCCTCCTTTCATTTTTTCATTTATTAGCTTGTGCAATATATGAAAAAATAATCAGAAAAAAAAGAGCTTTATGCCCTAATTCCTAATCAACCTCCACTGCAGAGACAAACAATAAAATCTGTTTGAATGACTTTATCCCACTTACTGCTGTATTTCCTGTAAAGAGATACACTCCTATATGGTAAAAATATCAAGTCAAAGCTTGCGTTTATTTCTCGTCCATCAAACCAATTTTTGTAAAAGGATATAAGCGAACAAATGCTTTTCCCATTAAGCTTTCCTTTTCAACCGGGCCTACTCTATCATCCCGGCTATCTAAGCTATTCTCCCGATTATCCCCCATTACAAAAAGCATGCCTTCTGGGACGATGGTATCCACTTCCCCCGGGGTATAATCACCGTTAATATAAGTTTCCACCAATTCATCCTCATTGACAAGGACCTTCCCCTCTGTTACTTGAACATGATCTCCAGGGATACCAATGATTCTTTTAATTAAATCTTTTTCCCTTCCCTCAAGGGTTTTTAAATGGGACTTAAACACAACAATATCCCCGCGCTCTGGCTCGTGAATGATATATGGTATCTTGTTGATGATCAGATAGTCATACTGATCCAAAGTAGGATACATGGAATATCCTTTAACCAAAGTGGGTCTTGCGATAAAGTTTGTTATCACTAATGCAATTGCTACAGCGATAGCAATGGTTTTAAGCCATTCTATAATTTCTTTCCTCATAGGTTACCCCTCCATTATAAAACTCACTATGTCCTCTATTTTACCACTTATCTTCCTTAACAACAATTCCTAATTGTTTGTCGGTATCATCTCCAACAGATAATCATTCAATCGATCGTATTTATTGCGTTCCACGTGAACTTCAATTTTAGTTAGTATTTTCATATAATCGTCCATAATTTGATCCGTGCTCCCATAAATAGTCATAACATCCTTTCGGCTTATTCCCTTAAAACCATGACCTGCTATGGAGGCATTTCTAAGATCCATAAGCGCATTCATTTTATCACTGCTTAGGATATGGATTATTTCATTGCATTTCCAATCATGATCTTGATACTTTTGAAGATACGCTGTAATGGCATAGCTTAGATTGGGATTAAACACCTTGTACTTCTTTCTTAATATTTTCAGTATAGATTGTTTTGATAAGACCTCAGACGAAAATGAAATTTTGCTTTTTTGAATATGAAATCGAATAAAGATGTACTTTAGAATCGCCTCTTTGAGACGGTATATTCTGCTCACAAAATCTATATATTGCTCATTATGTAATTGCATTCTCGTGTTCTCTAACAACTCAGAAAAAATCATATCAGGTACGCCATGAGCCAAATCCTCAACACCATCAATCCACTGATCCATATATGCATCTACGTTTATATGTTTTCTTAAGGGACGAACTGCCTCAAAGGCTGTTTTGAAATCGAAATTGATTGCATATCTACAACCATCTAAAATACTAACAATGCTATGGAGTCCCTCGTGGCTATCCTTCAACAAATCATATGCCCCAGAATAATCGTACCGACTTAAACAATATGCCAATGTTGCTCTTTGTACCTCATTCATACGATTCGCATTCCCTTCTTTCCCCACTGTGTTCAATGTCATTTTGTCTATTCTCATGGATGATTCTTTTCATGATATAATAGATATATATGTATTATAATATATTTTTCCCTAAGGAGGCGGTTTATTTGTCAGAGATCCTCGTTCATGTAACCAGGGGTAGCTATGTAGAAAGTCGTCACCACGGCGATTTAGCCATTGTTAATGGTGAAGGTAAGCTTTTGTATGCCCTGGGAGATCCCCATCGTTTTACCTTTTGGCGTTCTGCAGCCAAGCCATTTCAAACCATTCCTTTTTTGGAAGCCGGTGGCATAGAAGCCTTTCACATTCAACCCCACGAACTGGCGTTGATGACATCCTCCCATGGTGGAGAACCGGCCCACGTTGCAGCATTACAGTCAATTTTATCCAAGATTGGCTATGACGCGTCCTATCTCGACTGTGGTATTGCAGCTCCCATGTATAACAAAGCCGCTGATCATGTTCTTCGCAGTGGTCATGCATATGAATCCACCCATAATGCCTGCTCTGGCAAGCATTCTGCAATGCTGGCATTGGGAAAGCTGCTACACATTCCTATGGAAAACTATTTACATATGGAGCACCCAATACAACAGATCATGCGGAATACCATCGCGGAGTGCTGCAACATGTCTCCTCAGGACATAGCTGTGGCCATCGATGGGTGCGGTGTTCCCGTTTTCGGCATGGGCATCCATAAAATGGCTTTGGCCTATGCAAGATTCTCAAAACCAGAAAACTATTTCCCACCCGAAAGAGCTCAGGTTTTAAGAACCATTCAGTCTGCTATGACCAACCATCCATTCTTTGTAGCCGGCACAACACGCTTGGATACCATTCTTATGGAAGTCACCAAGGGAAGGCTCGTGGCTAAGTTAGGGGCTGAAGCCGTGTATAATATTGGCATTATAAATGAGGATATAGGTATTTCTCTAAAGATTGATGATGGTTCCTACCGCGCCATTGATCCAGTCATCATTGACGTGTTAAATAAGCTTGATCTACTCACTATGAATGAATTTTGCCAGTTAAAGGCTCTTTGGAAACCCCAAGTCAAAAATCATCGCGGCGAAGCTATTGGTGAGCTTCATCCTGTATTTGAATTGCAGAAATTTTAATACATTGCAGAACTACAGCCTTTGGACTTTCCAAAGGCTGTAGTTTTATTTGTGGACTACTATAAACCAATCAATGAGTTTTCTCGCGATGCTAATACTACCAGGAATGGCAGGAAGATCCTCTACAGAAAACCATTTGGCTTCGATAATTTCCTCTCCATCTACCTTTATCTCTCCTGCGACATACTCCGCTGTAAAAGCGATCATAAGGGAATTTGGAAAAGGCCAAGATTGACTTCCAAAATACTTGATATTTTTCACTTCAATGCCTGTTTCCTCTCTTACTTCCCGCTCCACACATTCCTCCAGTGTTTCTCCTGGCTCTACGAATCCAGCAAGGACACTATAAAATTGCGAAGTAAAACGGCTGCTTTGTGCTAATAAGATTTTATTCCCTTTCACCACCGCCACGATGATGGCTGGTGAAATACGCGGATAATTTGTAAGCCCGCATCCAGGACAAAGCTTGGCAAATTCATTTTTCTTTGTCACAGTGGGTGTGCCGCACTGTCCACAAAATTGATAGGTTTTATCCCAATTTACAATCTGAATAGCTTTTCCTGCAACCCAGAACAGTACTTCGTCAACCTTTCCGAAGAGTTCTCTCAAACCAATGAAAGCCATTCCATCTCCATGGATTTCATTGGTACTTAACGCTGCTGTAAAACAGTCGGTTTCTTTGTTCTTCCCAAGAAACAGATATTTATTAGGTATAGATTCTACCAGCTTTAAATCCTCTTTTGTGGGAATTTCCCATCCTTCATTTACCTTTTTTATAAGCAGTTGATCCTTATGAAAAACAAACCACAGAGAATTTCCACTGACTTCAGGTTCGGAAAAAACATTCATGAGTATCCCCTTCTTTCATGATCAGCTTGATCTTTCTTCTATTTTATCTATCTTAGGAACACATGAACAGCCTTTATTTATGTCCGTCACTACTCTGACCAATCATTGATTAACCTATCTTCAATATCCTTCAGTCTTTTGGGAAGGGGAGCTTCAAAACTCTTTCCTTCTAAATAGGTGAGATTACCTAAACATTTATCAAAATATATTTTATAGGCATGTAAAAATTGTGTCTCTAGTCCAAAATTTTTCTTCATCGTTTGGTTGATGTTAGCATTTCCATATTTTGAATCGCCGATGATAGGATGTCCAATACTTGAAAGATGGAGCCTAATCTGATGGGTTCTTCCAGTGACAATCTCCACTTCTAAAAGACTAAACCCATCGGTACTTTTCAATGGCTTATAAATGGTATGCATCTCTTTTGCATCTTGGTCCCCCCGATTCGCTAATTGAACACGATTCTTGCCTTCGTCCTTGGTCATATACCCCTTTAATTCTTGTCCTTTCATGACCCGACCCTTTACAATGGTTAAATAATACTTTCTAATGTATTCTTTCTCTCTTACCATTTTATTTAAATTTTGAACTGTTTCATAATTTTTCGCAAAAATAACAATACCACTGGTATTTCTGTCTAGACGATTGACACTAGCTGGTACGAAGGTTTTTTCGTCCCTTGGATCATATTCCCCCTTGGCATGGAGATAACTCAGCACCTGATTGATTAGGGTATTCTTCTTTTCCATACTATCACCATGTACTAATAATCCAAAGGGTTTATTGGCCAGCAGAATGTTTTCGTCTTCATATACGACCTTAAAAGACATCTTAATAGTTTTAATTTCCTTTTTTTCATAGAACCCTTCAATCGTATCCTCGCTAAGGTATAACTGAACCAGATCCCCATCCTTCAATATGTAGTCATTGTCAATCTTGCTGCCATTGACCTTAATATTCTTCTTTCGAATCATTTTATAAATAAATCCTAAAGATGCTTTTGGTAAATACTTTCTTAGAAATTTATCGACACGCTGATTTCCTTCATTTTTTCCTACGTTTAGTTCTCTCAAATTATTCACTCTCTCCCCATGTCTTTTTTCAACATTTCTATGACGATCTCATCCGTTGGAAATGCCAATGGCGGCATATGATCCAAGTCAAAATAATCCACTTGGTCTAAATCATCAGAGGCCTCTAGCTTCCCCCCTCTTTCATGGGCTAAAAACCAGACACCTACCGTATGTCTTTCTGGATTATGAAAATTGGATTGAACTGTGTATACCCTGTCAATGGCAATATCCAATCCTGTTTCTTCTTTAAATTCTCTTGCCACTGCATCATAAACATCTTCATCGTATTCAACATACCCACAAGGTATACACCACAAATTCTTATAGCTCGTATTTCTTTTCCCTAACAATATTTTATTATCTTTCAATAAAATTGCCGCTACGCCAACAATAGGATTCTCATACAATATAAAGCTGCATTCTTCACATTTTAATCGTTGACGATCGTGAAACTGATTGAAGTATAGCTTTCCTCCACATTTAGGACAATACTGATATTTCTGCATAGTTTCACTCCTTCCTATCCATAATTTCTCCATATCCTAACCACCCAATACCCATCTTATGTCATAGGAATCCCCCAATATATTTTTCATTGCAGTTGAAACCAGCCTTAGGATTATGTTATCCTATATATAAGTTTTGGCGTTACTTAAGAGGAGGATACAAAATGTTTGAGAAATTCAAAGATTTATTATACGAAGCCAGTGATGTATTACTTGCCTTTGTTATCATCTTGATCATGTCTACAGTGATTACTTGGAAAGTTTCAGATTCTTTGGCTTTTTCAACCCATAAACTTCCCACCGAGACACCTGTAGTTGAAAAACAAAATCCTAAAACCGATGAAGCGCCATTAGAGACCCCATCTACAAAGTCAACACCTGAGAATTCATCCCAAAACGGGTCCCCTAGCAACAATGAGAGTGCACCACCACCCAATGAACAAAAAACTCCACCGGTTTTAGAAACCGTTGTTATTGCTGTGGCACCTCAGACTACCTTGATTCAGATAAACATTCCCAACGGCACACCTGGCAGCGGTATCGCTAATATTCTAAAGCAAAATGGTCTCATTGACAACACTGCAAAATTTATTGCTCGCATACAAGAGTTAAAGCTGGAGTCAAAATTAAAATCTGGTAAGTTTTCAGTACCTTCTAATGCTTCCCTTGATGATGTGATCTATACCATTACCGGCGCAAAAAAAACTTCTTAAAAAGTTAGTTTTTACAAAGTTCATAGGAACATAATGATAGGCTAGGAATCTCCTAGCCTATTTACATTCTAAGAAGGAAGCGACTGTCTTTCCCTCTGGCACCAAATCTTGAGCAGCAGATGTCCTTCATTCCAATCCACCTACAAGAATCATAGCAAAAAAGATAGATAAATACAAAGATAAAATAATGCCTTAAAAAAAGAGAATTTATTTTTACCATCAAATAATGAGAAAAAGTAGGATGTATAGCCAATCGTAGTTCTACGATTTCCCATACATCCTACCTGTGATCACTATTCCTGACTTTCTGTTTTATTCAGAAACGCTATCATTCGATCTAGCTTCTGCCGTTGTTCGTCATTAAGGAAGTCTTTCATTTGTGCCAGTGCTTCCATCTGCTTCAAGTACTTTTCTTTATCTTTACCCAATACTTCATTTAGTTGGGTGAGTTCCTGAATGATCTCTTCTTCACTTTTATCTCCATACTTGCTCGTCATTTCTTCGAACATTTTCAATTGTTGTGGATTGATGTTCATACCACCCATCATCCGCATCAGTCCCTGCAGCCTTCTCTGGTCTATGCTTCCCATACTAGCACCTCCAAATACGATTTGGTATTCATTTATATGTATGTGCCATTATTATCATTTATAACGTTGATTTCTCCAAGAATATTGTAACAATAATTGAGGGTATGCATAGTATAGATTAAAGGTGCATTTTTATGTTAGGAGGCAAACTATGAATGAGTTTATTCCCTCGAAAAATAATGAAACGCCACTATCAAATGAGATTCTAAAATCTTTTGAAGAGCTTGGCATCGCACAGCTCACCTCAGATAACAATAAAAAATTAATTTTTGTACTTATTCCTTTTGCGCTACTATTTCTTTTGAAGGACAGGAATCCTTCTATACTGCCTAGACCAAAGCTATCTACCCATAGTTTTGACAGAAAACTGATTTTAGCCAAACCTATTTCTTCCCCAACTGTAAATATTGATTCAAATTCAATCGAGAGATTAACCAAATTGCTGGAGGGCGTTAAGAAGGTTTCTTCCATTCAAGACCTGAGTAAAACCTTGTCGAAAGCTAAAAGTTCCTCTGGAAAGTTTAATAAGGAAATTGTGAATGAAATCGTGGACCTCCTAGGAGATACCATAAGCAGCGAAAACAAAGCACAGATTTTGAATTTCACCAACATTATGTCTATGATGGATAAGTTTAAAGATGTGAAGAAGGTACTAGATATCCAACGGCAAATGAAAACTGATAACGGTGGCGATTCTCCAATGCAAATTGATGCGATGATCGAAGCCATCCGTCCGATGCTCCCAGAAGAACAAGCAAAAAACATTGATCAGTTCAAAAAAATGGCTCAGATGATGAAGCTTATGTCTATGTTTGATACAAATAAAACCAGCGAAGAAGAAGACCCCCTGACAGAATAGATAGAGGTGAAACCTAGGTTTCACCTCTATCTATTCACAAGCATTTGAATTTCCTCTACAGTTAGCTCTCGATATTCTCCTAAGGCAAGGCCAGAATCAAGTTTCAGGCTTCCCATGGCAATACGTTTTAAATAGGTGACTTTCTTGCCCACAGCTTCAAACATTCTTTTCACCTGATGAAACTTACCTTCATAAATAGTTAGTTCAATCTCAGAGATATCATCACTTTTTAAAATGGTGAGCTCTGCGGACTGGGTCACATATCCATCATCTAAGGTTACGCCCCTTTGAAAGCTCAATTGATCGTCGCTGCTAACCTTGCCCTCAATGACTGCAAAATATGTCTTAGGGACATGTTTCTTCGGTGCCAGCAATTCATGGGCAAGTTTTCCATCATTGGTTAATATGAGTAAACCCTCTGTGTCCTTATCTAGCCTACCCACAGGAAAGAGCTCAAATACTCGATAAACCTCGTCTACCAAGTCCACCACTGTCTCAACCTTTGGATCATAGCTTGCAGAGATTACCCCCTGGGGCTTATTCATCATAAGATAGACCACATCACGATATTCAAGCCTCTCTCCATTCACCTCAATCACATCTTCTTGGGGACTGATATGAACTCTTCCATCCTTTAAACCTACACCATTCACCTTGACACTATTTTTTTTGATAAAAATCTTTATTTCGCTTCTAGTACCATATCCCATATTGCTGAGAACTTTATCCAGTCTCTGTGTTTTTGCCATATATGCCTCCTAATCTATCCATCTCCAAGCAGGTGGATAATAGTTTTTCAACATAGTTTCCGTCTGTTTTGCCCATCCCACAGGAAAGTGATCCACGCATACAAGGGTCCAACCCTTTTCTCCCTCAATATCCAAAGTTTCTCCTTTAAGGTATTTCACAATCATCGGATCCTTCGCTTGCAGATTCACAACTCTCTTCGCATCCCTACTAGATAATGCCATGGCCATGGCTTGGCTCGGTTCAAACCTATCTTTCTTCATCGTTCCCAATAACCATCCAGATCTTAAAACTTTCAATCCTTTTAATGAAGGTAAACCTTCTGGCAATAAATATAACTGATCATTATGTATCTCAAAAATACCTTCTATTTGTGTATTTAGGTTTTCTTCCATAAAAGTAGAGAATACCTTTGGTGCCTTCACTTCAGCGGAATAATTGGCATTCATCCCCATTGGCTCTCCATGTTCTTTTTTTAACCATGCTAAGAAATGTCCTTCGCCCTCTATCTTATGGGGCCATAGCCTCGCACTACCTTTTAAAGCCTGACTGCCTCCAATCCACTGAGGTCTACCTTCGTCAAACCCTAGAGCCTTTGATATAGGGTGAATCACATAATCATTATGCTTTGAAATAAATTCTTCAATGATTCCTTCATTCTCTTCTGGGGAAAAGGTACAGGTTGAATATAGCAGTTCTCCCTCTGCCGCCAACATGTCATCCACACATTCCATAATGGCTTGCTGCATCAACACATAGGGTTCAATCCCTTGGCGTTCCCAACTTTTAACCATTTTTTCATCCTTTCGGAACATTCCTTCTCCAGAGCAAGGCGCATCAATTAGAATTTTATCAAAATATCTTAAAAAGTACCTCTTTAATTTTTCTGGTGTTTCATTGGTTACGATCGCATTTTTGATGCCAAATAATTCTATATTTTTGACCAGGGCCTTTACCCTCTGAAAATTAATGTCATTGGTAACAAGGATTCCCACCCCACTGAGCTTTGCTGCAAGCTGTACAGTCTTTCCCCCTGGTGCAGCACAAAGGTCTAGGACCTTATCTCCTGGAAAAGCACCCAAAACGGATGCTGGCGCCATGGCGCTAGGTTCTTGTATATAATATAATCCACCATGATAATAGGGATGTTTTGCTGGTCGTTCTCCTTCATCATAATAAAACCCATCCGTTGTCCAAGGAATGGGCTTTAAGGTAAAAGGAGATATTTTCAAAAATTCCTCCACCGATATTTTCAGCGTATTCACTCTCAACCCTTGGTATTTTGATCCGTCGTAAGAATGAATAAAATCTTCAAATTCATCCTCTAACAAAACCTTCATCCTATCTAAAAATTGTTTTGGCAACTGCATTGTAAATCTCCTCTGCTTCCCTATTTTTACTAGCATCTCCAGTATGAACACAAAAATATACCCACCATAAGGTGGGTTCATTTATCTCTTTCTTAATTTAATTCTTTTCGTGACCATGGCATATGAAAGAAAAATCATTGTGATAAATAAAATCGGTAAACTTGTAACATAACGGGTGGAATACAATGACATTAAAGCCACCAAACCGCCACAGATAGTAATCGGAATACCCATATAGACACCATCAAATTCTGCTATGTTATATCTTGCCAGTCTAAAAGCTCCACATAGTGCAAACATTAGCGTAATGCCAATACCCAATGCACCAGTTCCCATAAGATTCAAGTGCCACATAAGAATGGCAGGTGCCACACCGAAAGATATCAAATCACACAAAGAATCTAATTCCTTTCCAAAATCACTTACCGCATTAAGTTTTCTCGCCAATTGACCATCCATTCGATCTAGCACACCGGCGCAGATAATTAACCATGCAGACGTTCCATATTGATCATAAAATACAGCAATAATTGCAAGTATCCCGAAGGAAAGATTTAAAAAAGTAAATATATTTGGAATTTGATTTTTATATTTCACCAAGAATCACCCCCGCCTTATCGGCTTGCCATGACTGGCAATATGTTTCTGTTCAAAATCTTCTAATAACTCAATAATAATTATTAGCGTGTATCAAAAGTCTATAGAAATAACATCATCATGGAATAAAATCTAATGAAAAAGTATAAAACTAACTAAGTAAGCTGGGATTGCATTTCCAAAGAATTTGTGAACATAAACAGGTGTTCACATTTTAGTACTTACTTTAGTTTGTTGAGTTCTAGGCCAAGCTATACTTCTTGTTTTTTCTATATCTTATTCTACATTATTTTTTTGTTAATTCCTAGTTATTTTTTATGCAATCTTTGATTTTTATGGTTTTTTTTAGACTGTTGTTATATAATTACACTTGAAAATACAGTACATACAGTCGGCAAAAATGAAATGAATGAAATGTTAGGAGGTTTTACCATGCCATTAGTTACATCTACCGAAATGTTTAGAAAAGCTGCTCTAGGGGGATATGCTGTAGGTGCATTCAATGTGAATAATATGGAAATTATTCAAGGCATCGTTGAAGCTGCAAAAGAAGAAAAGTCTCCCCTTATCTTACAAGTATCTGCAGGTGCAAGAAAATATGCTAATCCAATTTATCTAAGAAAGCTGGTTGAAGCTGCTGTAGAAGATAGCGGGCTAGATATCGTTCTACATCTTGACCATGGTGAAGATTTTGAAATTTGCAAAATGTGCATAGATGACGGCTTTACCTCTGTCATGATTGACGGTTCTAAATATCCATTTGAGGAAAATATTGCCCTTACTAAGCAGGTAGTAGAATATGCCCATGCACGAGGTGTTGTCGTTGAAGCAGAATTAGGCAAGCTAGCAGGGGTAGAAGATGATGTAAATGTTAGTCATAAAGATGCTACGTTTACAGATCCTGATGAGGCAGCAGAATTCGTAGAGAGAACAGGTGTTGATTCATTAGCCATCGCTATCGGCACAAGCCATGGTGCATATAAGTTTAAAGGGGAGCCAAGATTAGATTTTGCTCGCCTAGAAAAAATTACTCATCTTCTTCCAAATACACCCCTTGTACTTCATGGTGCTTCCACAGTACTACCTGAATTTGTTGAGTTATGCAATAAGTATGGCGGTGACATTCCAGGCGCTCAAGGTGTTCCAGAAGATATGATTCGTCAGGCAGCTACCCTAGGTGTTTGTAAAGTAAATATTGATACCGACTTGAGACTTGCCATGACAGCTGCCATTCGAAGATTGATTGTGGAAAATCCAAAGGAATTCGATCCAAGAAAATATTTAGCACCCGCAAGAACTGCCATTCAGAATATGGTTCAGCATAAGATCCGCAATGTATTAGGATCTAGCAACAGACTTTAGAACAATTGTTCTTCATTGTGTCTTTTTAGAATATGATGTCATACAAAGTGATCATAGCCAGGATTTTTCCTGGCTATGATTATCCCAGGAGGATCGAAAATGAAAATTGCAGCAATGGGAATCGTCGTGAAAGACCATCAGGTGCTCCTCGTTCATAGAAAGTGGTATCCAAAGCTTTGGGGCCCTCCCGGTGGATTTCTAGATCCTGGAGAAACAAAAGAAGAGGCCGTATGCAGAGAAATTTGGGAAGAAACAGGAATCCTGTGCCAAGTAAAACACCACATTCATGAATTTACCTATGAGGATTCCCATATTACCGTCTATGCTTGTCAATATCTTTCCGGTGAATTACAATGCAGCTTCGAGAGCTATGAAGTCGGCTGGTTTGCCATGAATCAATTGCCCACGCCACTATCTCCAGACATATGTGTTTTTGAAAAGGCTGTTCAACTATTAGCGAATAAATAAGCATCCACCTACTGGTGGATGCTTATTTATTCGCTAGCTGATTTCAAGGGTTTTCCATTTGCCTCGTTTATAGCGCAGTGTCATCAATAATGCCTCCAGTGCAAATTGAAGGGCTGTTGCAACCCAGACATAGACAATACTTAATTTCCAGTAGAATATAATCATAAAAATTAGTGGAAGCCTTACACCCAAATTTGTTGCTAAAGAAATATAAAACGGCCCCTTTGTATCACCAGCACCCTTCAAGGCACCAGAAATCACCATAGCAATGGCAATAGGAATTTGTTCTAGGGCTCCGATTCGAATACACTGGGTTGCTAACTGCAGCGTTTCCCGATCCGATGTAAACAGACTCATGATGACACGGGGAAAAGAAAAAAATATAATGGCTACCCCACCCATTAGGATCACAGCATACTGCATAGACTTCATGGTGCTTTTGTGGGCCACATCCACTTGCTTTGCGCCTAGGCTTTGACCCATTAAAGTGGTGGCTGCTATGGCAAATCCATATCCAGGCATGAAAGAAATAGATTCCGCTGCAACGGCCACAGCGTTGGCAGCAAAATGAATGGTTCCTAACTTGGCAATCCAAAATGCAGACAATAATCTGCTGCCATCATTCATTGTTATTTCAAATGCAGCTGGTATACTTAGGCGAAAGAGTTTTGATAGGATTTCCTTATTTAGGATAAACAAGTCACGGATATAAACCTTGATACCACCTTTTCCCGAGAACAAATAGTATAATGATATAAATGCTCCCAAGATTTGTGCCAATCCGGTGGCAATAGCAGCACCCTTTACACCAAGCTGTGGGAATCCCCATTTGCCAAAAATCAATACATAATCACCTAAAATATTGAACACGTTGGCAAATAATGCAGCTTTCAAGGGTATAACTGTATTTCCCGCCCCCCTCAGTATGGCATTACTCACACCCAAGGGAATTAGAAAAAATCCACCAATCAATACATGCCTTAGATACGTACTCCCATACGCTATGAGCTGAGGGTCATCGACCACAAACTCGAAAATTTCTTTTGAAAACAACATACCTAAGGTCGAAATGAATATGCTAATAAGAAAACCCATGGCAAGCGCTTGGGCAGCAACCTTTTGTCCTCTCTCAAAATCCTCAGCTCCTACATTTCTCGCCACCATAGCTGTTGCACTTATACCTATAGACCCAAAGATTGCCATGGTGATAAACATCATCTGGGCACCTAAAGAAACCGCAGAGATGGATGCTGGATTCAATCTACCAATCATGGCGGTGTCCACTGTCCACACCATGGTATGTAAAGTCATTTCCAATATCGCAGGTCCCGCCAATTTAAATATATTATTTCTTATCTCTAATGTATTCATAACGATCCCACCACTCTCTATAAAACAAGGGTCCCCTAAACCCTCTCAGGATTAGGAAAGCTAGGAGTGCTCTCCTAGCTATTTTTTCTGAGGTTCATCATATTCCTTGCCGAATAGTTCCACAGTAACCTTTTCCATTTTCTGATCTTCAGCAGGTCTGTCCCTAAAATCTTTTTTAGTACTGGCAATTCTATCTACTTCTTCGATTCCCTCGGTAACCTTACCAAAGGCTGCATATTGTCCATCTAAGTGAGGCGAATTTTCATGCATGATAAAGAATTGAGATCCTGCAGAATCAGGATGGGCAGATCTTGCCATGGAGATTACGCCTTTTGTATGCTTGAGATCATTTTTAAATCCATTACCACTAAACTCACCCTTGATGCCATATCCTGGCCCCCCTGTACCTGACCCCTGTGGACAACCTCCTTGGATCATAAATCCAGGAATCACCCTATGGAAAATAAGGCCATTATAGAAACCCTTTTGTACCAATGATATGAAATTGTTCACCGTATTCGGTGCAACCTCAGGATATAACTCTACTTTTATTTCGTTTCCATTTTCCATTGTAATCGTTACTATTGGATTGCTCATATGTATCATCCTCTCTTGCTGTATTTTATTCTCTATTCATTTTTACTATATTTTGGCTTTTTATGCAATACAAGATTAAGATTCTTTTTAATCTCTACATTTTTTTCGGACTTTCTGCCAATCACTTTCTTTCCTATAGCAATGCCGAACCTTCCCGTCCACAAGAGACTTTTTCCCATAATCCATCCTGCTTTCATCAACAGTTCTTTGGCTACCTTCATGCTGATACGAATATCTTCATCAATAATCTCCAAGCTAAGACCTTGTCTTAGCAACAAATCTTGAACTAATTTGCTTTGATTTGATCTCAAGACCCTTTTAAGAATCGAAAGTACAATAACCAAGTCATCTACCTGCCCCACCACAGGAATAAACCCTGGCACCAATTCAATGGGAGAAATAAGATACCCCATAGCAGCAGAAAGAAGGAGTTTTTGTCTTTTCGTCACAAAGGGTGATTTATATAAACGATAGATCAACTTGGTATACTTCGGCAGTCTTTTCATCACTGCCAGAATTTCATTTGGTTCATTACCCTTCATGCCATCACCATCTACTTTCCCAATTAGAATGTGCTACTTAATTAGTATGGTGAGAATAATCCCAGGCTATACCCTAGATGACAACATACTATGGTTAATTATGTCTGCTTCTGAAATTGTTTTTTCACCCTCCATAGTTGATCCTTCATAAAAACCATCATAAATAACATAGTTCCCACACAGTACATCGATACAGTGAAATAGTATGGTGTATTATAGGTAAAGCGTTCCATAAGAATACCCCCAAAGTAAACACCTGCCCCCCTTAAAAGATTATTTGAAAGGGCTAGAAAACTGCTGAAGAATACTCTATTCTCCTTCAACACCAAATCCATTGATAAGTTTTGCAGCACAGGCTGGGCCATATTCATAAGAGATGATCGCATAAAAAAAGAGATGGCCACAAGTAATATACCCTGTGGGAAAGCAATAGAAAGCAAAAATGGAATTGAAAGCATCTGACATAAAACTACGGCCTTAGGCTTACCTACCTTTAGTACTAAGGTTGGAATGAGCATCCCTCCAAGAACCGTTCCAAGTTGGGCAAAGGACAGGATGCTTCCCACCACCATGTCATCAACATGCAATGAATACTTTAGGTACACACTAAAGAAGGGCACTACCATCCCTGCCCCTAATCCGATCAATGCATTATATAAAAGAAACAGAGCTACGGGAGGACTCATCATTTCCTTATACCCTGCTAAGAAGTTATTGGAGGCCTGCTTCTTTATGCCCGTCCCCTGTTCCATTTCAAATATAGCATAAATGCCGGTTAACGTCAGGATGCTACAACCCATAAGTATCCATTTTATTGCATCTACACTATGCATATATTGCTGTAAATAATCTGAAGCATATCCAGTAGAAAAATTTCCAATCATCATGGCGATATTTTTAAGAACAAAATTTAAACTAAATAAAGACATGCGCTCTACGGGCGAACTATTCTCTGTCAAAAGCAGAGGCTCTACAGTAAACTGTATTCCAAAACCGAAACCATACAAGATGGAATACATAGTAATCATCATCTCATGGTCGGTAATAACTTGCCCAACGCCACCTATGGCAATCAACAGCAGGGATAAAATCAAACTCTTTCTACTTCCCCATCGATTTAACATAACAACGGATGGAAGAGACCCTATGCCCATGGCAATGATCTGGATAGACATAATAGACCCTACAAAGGCTTCTCCGTACTGCTTCTCTTTTAAGAATATTCCCAGTAGAATACTAAATGCACTCATGGTAAAAAAGGATATAAAGCTACTCATCAAAAACAGCTTTCCGTTCTTTTTATACTGCTTCAGATAATTCTTAATTTTGACCATTTATATGTAGCCCCCCGAAATATCTCTCTTTATTCATCATAATCAATTAGATAGAATAATTCAATTATATTAAATTTTCTTCATATGACTCCGATTAGAGCAACTGTCCTTCATCCATACATTACTAGGTGGGGAAAATGAGACTTCCTTCCTAGGAAAGTTTAACAAGTTTTTAATATTTAATCTTTTTTCCATGATATAATAGTAGTATAGCATCTCAAAATTCAGCATATATAAAAGTATACCTCTTACAGGCATGAGTCTTGTCATCTTCTTACCAAAGGACATCCTAGGAAAATACTTATCTTAAGGAGGAATTCTGAATGATCAATGGTACAAAGATCAGAGAATTGCGAAAGGAGAAGGGATATACCTCGTTAGATTTGGCACTGCGAAGTAATTTGTCTAAAAGCTATATCGAAGAATTAGAGCGGGGAGATAAACAAAACCCTAGTTTTGCCACCATTGAAAAACTTGCAGATGCACTGAATGTACTCATCGATGATTTACGGATTCCCGTTCATTCGTTCATGGTTATGTAAAGCGTTTATAAAATGTATTGAAATAAAATCAGCCAAGACTATCGTCTTGGCTGATTTTTTATCTATTATATCTCTTTTCTTAATCTAATATATGTGGCTGCACCCATGATACTCATGATTCCCACAAACCATAGAATCACTCTAGTTGCTATATCAATAAAGAATTCCAAAGGTAACATTTGAATAAGGATCTCCGTATTTGGATCTAACAGCCACAGATCATTGTCGAAGAAAATTTCGTGAAAATGTGTAAAATATTTATAAAAATCAATCCGCATCAATATCAAAAGTAAGCCCATAAGTACAAAGGTCAAAATGCTGCTATGGAATATCCCCTTCATGATCTCTATGGCGTACCTAGGTGTCCATCTTCTGAGTAATAGGATGACTATAAATATCAGAAAAACTCCCGTATTTCTCAGGAAATATCCCCCTTGAAACAAGTTTTTTACATCTATCATATGGTGTTTTTCCCGTTCTCCAAAAACCTCTCGCAGCTCACCCTTTACAGTCCCCTCTATCACAAGGTCTTTTTCTTCATCTTTAAGGTATTGGATCATCTTTACTGAAACTCTTTCCAGATCCTCTATGTTCATACCCGTAACCTTAGGTATTTCATATTTGGTAAATTCCTTTATATAAAAGTCTTTATCAAAAGCAAATACTTGAAGAGTGGTTAGCAAAATTACCAATGGTAACAATAGGGTAATGACCCAGCGCCCTATAAGTATAAACCCTGTGTTTTGTTTTTTCATATGTCCTACTCCAATTCTTTAATAGTTATGTCTTTTATAATTTTTTCCTATACATATACATCATTATACTATATTATTTCACATTTCTCTTTATAAATTTGCCATTTAAAGCCCTCTTTTTTCAATAGAAAAATGCTAAATACTTCTATCGATCTGAGGAAGAAATCAATTGCTCAATAGGTAGTCTACTGTATAGTTTCCACGTTGATCCATATTTCTAATACATCCGTTAGAATAACCTTCCTGATAAACAACTGATACCTGTTTTTACCTAGCTCCATCATTCTTCGATCAATAACCACCTCTAATAGATCTGTATCGATGGATTTGACTTCCTTTCCAATTAATGTAATGTACTTGTTTCGAATGTGTTTCTTCAATTCAATTTCGTCGATCTCATCTCCTTCAAAGATTAGTTCTACCTTGACCTCCTTAAGGATAAATCGTTGCTTATTCGTAGACTCCTCTAGCTTATTCAGCCGTTCATCCTTTTCCTCTATGACACTCTTCAACTCCGCGATTTCCTCATAGAATTGATCTAAACGATAGCTGATCAGTATGGTCATACCCAAAATTCCAATCAATCCTCCAGTAGCCATACCTACCAAAAATGAAGTAAAGACTTTGAAACCATATTTTCTTATTCTATCCATAGGGCAGCACACTCTTTGACGAATCTAATAAAGACGCAAGCCATATTTGCACCAATCAATGCGATCAGTATATAGATAATTTGTTTGATGACACCTCTGAACTCACCCTTAAATATACCGTGGTCAATCACCTCAAAGGAAGGGAAAGTCCCCCCTAGAGCCACAGCCACAGCCCAAATTTTAATTGCACTAGATACCTCCATCATGGTTTTAAGTGGTGGATGATTATTTAGGATGGCGCCTATACCTGCAAAAAAACTGGCACCTATAATCACGCCAAACGCAATGAGAAAATTATAGATTAAATTTGAGATAAAAACCGTCATCTTTTCTCCCCCTTTACCTGGTGGAATACTTTTAAAATGTTATCACCCTCTCTCTATATTTATAACAAAACCATATCATCCATTCCTAATAAACCTTCCAATAAAAAAAAGACATCTATTAATCCATAGATGCCTTATATACGCATATTCCCTTTTGCTTATGAGCATACCTACTTTTCTTGAGCCCTCGCCTATGACTATTTCACAAATGCTTTTAGATCATCCCATTCAAAGGACCATTCTGGGGTATATAGTTTTTCGTTCTCTTGAAGTTTATACCATGGACTAAGTACATCATTGTTAGGGTTGATTAAAACCTGAATATCCTGTGCTGGCATATAGCTTTGGGCTAGCAAAAACAATTTTTCTCTTGTTTCCTTGTTTTCAGCCATATCTACCACAATCACAGCATGTCCAGGACTTCCACCTTGGATGAATACATCTCCAATATCCATTTTGGCTACCTCAACGGGTTTTAACTCCTTTGCAAGGGAAAGAGTTCCAGCGTAGGCGAATACGATGTCAAGGTATTTTCGAAACCCCTCATACTCCGTTGAAGGCGTTGTCTTGCGAACCCAATTTGCACGATTTCCATCTACCACAATCCTATGTCCTTGGATCCATTTGCCATAATCTGCACGAAATCCGTTGGTGAAATGGAAATAAATTTTTTCATATTCTCCTAGTCCATAAAGATACTCGGCCCTTAGTCTCATAATAGCATCGGCGCACTGTTGCAAATCACGGTTACCAATATCCATGTCTACCACAGCCTCATATACATTAGTCTTTGTCTTTGGGGTACCATCATAATGCAATACTTGGGCACCGTGCTTCTTAAGAGGTAGGCTTGTCAAATAGGCTTGGAATGAATTGGCTGATACAGGAATCCGCTCATACCCTTCAGGTACCAATATTCTTTCACGAATGGTCATTCCATGGAGATAAATGAGATCTTGTTTAGTACCCATCACACCTTCCTTTGCTTCTTCTATTCGCAGCCTTTTATCAGTGTTTGATGGGATCAATAAGCCTTCAAAAAACTGCTTTCCCCTTTCCATTGGAAGGGCCCTCCGTGACCATAAAAGAGCCGTAATCATCAATAGACATAAAAGCAATCTTTTCATCTATATATTCCCCTCCCTTCCATTGATTTATCGCTCACCAGTAAACTAAGGTACCTTATAGATCTTTACTTCCCGTGCTCCAGCAAATTTTTCTAGCAATTCTTTTGCCATTTCCAAATGCTTGGACATGTGGGCATCCTCATTGAAGGAAACAATGCATAACAGTAGTCTTTTGGTGTCAGAGGTCACCATAGCCCTCTCAGAATCCGAGGTCGTACTTCCAAATTTCCCATATGCATCGGAAAAAACAGGTAAATTTTCAATATTGATCATTCCTCTACCAATCCCCTCATAACTTTCTCCTGTTCCACCCACAGTAAAGAAGATGGGTTCTTTTAGTTTATCTAAATCATAAGCACAAACAGGATTGTAAGAAGAAATAGAGATCAGATTATTCGCATCCACCACACTATTAATCTGATATAGTTCCCGATCCTTTACAATACGACGCAATAGTGATTCAGAAGACAATCTATACCGAGTAGGATCATTTCCCAATCTCCTGTATGCTGCTCTTCCATCGACAATATTTTTTATCTTCGCAATATCTTCCATTTTCATTTGATTGGCAACGCGCTGACACGCCTCCCTCAACAGATCCCATAATTCATTTTGTATATCCTGGACCTCTACGACGGCCTCTATACATCCCAAAAGAATCGTTGGGCATAACTCTCTTAATTTCTCTTCGATTTGAATCTCCATCATATTACAGTATTCTCCCTTACTTTAGTTTTTCATCTTATATATCGATCTTCTGTACCCTATTAATACATACTTTTCCATCATGACTCCGAGAAGGGCACCAATCGTATAGCACACTAGGTCACTCCACAAAAAACCATGTCCAAGGACTAGAGCTCCAAGGGTAGTTCCTCGTATGTCCATGATCCACTGCCCTTGATACAATTGGCTCACTTCGATGAAATAAGAAAACGCCAAGGTATAGAGAAATAGCCTCAGAACAGATGTCCTACTCCACAACAATCCAAAACCAATATAAATCATCAATGCCCATAAAATATCACCGCCATAAACTGCTAGGATTTGGGGCAGATACCCTGCATATCGTCTTATCCCAAGACCTAGCAGAATGACGGTGATGCACAATACCCCTTGGATAAATCGGTTTCTCCTTATGTTCATACATTTACCCTCTTCCTCCCATTTCCATACCTCACTGAACAACTATAATCTATATTAACATATTACATATTCTATGTTCCAACAAATTTTGACATAAAGGCAAGGGTCAATCCCCTTTACATTTATGCCCAATATTTATAAAATCAAAAACCATAACGCCCTTGATATAAATAAACTTAGAAAGGTAATAAATTTATATTCATTATAAATGGAGTAACCATTGATCCACATTTGGCATATTTTGTATTATCACAATAAATAGCACCTATTACAATCTATTGAGGAGGTTTGTTTTTCATGAGTGAGAGTGCAGCAGTAAGACCAGGATGTGGCTTTCTTGGTGACAACACAAATCTATTATTCTTCTTCCTTTTACTAGTAGTATTATTTGGTGGATGGTTTAAAGGTACTGGTTGCGGATCAGGTGGATTCCTTGGTGGATTCGGTGATGACTCCAGCCTACTTTTCTTCTTCCTATTATTAATCGTATTATTTGGCGGACCACTTCTTGGCTTTGGAAGAGTATAATGATCATCCAATAGAATTGGGATATCCCAATTCTATTACATAGCACCATAGCACAATAAGAGAGGATGTAAGCCTATACATCGTCTCTTATTGTGCTATAATAACCTTATAAGAACACGCTTTTATCTATATTATTATTTCTTAAGGAGATGTAGACATATGGTTTATGTGCTGATAGCTTCCAGTGCTATTCTACTTTTTTTACTCGTGAGATGGCATACTAGGGTATCTGCTTATATTTGCCCAAAGTGCCAGCATCAATATTCAATTTCTCCATTCAAAGACTTTACAAGTCCACAAGGACCATCGTCAAAATATTTACAATGCCCTAGATGCGGCAAAAAATCGTGGACCAAATCGATTAGAATCGATAAAAAAAAATAGGCAGGACCCATCCTGCCTATTGCTCTTCTAAACATGTCAATGAATTGATAGCAAATATTCTATCTAATGCGGTTAGCTTAAATATTCTCTCGATATCAGGCCTTACATTGATCAACTGGATGGGAATTCCCTCATCCTTTGCTTTTTTAAGAAAAAACATGAAGGCCCCTAGAAAGATACCAGTGACATACTCAATGGCCATAAAATCTACAGCTATTGCCTTAGCATCTTCACGCTCCTCAATTAAATCTAAAAAAATATGCCTTAATGCAGCTGAATCACACCGATGCATTTCCTTTTGTAAGAATACTTTTTTCATTCTGTCATCCCTCACTATGTAAATTTCCCAAGAAAAATATATCCTTCTAAGATAATTATAGCATCAGCATAGTGAGAATTTTGTCATTTATCGCTGTAGTATTGGTATCTTTTTCTGGTTTTTTCTCGACAAAATAATACCTAGCCATCTATCGGCTGGAGTAAAGATTAAATTACATATTTTCCTCCGACAGAATAAACAATAGGGTTCCCTTTTAAAAGAGAACCCTATCGCCCTAAGACATCTGAAAAAGCTCCCGAATATCCTTTTCTGTCATTTTAGATATGAAGTTCTCGCTATTCTCTAGGACAGAACCTATCAGTTCCCGCTTTCTTTCCTGTAAATCAAGTATCTTTTCCTCTATGGTTCCTTTTGTAATCAACTTCATCACTTGGACTGAATTTTCCTGCCCTATTCTATGGGCTCTATCGGTAGCTTGCTCCTCAACAGCAGGATTCCACCATGGGTCAAAATGTATAACCATGTCTGCTCCCGTAAGATTCAACCCAGTACCTCCTGCCTTGAGAGAAATTAGAAACACATCCTTCGATCCTTGATTGAAGGTTTTTACCATCTCTCCCCTTGCTTCTACCTTTGTACTGCCATCAAGGTAAAGATACGAGATTTCTTCCTTTTCAAGGACTTTGGCAATGAGTTTTAATGCTTTCGTAAACTGGGAGAACAACAGAACCCTGTGACCTCCCTCCTTCGCCTCATGGAGGAGTTCCAAAAGCAAATCCATCTTCCCACTATCACCCTCATAGTCTTCAATGAAAAGAGCGGGATGGCAACAGATTTGTCTTAGTCTGGTAAGTCCAGCAAGGATCTGAATGTGGCTCTTTTCGAAGCCCTTCTCTCTCATTTCCTCTTCAATTTTCCCTCGGATCTGCTGCAAATATGCGAGATAAATCTTCTTCTGCCCTTCCGTAAGTTCCGCGGTGAGGGTACTCTCAATTTTTGCTGGAAGTTCCTTTAGAACATCCTTCTTTAGTCTTCTCAATATAAATGGTTTGACATGCTTATTCAGTTCCTTTAAAGCCCCTATGTTTTCTCCAGTCACAATGGGCTTTTCAAACTTCTCCACAAATTTTCTATGAGAGAGTAGATATCCTGGCATGACAAAATCAAAAATTGACCATAGCTCTGTCAAATTGTTCTCTATAGGCGTACCTGTTAAGGCAAAGTATCCTTTGGCGCCGAGCTCCTTCACCGATTTCGCATTGACGGAATCAGGGTTCTTGATATGCTGCGCTTCATCAAGAATGCAGTAGCCAAAGGATATGTCCTTGTATTGTTCAACATCTCGACGAATTAAAGGGTAGGATGTGATCACCACATCTTCATCGGTAATTTGATCTATAATTTCCGATCGCTCTTTTTTGCTGCCTAAAACCACCAGAGTCTTTAGCGAAGGCGCAAACTTTTGTATCTCGCTCTCCCAGTTATACACAAGGGATGTAGGACATACAACCATAAAAGGCTGCATGTTTTTTTCCTTCTCAGAGAGAAAAAACGCAATGGTTTGAAGTGTCTTGCCAAGACCCATATCATCTGCCAAGATACCTCCTAGACCATACGACGCTAGGGTTTTTAACCATTTAAAACCGATGGATTGATAACTTCTCATAATGCCCTTCAAGCTCTGGGGTATTTCAAAATCCATATCCCTTGGCTCCCTAATATTTTCGACGATTTGCTTAAAGGCTCGATTTCGTTCCACATGAATACTATCAAATTCTTTAAGTTTGTTATCCAGATACATGGATTTGAATTTGGGAAGGTTTATGAAATCCTTCTTCAAATCACTCTCTTCAATGTCAAGGTATTCAATGATATTGGATATATTGTTAAGTTCTGGTGAACCCAGAGGCAAAAAGGAGCCATCGGATAAACGGTAATATTTTTTCTTCTGCTTTAGGGAAGCAAATATTAGAGGCAGACTATCTCTATCCACCCCATCAATGGAAAAGCTAAACTCAAGGAGATCCGTCTCCTCGTTAAAGCGTACACTTCCCTTGTAATAGGAAGAATCATACAACCTAATTTTTTTGAAGCTTTCAGAATAATAAACCTCACATAGTTTTTGAAGCTCTGAAATACGATCTGTAATAAAATCATAAATCATCACATCGTCATCTAGGTAGACTTCTGCCTTATTAATTCGAAATCCACTTCTCTCAATGATATCAAGGATACTCCGTTCTCTCTCAAAATCCCTAATGATGATATTGAAATCACCAACTTTTTCATTTTGCTTAAAGGGATCAAAGGTGTACTCTCCATATTCGAAGCTAAAAGCTGCTGTAATCCTTTCTCCAGCTTTATCAAGATATACTTTGGCCTCAAGGGGCTTTTGATAAAATAATCTCTCTACGCTGCTATCCACCTCAAGTTTCCCAGCTTTCTTAATACTCGGGAGCACCAAAGATGCTAATTTCTCACCATCTTTATCGGAAAACTTGATATCATGTACACCTGTCCTAGCTACCGTATTGTAAAATGGCCCTAAGTTTTCATGCTGAGATTTTGAAATGCTATATACATTTCCTCCTGAAAACATATGGGTACCATCCTGGGTTATGGGCACTACTTGACCTAACATACTCACACTTAATACGAGCTGATGATCCATCTTTTTTAGTAAGAACTCCACAGGCAAATCTTCTTTTAAGATTCTTACATCTACATATTCTTTGTCGAATATTTTGGCTTTAAAAACTCTCCCCTCTAGCAACTTTAAAAATCTCCTGGCTGATATATGGGTAAGATATAGGTATTTCCCATTGAAAATACCGCTATTACCAAAGCCATAACTGCTGTAACCTTTGATTGTCTTATCGATCTGGTACATCTCTCTTAGAAAATCGATTATGGGTAAATCTACATCCTTGAATTTATTCAGGTAGGGATCAAAGGTAAACTTTTTCCCAAATTCAATAGGAGTACCCCCATCAATGGATTCGATGAGGGTTTTCATGTTCTTGACCACATATAGCTTCCCTTGTCCCATCCGTAAGGATACAGTAGGTATACTCTGTCTATAGTTCATAGGATTTCTCATCATTTCCAGGGTAACTTCTATTTCCACATCGTCCTTAGAAAAGGAATTTAGCTTGTTCTCAAAAAAGTTTATGATTTCCCCAGCTGCCTGGGTACTTTTCAATTCTATCGTCTGGGGTTTCCAATCTTTCGCATTTGACCTTTTCAGATCCTTGAGATGCAAAAGCACTGCAACAATGTGCTTACAGTATCCTGCATAGTCGTAATTTGCAGGACACTCACATTCTGCTAGTTCAATGGTCTTAGAAGGTGTAAAAGAAATTTCAACGTAATACTCCTCACCACCTGCTACAATCGCTTTTACAAATTCCTCATCTATGTCTACAGCCTTCACTCTATCCTCTTTATAATACCGCTGCCCCTTTGCCAGCGTCGAATAAGAATAGCATCCTGCCTTTATCGTTTCATCCGTAATGTTGAACATGTCTACCACCCTTTGGTCAAAGTCTTATCTACATGAACTGTCCAAATAGAAACTCACTATGCAAACACCATACTTCTCCAACCTATTTCTTCCTATACAAAGCAAGTATATCTCATTAAGAAAAATGGGACAAGGATAAAAAGATAAAAAGCGTCTATCTTATCTGACAGACACTTTACAGCATTAACATTTAACTCAATATTTCCTTCACTCTTCCCACAATGCCGCTCTCAAGCATCACCTTAATCCCGTGGGGATGGGTATGGGCATTTGTCAGGAGTTTTGAAACTACACCTTCAGTTAATTTTCCAGAACGCTGGTCCTGTTTTTGTACAACCCTTACCCTTGTTCCCTGTCTGATATTGTCCCGTTTGGTACCATCCATATTGTTATCCTCTTTCAAAGTTCATATTTTAACACTTACTACTTATCAAAAAATCCGCCTCGTTTTGTACTTTTAAAAGCCTTGCGACTACCTCCAGTCTTCTGATTCGGTTTTTCATCGATGGAACCCTGTTGTGCACTTATCTTCTTTTTTTCTTCAATTAACTTTTTCATTCGTTCAATATTATTATTTGACATAACTTATGCTCCTTTACTATCCTCTATATAGACGGACGACAGTCTCCACGTGGGGCGTATGGGGAAACATATCCATGACCTTTACCTTATCCACCTTGTATCCTGCTAGCTGGGCGTCTTTTAAATTCTCAGCTAAAGTTTTAGGGTTACACGATACATAGATTAACTCTGGTGCTCTGTATCTTAGTATCTTCTGTAATGCTTTTGGATGTACGCCCACCCTCGGTGGATCTAAGATAATGATCTCAGGCTTTACACTTAGCTCATCAATCTTCTTCAAGACATCGCCAGCGATGAAGGTACAGTTGTCCAAACCATTCATCTTTGCATTGTTATTGGCAGCTTCAACAGCCTCCTCGATGAGTTCAATACCGATCACCTGTTTTGCCTTTTTTGCCATAATTTGACCAATGGTTCCTGTACCGCTATAGAGATCGAAAATCGTCTTGTTGTCGGTATTTCCCATGAAATCCAAAGCAATACCATAAAGCTTTTCGGCACCTAAGGAGTTCGTTTGAAAAAACGAGAAGGCAGAGATCTTAAATTTCAAACCCAGAATCTCCTCTGTAAAATAATCCTGACCCCATAAAGTATCCGTTCTTTCGCTAATAACCACATCAGAAATATTATCATTGTAGGTATGAAGAATGCCTACCAAAGTACCTTCTAGGTTAAGTCCTCTGATCAATGCCACCCATTCTCCCATGTCAAACTGAATTTGAGTTGAGGTTACGATATTCACCAAAGTTTCCCCTGTTCGTTTGGCTTTTCGCACAATAAAATGCCTTAAATAGCCTTTATGGGATTTACTATTATATTTAGGAACACCCTTGCTTTTGAAATATTCCAGGGTAGTTCGAAGAATGATATTAAAGTCTTCATCGGCGATTTTACATTGATCCACCGTCACAACGGAATTAAACTTCCCTTTTTCATGCATGCCCAGGGTGAGCTCCCCACCCCGCTCTACATCACCAAAGGAATATTCCATCTTATTTCGATAGGCAAATTCCTCTGGGCTGCCTTCAATACCAAGAAAGGTATAATTTTCAATCCCTGCAGTATCCAAGAGCCTTTTTACCTGTTCTGCTTTCATCTCCAACTGCCTCTCATAGGTCAATGTTTGATGGGCGCATCCTCCACATATTCCGTAGTGGGTACAGAAGGATTCCTGCTCCCAAGGAGATCGTTCTATGATTTCCTGGACCTTTCCTTCTGCATATTCCTCCCTCACCTTATTGATTAAAACCCTTACCTTTTGTCCTTGCAGGGCGTTTTTTATGTATACAGGCTTTCCTTCATAATAGGCAATTCCCTTAGAAGGAAACTCAACCTCCTCGATTCTCAGTTCCAATAGTTCTCTTTTTTTCATCAAAGCCACTCCTTATCCTATGTTCGTGAATGTCATACTCAAATCACTCGGGAGTTAGTTCTCTTCCCATTGATTTCCTTTTCCATTCTGTCAATGACATCCAGTATCTGACGTTTTACAAAAGGGAAATTCGCCCGATCGGCATAATTCTTCAGATTTTCCTCGTAAGTTTTCATTATTCTTTTATATTCCCTTTTTGTTTCTTCTTCCCCTAGTCTTCTTGTTTGTAAATGCTGCACCTCATGAAGCACCTTTTTATCCAATAGATCTGCATCCTGAATGATTCTCACCTCGATGGATGCCGTGGGTGTTTCCCTTTTTCGATTATGTAGACGAATACACTCCACCACCTGTTGGATAAACCCTTGCTTATATCCTTTATGCTCTAGATAAATCTTCGCTACGGTTGCTCCCGTTTCTTCATGATGGGTGTCGTCGGCAATTTTGGCGATATCATGGAGAATCGCCGCCATCTCTACCACCTCTTTGTTGCATATGACCTTGCTAAAAATCTCCCTGGCATGGTAGAGCACCGCTATCGTATGATTGAATCGCCCCTCGGCACTGTGTCGAAAGGATTGTTTCTTACTCTCCTTGCTTTTAACCCTTACTTCATCATCCTTTAGTCGCTGATATAAGTAGTCTAACGCCTCTCGTTGTTCTTTTTTTACAATTAATATCATATTTCTTCACCGCTTTACAAAAGGATTAAATACCCACCCACTCAAATATTTTACCTAATCCTATTTTCCTATCAATCCGAACGGAATATGCACTTCCCAAAACATTTATAAAGCCGAGTATGTACTCGGCTTTAGGCTATTGCTTCATAATCCTCGATATATTTGTCTGCCAGCGAGCAAATTTCCTGCTTATAGGGGAAAGAATGCTCATCGGCAATGGCAACAACTTGCATACCCGCCCGTTTCCCTGCCAAAACACCAGCATAGGTGTCCTCGAAAACAACACACTGTTTAGGGATAACCTGTAAATCTTCAGCCACCTTTAAAAATACATCGGGATGGGGTTTACCCTTCTCCACCTCACAGGAGGTTCGAATGGAATCAAAATAATGGAGAATATTATGGTTTCTCAATACAGCCTCAGCCAATTCCCTTGCATTGCTCGTTCCTATACCTATTTTTATATTGTTCTCTTTCAAGTAGTTTAAGAAGGGAATTACACCTTTTTTTAAGGTAATCCTTGTGGCATAAAAATCTTCAGCCATGCCCAACCACTCTTCTTTGATCTCGTCAATGGTATCTATCAATGAAAATCTCTCTTTGAAATAGTACGCCGTTTCGGTAAAGCTCATACCCTCTATTTCTTTTTGTAAATTCAAAGGCAGGTTCAAGCCCCTCTTTTCTAAATAATCAATATCGATCTGCTTCCATATCCACATAGAATCTACAAGGGTTCCGTCCAAATCGAATATAACGCCTTGAATACTGTTAAACATTACGAATCCCCCTCCTGTCGCCACTAGGTCAATTTGTTTCATATCTAGGTTACCACATCTGTTTCTCTTGTTCAATAAAATTAGGGATTCTTCTGATATAATCATCTTTCCATTCGATTTCTTCCATTGTTTTTCCCTTTATACAGCAGGTCATCGGCTCGCTTTACCAACTCTAACGCACTTTCCTCCGTCCACTCCGTGACGCCTCCACTAATAGTGATCTTTAGATTCTCCTACTCCCTGAGGTAGGATTCTACCAGTTGTCATCATAAATAAGCCTATAGCTTTTAACAAAGGAGAATGCCACATGGATATGCAGCATTCTCCTTTACTAAAAATCTTTATTTTTCAATTTTTCTGCTCTCTCCATCGCCCTTTCGAGCAATGAATTTTTGTTGACAATCCATCTTTCATGACTGCCTCGACCAATCATACCAATTTCATCATAAGCTGTCATTTCAAATACAAGTTTTATTCCATCAAACTCTTTTACCTCTACCTTTACACTGACCGTAGCGCCCAGTCCTGTTGGCTTTTCATGCTCGATAAGGACCATTTTCCCAACTGTGATAATGTCTTCAGGCAGCTTATCATCAATCAGCTTCACCGCTCCCTCAATCATCAAAGCAACTAAAGATGGCGTTGCCAATAGATTCTCTAATCTTCCGCTACCATAGTTTAGTGCAGTGTCCTCTTCTTTGATTTCTTTCTGAATAATAACGGATACACCTTTTTGAATTTTAGGAAGTTCTAGCATTGTCATCTCCTCCTTTGTGTATTTATATTCTATATGTACCACCAAATAGAATAATTACGCATAAATTATTCATCACGCCATACAACGTTCTCTATTTACAGCTTTAGCAGGGATTTTGCAAAAATCGTAGAAAATAAGTATAGGGATTCTTTATGTCTTGTCTTAGAATGATCTAATAGCCTTGTTATTTTACATCAAGATATATCCGGTTCCCATTACAAGAATGATCATGATTTGATTTGCGCATAATAGGCTAGAATTTATGTAACAACGGATAAACGGAGGGAAAATATGAATATCGATATTCATTCATTGGAATATGAAGATAGATATGTAGCTTTTATTGACATCTTAGGCTTTAAAGATATGATTTGTAAATCTGAGGATAATGAAGAAGTTTTTAATGTAATCATCACTGCTTTATCAAAAATGAAAAAAATGAAGGAACGTAGTTATAAGAGGGAAGATGATACTTCGCAGATTGCTCTATTTTCAGACAATATTGTAATATCTTATCTTATAGAAACAGAAGAAGATGAATGCAGTATCATTCACGATGTCATGTACCTCCACATATCTTTATTGATGAAGGGTATCATGGTCCGGGGAGGAATAACAAAGGGGAAGCTGTGTCATAAAGGAAATTTCGTCTTTGGACCTGCTTTAGTAAGAGCTCATGAAATGGAATCAAAATATGCAATATACCCTAGAATCATCATAGATGGTAACATGGGTGACGGATATGACTTACATCACGCTGTAGATTTTGATGGCGCTAGATATATTGACACCTTATCAAGATTTAGTAATATCTTGAATTTTAAAACAGAAATCTACGACATTTACTATCATATTCAAGAAAATCTACTCTTAAATTTAGAAACTGTGGTGGATATGGGTGTAAAGAATAAACTCCAATGGCTGCAAAACTACTGTAGAGAGAGTTTCATTTTAAACTCAGAAGAGGTAAAAATTCTAGATAAGCGTAACTATAGGGACCACAAGGTTTTTAAAAAGAACGTGGAGCTCAAAGAAGAGGAATAGTAAACAACCACAAAACTCAGTTTGATAGGAAATTCCAACTACTCCATTTCCTTTATATTCATTGATGATTATTTCGTGGGACGGGTTCCACAGAAAACTTTCATAAGTTTATACATCCAAACATATATCTTCTATAGAGAAAGGTGATCAACAGATTGTTAGGTTTTACCTATATATTATTTGATATTCACCTCATTCTCTTTTTTCATTCTCATGTATTGAAAATTATTATCTGGTAATACTTTTTATATTGAGAGTATAGGTATTTACTTAGACACCTCCTGGAATGACCTATAAGCCATGAGTAGATCCTATACTCTTTATATTAAATAACATTTCTTGATTGGGACATATTCTTATTGGCTATAAAATTGATAGCAACATTTACTTCCTCCTCTTTAATGGGCTCTTATCTATGTGATATGAGCTCTACTTTTATGTATTCTAACAGTAAATTAAACGTATATTTTTCTGAATTCTGTCTAACTCTACTTACTAGGTGGTGATAGACTTGTCTGAGCTTCGTGAATTACTTAAAGATATTGAAAAACTTAGGAGCAGCTTACATAGATTAATTGAACAGAAAGGTGAAGACTTCCAAGACCCCGAAGTCATCTCTGCTAGTGAGATTCTTAATGCTGCTATTTCAAAATATAACGAAATGATTCGTAGAAAGTTTTAATTGTATGCTTATCTCATTGTTTTTCCAAAAATCTTGCTCATCCTCCCAGGTCTGTCACATCAAACAATTAACTTCTCCTGCTTTCTCTGTAATACTAGACATTTGCACATTCCTATTCTTGTATTCCCCAAGCCATAAGTAAGTGTAACCCACGAAAATTTCAAAACATGATGGATGAGAATTGTGTTTGATCATAAAATGGACAATATTTCTTCATTTATAATTATTTCAAACTGAATCTTTTAAATGATTATTACACATATTTATAGTAGGCTTAATTATTTAGCCCAATCAAAATTATGGAAGGATTGATACTATGCAGAATCATAAAAAGCAAGATAGTATCTCTGTCAATCTTATAACACCTCCAGATGACGCAAAGACAATTTCAAAAAAACCGGTTGGAAATGCTGGTGAAGACCCATTCTGTCTTTTTAACCATCAAAGATATGCTGTTGATTCAGTAATAAAAAACAGAGACGGGTCAGAAACCGTATGTACTGAAGATGGTTCCTGGCAAAACAAATAGTTAAGTCTTATTCCTTTTAGTCCTTAGTTAGCGCTGTAGTCCTTATTTAAAGAGGGTTATAGCGCTAACTATTTTTTATTTTTTAAAGCTTCATTGTAAAATGAAATTGAACTAAAAAAATCCATAGTGGTTCCAACTGTAATATAATTAGATCACCACAAAATAACTAATTACAGGATGGTTCACACTATGAATTACTATAATGATACACCATTATCCCGCAAAAATAAACATTTAAATGCCTATGAACGTGGTCAAATACAGTTATTGATTGCTGAAGGCCTAACTCCCTATGAGATTGGAAAGCGATTAGGACGAGCCTCAAATACGATTAGAAACGAGCTTAAACGTGGCACGGTCCCACAAATTAAGGGGTACAAAGAGCAAATGATTTATTTCCCAGATACAGGTCAGGCTGTCTATGAAAAAAATCGTAAGAACTGTGGCACAAAGTTTAAATTTCTTCAGTGTAGTGCCTTTATTGAACATACCATGGATTTGTTCTACAATAAAAAACATTCTATAGATGCTATATGCGGCGTAGCCCGTGTCCAAGGCAAGTTTCCCAGAGAAGCAATGGTCTGTACAAAAACCCTTTACAACTACATCGATGCTGGCCTTATAAAAATAGCAAATATAGACTTGCCATTGAAAGTCAGGCGCTCTCCTAAGAATAGTCGAGTGAGAAAACATAAAAAGCACCTTGGAACAAGTATCGATGAGCGCCCTGAGCACATCAACAACCGTACTGAATTTGGTCATTGGGAGATTGACACAGTAATAGGTAAAAAGAACAAATCAGATGCTGTTTTATTAACCATGACTGAACGAAAAACGCGCAAAGAGATTATTAGACTTATTCTAGATAAATCAGCCGATGCTGTTAAAAATGAGCTTAAAGCCTTAGCGAGTGAGACCACAGACGCCTTTTCTAAAATCTTTAAAAGTATTACAGCTGACAATGGGTCTGAGTTTGCAGAATTAGCATCTCTTGAACAAACCCTTGGTAGTAAAATATA
>CALECF010000096.1 GCA_937948705.1 uncultured Anaerosolibacter sp. | reverse complement strand
ATTTCAGAGGCACTGGCACTGCCTTCATTGATGAGTACTACCAATGGCTTTTTAATATTTTCCTTCATAGCGGAATAGGTCTGATAACTCTTGTCTTTGAATACGATTTTTACCGCCTGACCCTTGGGTATGAAGAAATCTGCTACATTCACAGACTCATCAATTAATCCTCCAGGATTGTTACGTAAATCTAGAATGATCCCTTTAACTTTCTTTTGTTGAAAATCATCCAGTACCTTTTCTACCCCTTCGCTTACCTTCTCGTTAAACTCTAGGATCTGTATGTAGCCGATATTGTCTTCCGTGACTCGTGCTTTGACCGTGGGCAGGTGAATCACCTCACGGGTAATGTTGAAAACCAATATTTCCTTTACATCACTGCGTTTGATACTTAATTTTACCTTCGTTCCTGGTTTTCCCAAAAGCATATTAATACTTTTTTCGAAAGAACTAATCTTTGCCTCTTTATCGTCAATCGTAAGTATAGCATCTCCCGGTTTAAGTCCCGCTTTAAGTGCAGGTCCTCTTTCTATGAGATCAATGATGGTCATTTGACTGTTTTCAATTCCTATGGTTGCACCGATGCCGCTGTAGGTTCCTGAACTCATCTGATCAAAAACGTCTAATTCTTCTTGCGTGAAATATTTGCTATAGGGATCCAACGCTTCAAATAGACCCTTGTAGGCGCCTTCCATCATAGCTTCTTCCGACACTTCTCCTGCATAGTTTTCCTGTATGTATTGGATGATGTCCTTTAAGTAATTAACTCTTTCGTTTAGGTTACGGAAGGTTTGCGTCGGTTCTGCGGCATAGGAGAAATTGGCGCATGCTAGGAAGATGATAAGTACCCAAGCCAATATACGCGTTTTGCCTTGAATCTTTTTGACCATAATGGAGACCTCCTTAAGTTTTCATGGCAGGAGGACACGAGGCCCTCCCTACATTTTTGTGTCTATAAAATAGTGCTGCAATCTTAGATGACTGCAGCAGATTTTTACTCTCTTGTATTTTACCCTATATTTTGGGTTTTCAACAGTAGATTTTCGTTAAATATATTTTGGTTTAATGGTGCGAGACCGGGAAGCGGGACGACACACAGGTCGTCCCCTATACAGAGCAGGAGGACACAAGGCCCTCCCCTACTTAAACCTCTAATTTCTGTTAACCTCGATGGTTAGTTTATAAGTCAAGAGGCGGAACGGCACAGGGGCCGTTCTACAGAGATGCAAAACAACGGGATGACACATAGGTCATCCCCTACAAGAAGGTGCAGGAAGGAGACGATACATAGGTCGTCCCCTACAGAGCGGTAGGACACAAGGCCCTCCCCTACGGATCATTTTTAGAAGTTCAGGATTCGTTCTCTATAGTCATAGCGTAGATCATCCTGCAGGTACTGAATAAAGTTGGTCATCATGGCTGCTGCTTCCGCCTTGGTTAATACCTTATTGGGTTGGAAGTAGCCTTCATCCGTTCCCTGCACTAACCCCAGCTCCTTCGCCATATAAACCGCATCCTTTGCCCAGAGAGGGATTTGTCCATCGTCTCTAAATCCAGTACTGTACTGCTGGATGGGTGCTAGGTTCTCAAATCCCAAGGTGGTGATCATGACCGTTACTGCCTGTGCTCTGGTTAAGGCTTGATTTGGGGAAAAGCGATCTTTACCCACCCCCTGCATAATTCCATTTTCATAGACAGAGGCGATATATTTCTTATTTGGATCCTCTTTGGTTACATCTGTAAAAATCTGTGGCTCTTCTACAATCTTTGTAGTTCTTGTCCTGGCGACCGGTTCTTCCTTATTCAATCCCATGACTGTGGCAATGGCTCTGGCAAAGTCTCCACGATTCATCGGCAGCGAAGGTCCAAAATAGGAACTGTTAGAAGTCAGGGCATCCATGCTGGTCAACAGAAGAATATCTCGTTCTGCCCAGTGCCCTGCAACATCTCTCATGTTTGGTATGCTTAAACGCTGATTTACTGGATTGGTATCTATACTAAAGCTTGTGTTTCCAACATTTCTTTGAGATCTTACCTGTCCTTCTTCATTCAGTCTCGGTAGATCATAATGTATCTTCAATACATTTTCCTGCTGTTCTGTCAGTAGGTAGCCCCCACGAAAACTAATCTGTGTAGGTTGATTAGACTCATAGCTGAAGTCTCGGGTACGATTATGAACTGCATCTACTGCTGCAGTACCCTGCCATCTGATGGTTTCATCTTCCTGTCCTACCCTAATCTTTCTCTCATAATCAATATAGTAGCTGATGCTCTGGGTTTCTGTAGTCCCCCAGTAGTGCTCGTAGCCCACTGCATTGCCTCTGGTTTCTACCATTACCTTACCCTGACTTTTATTAATCGTATAGGTTTTTCGTCCATCCCAATTTCCTGCAAAGTAGGTAACCCCAGGCTTATCCTGATGCACATCGGCTTTGCTCCACTGATAGCTCTTGTCGTTGGCCTCATACTTTACGCCAGCCACATCCAGAGTTTCTCGGAAGCTGCTGATGGATGCGGTCGACGTGGTCTGATCCCCACGAACCTGCAGATCCTTTGTTACGGTAACGGTTCTGGTCATCTTGGCCTTTTTTTCTGCATTTTCCAGTTTATAGGTGTAGCGTTCCGTTACTTGGTTGCTACGCTCCCTCACACTGATATCTAAGGTTCCCTCTAGGATGATCGGCTCACCGGTTACAAAAACAACCTCTTTATACAGGACTTCATTCTTGATGCCACCTTCATAGCCCGGAATCTCTAAGGCAAGACCCTGGAAGCTAAAGGAGAGCACTAGGAGTATGGTTAATGCTAGGACTCTTTTATTCATAGGACTCTCCCCCTTATTGTTCCACGATGACTACAAAAGCTTCGTCGTTGACGGAATCTTTTTTATTCTTAACGATATATACCTTTGCCTTTGGCTTCAATTTATAGAATTCATCTCTGTCAATTGAGCGATCATTCACTAAGATTACCGCCTTGTCCATATTAACAGTTTCCTTGCCAGCAGCTGTCTCCCAACGCTTGTTGAGTGCATTCCAATACTTTAAGTTACCCAAGGTCATGGTGACACTGTCTAGATCTACCTTATCAATGGTAGCCATGGCACTGTGCTCCGTATTGACCCTTCCACGATCTACTACAACTTTTGGTGTCAGATTCAATGCCAGTACCTCTGCATAGGTTTCTCCATTGCTGATGGTTTCTCTTACCACGAAGTACGCACTCTTATCGATATAGAAGCGATTCTTGATCCGCAGTCTTAATTCATCATCCTCAATATCCTCTGGATCAATAAAGCGGGTATCAATAAAGTAACTGCTGTCTATCTCTTTTTTAAGATCACTGTCAAAGATATAGCTGTCTTCTGTCAATGTAAACTTCTTGCTTCGTGACACTTCAGCCCATTGGTTATCCTGGAGCTTGAGATAATCTAACTGATAGCCCAGTCGTCCAATGGTGATGCCATAGTCATCAATATCTTCCACTTTTCCTTGATATACCATGATTCTGGTTCCATCGATGCGGTCATCTAGGATACCCGTTCCTTCTATGGCAACGAAAGCTGCACTGCGGCTTCCCCGATTGAGATCTGCTGCCATATATATACTCTGACTAGCATCTAAGTTGAGGAAATCTACCAATCGATTATCTTTTACCACAATCGTTCCTGAGTGGAAGGTAAAGCTGTTGTTGTCTACAGTCATCTTGTTGGTACCAAACTGAATATCTTCAATGCGGCTTTCATAGAGTACAGTAGAACCCTGCTTTAGTGCTAGCTTTGTTACCCGCTCTACACCATAGCTCTTTTCCACCGCGGCGTAGATTTCTGATCCCTTAGCGGCACTCAATGATTTTAGAGAAGTTTTAAGGGCTCCTTCATAAAGCTTGTCATTCTCTGCCTTGAGCTTTACCTTTTGGTCGGGATGCTTTACCCACTTACCGTCTTGATAAATAGTAACGCTGTTCAAAAGAATTTCCTTACCTCTTTCATTGACAGACTCAATTTTTCCACGATAAATTTTATCGATATGCCGTTCTTGATCTTCTACTTGGATAGAGGCAATATCTGGGCTATAGATATCATCGAAGGACAGTAGTATTCTGTCGCCTTCTTTGATTTCAAAGAGGTTTGCGCGAACATCACTTCGCAGAAGCTTGGTGTTTGGTGAGATGCGATATTTTTCTCGCTTATCTCCTACCTTGATTTCAACCGTATCACTGTTGATAAAAAGTACATCGCCTACCTTTACTCTACTGCCTGGCTGTATATACCCATGTCGATCAGGATCTTCCTCTAAAATCCCTTCGACTGTGGTGACCTTATCACCCATAAGGGTGGCTGTGATCTCCATGCCATAAAGTAAATCCTTTAAGGCGCCGTCTCTGCCGTTGATACGTATTTGTGTTGCCGGCTGTAGTGCCAACATATGACGTTTATCAGAAAAATCCATCAAAGTTAGCTGCAGCTTATTTTCATCCACTGCATCGATGAATCCTTCTAGCTTTCTTACCTTACCTGCATCCACAGACCCATAGATGACCTCATTTTTATCGTTTATGTAATAACCGATCCAGTCTCCCGTACGGAGCTGCGCTGACAATCCTAGACTGCCATTCTTCTGGGTTATAAAATCCTTTTGACTAGGTTCTACAACCATATAGCTTTTGCTGTTGTCTTCATTGTGCAGGGTGTATATCCGTTTGTTCTTCCCTGCTTCTTGTATGTTTTCAATATCGGTAATTTCTCCATTGATTTTCTTGAGTCCTCTCGCTTCTAGCAGATCCTCATGGATATTGGCAACCAATTGTGCCATCTGCCCTCGAGTTAGCTGCCCCTTTGGTGAAAAGGCTGTAGCACTGGTGCCGGTCATCAATCCACGCTGCAGCACGGCCTCGATCATCGGGATTTTTTCTGTATCCATCTGTCTCCAATCGTTAAATCGATAAACATTCACCATATCTTTACCGTATGCCGGCTCCAACTCGATGGCTCTGGCGATCCATAGGGCGATCTGCTGGCGGCTCACAGGGCGATTCCACGTAGCCCTTGTGGTAAGCTGATCCTTTACTTGATCTTGCAGGGTATTCATTTCTGCGGGGGTCAAATCTCTATTTTGATAGGTGCTGATCTGCTGTTCTACCTGAGCTTCAATACGATCCTGCTGCGCCTGTGTCAGGTTGAGAATCTCATTGCTCTCTTGTGCGGTTAGGATTCCTTTTTGTGAGGCCACTTGTATATACCCTTTTGCCCAGTTATCTGCAGCACTCATCAGAATAATATCTCTTACCTTTGGCTGTAATTGTGCTTCCCCTGCCTTCTGGGCATCTGCTTCTAGTCCCATGGTCTTTACCAGTACCGTCAGTGCCTCTGCATAGGTGAGGGTACGGTTGGGAGCAAATTGACGGTTGTTGAGGCCTCTCATGATAGACAGGGCAGCGGTTTCTTGCACTGCCTGCCTTGACCAATGTCCCTGAAGGTCTGTAAATTGTATAGTACTGTATAGACTAACTTGATTGGCGCCTCCTTCATATACGGGATAGGAGACATCTTCTAATGCAAATACAGAAAAAGGGAAGATCTGGACGATCAGGAGTATTACCAGCCACATGCTAAGTCTGTTTCGAAGATTTCCCATAGGTTTCGCTCCATTCTTTTTTGTTTTCTCCCTTATCTTTCAGACAAGAGCATATATTTTCCTACTGATTGTAAATAGCCGCGGGTGCCATCACCAATTTTTGTAAATTTATCCTGGGATGGATCGTATTCACCGACAAATAATTTGTCCTTGTTGGCAGATGCATAGGCCATAGCATCAAATTTGATATCCAAAGATCCCTTTTGCATCATTCTTCGTATAGCTGTAATCTCCTTGATAACTTGCAATTCAAAGGATATCTCGTAAACCTTAGAGGCTTGTCGCTGGGTTCTGGATACTGCGGTTTTCGCAGTCTCTTCTCCTTTGCCTGCCAATCTTTCAAAGACAACCCGTACATGTGCATCTTCTGTATCCTTTGAAGCCGCCTGACTTACTTCTCTTGTAAACAAATCCTTTGGCAGGAATGCAAAGCTAGCTTTTCCATCAGTAATTGCGATTTGCCGATTGATGGATTGGAGTGTGGATAGTGGGATAGCAACCACAAATTTATTATGGTCCTTATACTTGGTTAGAGAGAAATCAATGACATAGGGAGTGTTTCCCGTTGGAACCTGTTTGTTTCCTAGGGTCTTTACCAAAATCCCTCCAATGATTTCTTCCTTCCCTTCCTGCTCTAGTTTTTGTTTTTCCTTATCTAACTGATCTAATTTTTCCTTGAGTTTGTCGTCATCTGTTTTACTCAAGGTTCTAACAGTGACCTCTGCAAAATCCACCGCAGCTCCGTATTTATTCAGCGCCCGTACCATGAAGCTATAACGGGTATTTGGCTCCAGGGCTTTTACCAGATAGGATGCCCCTTTTGTATCTCCAATCAAAGTATATTGCTTGTCCGTGGCCTTTTTCCCATAAACCTCATAGCGATCCGATGCATTGAGAAGCTCTGGGGCAGATTCGGACCATAATAACTGTACAGTAGATTCAAAGCCTGGTATAGCTTCCAATACCAATGGTTTGTTCGGCACTGGAACTTTTAGTTCAAATTCTTTATAGGGTTTGGATACACCCCCATCAGGGTTTATGATGATAATATCATAGTTGGTTAGATCCAGGGTTTCATTAAACTTAACTTTTAAAGTTAATTCGTTTTCAACCACTATAGAAGCTGCTTCTTTGCCCTCTACAACGGCTACATTCTTGTTATTATTATTGTCATCTACCCCTTGGATGCCTAACCCATTTACAACCGTCCCTGCCTTAATTTTATCTTCAGCGATAATTTTTCCTCCAATAATAACTTTAGCCCCAGTTTGGAACATTTTACCGGTAATGACTACCTCGGTGTTGGTATCATTGGCAAATACCTTTCCAGGAACTACACTAAGAATTTCAGGTTGGCTGATGTAGGTAAATATATCGGTTCCGATTGCCCGACCGAAGTCGTAGTTTACCACTTCTATGGTCTGCTTTCCCACTCTTCCTGCTGGCATAATCAGCTCAATGGTTTCAGCGTTCTTAATGGTTACTTTGTCTGCTGCAACGGGGATACCCCCAATGTATACCTCTACTTTTTTTGCATTGCCAAAGCTATCTTCATCC
>CALECF010000095.1 GCA_937948705.1 uncultured Anaerosolibacter sp. | reverse complement strand
TGTTGTTCAAAAGGATTGCCACATCCCCGCGAGTCACAGGGGTACTTGGGTCCAACTTCACATCCTTTGTCAAACCAATTTGCCCAGCTTTTTGAACAAAATTGTTGGGCCAATCCCCAAGGGGAACATCTTTTCCATACCCTAAGGCGTTGACAAGGATGGTCAATGCTTCTCCATAGGTGATGTTATTGCCATGTCGAAAGGTGCCGTCTTCGTAGCCGTTGATCAACTTGCTATCAGAGGCTACATTGATAAATCCTGTTGCCCAGTGATCCTTTGGCACATCTTGAAATTTTGTGGTACCCTTGCGAGTTGCGGCTAAGGACTCCTTGCCGATAAGCTTGATGGATACTGTGGCGAACTCTGCCCTGATAATCTTATCCTTAAAACGCATGTTGCCATCGGGATCACCTACCATGAGGCCTAGGGCTTTTAGTTTGATGCCCACATCTTGGAGCTTCATAGGCTCCGCTGCGGAACTGATATGTAGTGTAAACATGAGAAGAATAAGGGTTAAAAGTAAAATTCGTTTTTTTGTCGTGATCATTGGCGGCCTCCTTTGGTCCTAGATGATTAAATACTTTTGTTCTTATTATATCAGCAAAACATGACAGATATATTTCAGGGGTATTACATTCTCTATACAATAAAGGCGTATAGAACAAAGTTGCCTAGCGGCAATTTGCTTTCGCTAGGAAACCCTAGGTTTCCTTCGACGGCTGCGAGACAGCCTGAGCACCTTCCTGAAAGCGGCAAAGGGGATTCCCCTCTGCACACCCCATATATAGGAAATTATTTGACCATAATTTCCTATATATTAAAAAAACGACCTTCCTAAGGAAGGTCTCATTATATAAGGGTCTTGAGTGTGTCTGTATATTTGAATAGATATTGATGTTTATAGGCTGCAATTCTATGAAGCATATGGATAAAAGCATCAATCTCCTCATATTGATTATAAATTCCAAAACTAACACGAACCATACCCGGGTGCTCCATGGTAGGATCATCTATTCTCTTCTTTACCTCTTCGCTGGATATTTTCAATAATCTCTGCACATAGGGCTGGGCGCAAAAACAGCCATTCCGAACGGCAATCCCACCTTCATAGGACAGTATTGTCGCCAGCACCCCATGGGGAATCCCCTCTATGTTAAAAGGAATAATGGCCACACGATCTTGGCAGTCCTCCTTATTTCCGTAGAGCTTGATGCCTGGAATGGTTTTCATTCGCTGCAATGCATAGTCTGCTAAGCTCTTCTCATATTTCTCTACATCCTCCATCCCCAGCATCTCTAAAGTTCGAATGGCAGCTGCCAGGGCTACAACACCAATGATGTTAGGCGAACCTGCTTCTTCCTTATGGGGGGGCATTGCCCAGCGAATAAAGTCATGGGTAACGATATCTACTGTGCCTCCGCCTACGTCCACAGGATCTCCCTTTTCAAAAGTAGCTTTCGGTCCAACCAGAACGCCAATGCCAAAAGGTGCATACATTTTATGAGCAGAGAATACAACATAATCGATATGTTCAGGAGAGTTTTCTGGCTTCATATCAAAAGGAACATGAGGAATCAGCTGGGCACCATCCACCAGTATCTTCCCATGATATTTATGGACCAGTGCTGCAATTTCATGAATAGGGTTTTTGTAGCCCGTTACATTGGAAGCCCCTGTTACGACCACCAATCCTAAGGAATCCCTATTTTTTCTTAGTTTTCTTTCTAAATCTTCCATAGAAAGTCTTCCACATTCATCAATTTCAATATAATCTATCTTATATTTTTCCCTCCATGGCAAGTCGTTGGAATGGTGTTCCATACAGGTAGAAAGAATCACCTTTTTTCTTTTTCCATCACAAAGGCGGTGGGCCAGCTTGTTAATTGCCTCCGTTGTATTCTTTACAAAAACCACGGTGTTTTTCGTCGTATCCGCCTTGATAAATTTAGCGATGACCTCTCGACTCTGATCGTATAGATTTGATGAGAATTGAGACTTATACCCTGTCCCCCGATGAACAGAGGAATACCAGGGTACGAAATTAACTACCTCCTGTAAAACGGACACAAAAGGTGGTGTAGTTGCCGCATTGTCAAAATTAATAGCTGTCACGTAGCGGCCATTTATAGTAGGAACCTTTGTATCGGTGCCAACCACCAAATTATGAAAATCTGTGCTATGTCTTATGAAGTTCACGAATACTCACCTACTTATTGCATTTTACTATCTATAGTATTCACGAAAATCATAATGGTGATAGCCTTTATTCCATCGATGCTACTTTCTTATGATAACAAAGGCCATATATGAAATATAGGAAAATAGAAGGATCATCCCCTCAATTTTTGTTATCTTATGATGAGTTCTTGAAAATATTAGTAGCAGTAGGGTGTATCCAATCATGACAATCATATCCACGAATAGCTTTGACTCCACAGAGATTGTGGTAATGAGGGATGATGTTCCTAGTATGAAAAGAATATTGAAGATATTGCTTCCCACAATATTTCCCACCGCAATATCGCTTTGTTTTTTCATAGCTGCTACCACAGATGTAATAAGCTCTGGCAGGGATGTTCCAATTGATACAATCGTTAGTCCGATTAAGGTTTCACTCATACCAAATGCCTTTGCAATCGTCGTACTACTGCGCACTACCACCTCACCGCCAAAAATAATGGCTGCCAATCCAATCACAGAAAACACAATTTGTTTTAGCATACTGCCCTTGGTAGTTTCTAACCCTTCTTCACTATCCTTCTCACGACTATGAAGAGCTACCTCCACCAGGTAAAACATAAATATTGAAAAGAAGGCCAGCAACACAAGTCCATCTGCTCGAGTAATCTCGTTCGTCAGATATCCCTGTAGGGCCACATCTCCAATGAGAACCAATAAAAGGATACTGGCCAGTAAGGTAAAGGGAATTTCTTTTTTTACCGTCTCTCGCTCTACTTGTAATGGATTTAGGATGGCTGTAATGCCAACAACAAAAGAAATATTAAATATATTACTGCCGATGACATTCCCAAGGGCTATGCCGTTACTTCCCTTCATGGCTGCTCCGATGCTTACTGCTGCCTCTGGTGAGCTGGTGCCAAATGCAACGATTGTCAGTCCTATTAATATGGGGGGGATTCTTAGTGTTCTTGCAATCCCTGAAGCCCCCTCTACAAAATAATCTGCACCTTTAATCAACAATATGAATCCAATAATTAAAAGAATATACTCCATTTTTTCCTCCTATACACAAATCATTATATTTCCGTAAACCATTATATTTCATATATCACATAGTTTCCATATTTCTTATAGAAATATCCCTTTTTCTTTATGATTATATCCTTGAACGTTTTATCCATTTGATATAAAATAAAATTAGATGTATAGGATTGCTTTGCTGTTTTATATGTAGCTCTATATGGTTTATCCCATATCTACACGCGTATAAACGCCAGTATGAAGCCTCTAAGGATGCTTTGTTCTGGCTTTTTATTTGATCAATCTTATATACATAGTTTCTCCAATATTTGTGAACCTATATACTATCTCTTGGAGGCATGACCATTCATGAAAGATCTATTCATTACTGCCTATGGTGCAGTGTATTATTAATCGCCTCTTTTGTCTATTGAAAATTACGTATTAAAGGAGAGGCCTATGATGTCTAATAAAGTAACTTCTGTGCAAAAAGGCTATATTGCTGCAATCTTGGCTGCAGTCTTTTTTGGCAGTTCAGGATTGTTCGTGAAGCTCGCCTATGGCACTGGTATTTGTGCCATTGATCTATTAATCCTACAAAACCTCATCGCTGTACCTATTCTATGGAGCGTATGCTTCATAAGATACCGTAAAGAAATTATCCTTTCTAAGGATCTAGTTATAAAGCTTTTCTTTCTAGGGGCATTTTTAAATAGCTTTACCACCCTGTTTTATTATAAATCCTTTGAATATCTGGATATGTCTGTGGCTACTATGCTGCTATTTGCCTATCCGATTATTATTACCCTATATTCACTTTTGTTTGGGAAAGAAAAACCTTCAGCATTGATTCTAGTTTCCCTTATCATTGTTTTCTTAGGATGTACTTTGGTGCTCAATCTTTTTGCCATGAATATATCCATCTCTATCCAAGGTATCCTGTATGGCATAGGTGCAGCCATGGTCTATGCATGGTTCAATCTATATGTAGAAACATTTATTCATACCACACAACCCTTTGTATTGGTCACCTATTCATCTACATTTTCCCTTTTGTTTTTTCTCGTGTATCGATTTTCTCAAAGCCCTAGCTATGGTAGGATTACACTGTATCAGTTGGTCATTGCTGGTCTATTGGCACTATTTTGCCAGATCCCTCCCGTTACCCTGCTCTATCATGCAATCCATAGGATCGGAGCTATCAAGACCTCCATCATTAGCAATATTGAGATCCCTGGGGCAGCAATTCTAGGCTACATCTTCTATGGTGAGGTCTTGAGCGGCCCTCAATTTATCGGCATACTCCTCGTTCTTGGTGGTATACTATTGATGAAGAACGGAAATCTTTTAAAGCCCATGCTTTACTCCTTAAAACACGAAAGAAGGTGATCATGATCACCTTCTTTTTTCACGACTATCTCTTTTCTTTTCCTTGCCTCAACCAATTTTCCCAACGAGCATCGTCACTTCCATAGTTGGGCGTGATTTTGTACTCCATCCTTCGTCGTACAGCAAAACCTAATGCAGTAGCAATGGATGCACTCACCATATATTTGATAATTTCCCCTAAGCTATGCCCCTGATCTAAAAATTCTTCAATGGCATAATCAGCAAAGCTGCTTAGGTAAAATGCCTCACAATAATCAAGGAGAGCCCAAGAGAAAAGCCCAAGCAAAGCTATATTTAACCATAAGCTTCGGTCCTTAAATTGAATAATCAAATACTTTACACTAAATATGATAGGAACAAATACAAGGATAATGTTGATCATAGATAATGCCCTGTACATGCTAAATCACGCTCCTTTTGCCCGGCATAAATTCCATTTATATCCATTCATATTCCACACTTTTCTTTATAATCCTCTTTCTTTCATATCTTCAAGTAAAATATCTTGCAATCCATTTGTATGCTTCGTATAGTACTACCGTTAATCCTGATGCAATCAGGGGTCCTACAGGTACGCCACGGAAAACGATTAATCCCAAGATAGACCCAAATACGATAGGAATAATAACCGTAGGGTCATCAGTAATCAGCCGATATCCCTTAGCTGTCAATAAAATGACAAAAACGCCTGATAAAATAGCCGAAATACCCAATGGTGTTTTTAAGGATTGAATAATTTCCTTCATTTGGTATTTTCCTGATGCCATGGGTGCAAGAAAGGCAATAGTTAATATGATTACACCTACATTTAGACCATGGGCCTCTAACTTTGGAAAAACCATCTCCAGCTTTAAAAGCTTTATTAAAATCAATATTGTTCCTGCTATGGCAATAGCATCATTCTTTGAAAACAAGCCCAATATCAAGATAATAAGCAATAAAACATAACTTTGATCCATCTCTGATTCCTCCTCTTGAAAAATAGGGATTGTTGCATATCTATGGCTTTCCAAGGAAAAATATAACCAGGACAAAGTTTTTTCATAAGATGATAAAAAGGGTTGTCTCAAAATGATTAAATACATCATCTTGGGACACCCCTTTGTTTTTTCTTTGACTTTTTTTATATCTTAAACTTTTTTAACCATTGTGTGATCATCTGGATCACTTCTGGATCTATGGGCTTCTCCACCTGCTTCCAATAATCCAAAAACCCTCCTAACACAGAGCTTACTGCGTAATCTCTTCGAAGAATATGACTTAAATTATGGATCACATGGCTTTCTACGGGTCCTTTCACAGCGTGGGCAATTTCCTCGACTTGGGAAGGGGTTGCCTGTACATCAGCTGACCCACCCAAGACAAAGGTAGGACAATCTATTTTTCGTAGGTCTTCCATCACATCGTATTGAAAATGTTCCCGCAGCCATTGTGCATTTAGCTTTTTCCCTTTTACTCGAATGACTTTGCCCCTATCTTTCATTATCTTTTTCTTTGCTTCCCAATACTGATGGTCTAAAAACTTCTTGGTCTGAAAGAGGCGAAATATCAGCCCCTTTATACCGCTGCTATGATCTAGGTCCTGAAGAATCCTGGCTTTTCTTCTTTCGATGATCTCTTCTAAGCTATGGGCAAAACCGCAAAGCAGAATCATTCCAGCTACAGGTTCCTTCCCATAAAGAGCGGTGGCGATCATGGCGCCTTCACTATGTCCCAGAACAATGATCCGCTCCTTATCCACATTGGGCTGATCCTTCAAATAATCTAGCGCTGCTTTTGCATCCTCTACCAGATCCCAAAAACTTGCTTTATAAAAGCTCCCACCGCTTTTACCTACACCCCTTTTATCATATCGAAGGGTAACAAACCCGTCTTCGGTAATGGCCTGGGATAGCTCTTTTAGTATGTTCATGGGCAAAAACGTAAAATTTTCGTCTCGATCCACATTCCCCATGCCTGGGATCATTAAAACCCCGGGGAAAGTTTTCTGCTCTTTTTTAGGCATAGCCATGGTGGCCCCTAGGGGGTACTCCCCTGGAATCACTATATCTTTTTCCACAAAGGCGAATTTCATAGAGGTCGCTCCTATCTAATATTCATATATATCCTCTTTTATCTTTCTCGCCTATAGTTTTCCCTATTCTATTTTTTCCTATTTTGAATACAGGGGCTTCTTATGTTTTATATTTTTAACCCTTATGATTCTCTTCTTATCTTTTG
>CALECF010000094.1 GCA_937948705.1 uncultured Anaerosolibacter sp. | reverse complement strand
CATTTACTTGATTTGAACTTTCTTTTATGCTTTTAACCATAGTAATTAAAGCATTGCGCATATTAGCAATAGAATTAACCATGGTTCCAATTTCATCTCTGGATCTACTAGATTGTATTTCTTCTGTCAAATCGCCGTTAGCGATTTTCTCAATGACAACAGAAAGCTTTTTTAACGGGTTTAGTAATCTATTTATGATTAACAACAGAATAATACTACTTAATAATACAGCTGCCAATGATATTAAAATAGATTCTATTATCATGGATTTAAGGGTATTATCCACTGGATCAACGGATATACCTACGTTTACAGCACCAATTCTTTTCCCTGATTTATCAGAAAGAGGAAGAATTACATCGTATATATTCATTTTTCTTTCTTCACTATAATATACGCCTGTATAGGTTTCTCCTCTTTGTACTGCTGCTTCAGTTCCCGAATCCTTAAATTCTTTTCCTATCCTCGTTTTATCATTATGCGAAACTGCCTTATAGTTATTATCAAGTACTAACGCATATACAATATTATCCCGTTCATTTACATTTTCCAGTACTTCTTGTATCTGGATATTTGAAAGATTGTCATTTTCTATTCTTCCTTTTATTTGATCAGCCACTTCTTCGCCTAAATTTGACATTGTATCATATAAGCCATTCTTAGCATCATGTACTGATATGTAAGTAACGCCACTTACTAAAATGATAATACTTATTATAAATATTGCAATAATCTTATGAGCTAACTTCGCATTTCTAAACAACATAATACCCCCTTATTTATCTTAAGTAGCAACAATCATTAAGTTCAGCACCACATCTAAATATCTGATAAATAGTTAATATTTTTCTCCCTGTAATATCATCGTACCACTTTCAACAAATAAGATCAGGGCTTCTTTCTTTATATTATCTATTGTCATGTTTCCTCCTGATAGACTGCCTGATGGTTATTAGGCGCAATTTACATTATATTTCATGAATTTACAATTATCAACATATTTTTTATATAATATAAATATTTTTATTATTAAATTTAAATTTATAATTAACCCGGTGGTTATTATATTTTATTAAATACAGTAATTAAATAGTTTCTTAATAATTTTCCAAATTATTGTCACCGATGTACCGCATTATTTCAATTTTTCAAAGATCTATACTTTAGAAAAGCAACCAAAACAATGAAAAAATTAGTATTATAAGAGAGGCTATCACACAGATGTCTTAATAAATAAGATATTCTTCATATAGCAATAAAAAAAGATCTAAACCAAATATTACAGTCCATACAGCATAAACTTTTCTAGTAAATAACTATAGAACTGCCAATCTCGAGATTGGCAGTTCTATATTTATGGTAGTAATTATTTATTCTTCTAATTCCTTTGCATATTTCATAATTCGCTCAATCATCACATCCCTGAATTTATCTATTTCTTTAAAGTTCATATTTGGAATATAGCAGATCTCAAGGAAGTCATGTTCTTTCTTCGCCACCAATACATTAGCTAATCCTTTGGTAAGTAATTCATCGATTAGTGTTTGATCTTCCTTGAGTTTCTCTTCATTCTCAGCTAAAATATCTTTATCCATAAAGGAATCTACATCAAACACCTTCATATTCTTGTTTCTGTACTTTTTGCTAGCTGTAATGGCGAGCTTTAATTCAGGAATCAAGATGGTCTCTATATTGGTCTCTACCATTGGCTCATGATACACCTCAACAAAAAGTCCCTTTTTGACCGCTTCATCAACTACTTCTTCTAAAACCTTTGAAGTTCCCTCTACGTAGGAGCTGTTGATATAGATGACCTTCTCCATGGTATCAACGATGGTTTCATAGTAGTCAACAATACCACCCGGTGCATAGGCACTTCCGAATAAGTGTCTGGTCTTGCCTTCCTTCTGCATATATGGTACACCCGCAGTAACTTCTGTCTTAAACTTTGTAACCGCTTGATTAAACTTTCCTTTATCTAACGCTTCCTTGTAGATAACCTCCATGTCATCCCGTAAGGACTTGGCTGCAGCGATGAAACGATATACACGTTTGTATAGCTTACCGAGTTTTGCTGTAATCTCTACGATTTGATCTCTATTTTTTCTCATGCCCTCTTCGTTCCAAAACTGACCAAAATTCAGGATCTCATCAATGCCACCTGGGTGCTTTGGATCTACCACATGTGGTGCTGTACCATCGATCATAGCGATCTTTAATGCTGGGATTACAACACCGTCTAAAGATCCATTATCAGAAGAACACTGATGAAATTCCACATCATATCCTTTGTCTACCATTTCTTGTGCTATTTTTTTCATAAAAGATGATTTTCCGACACCAGGACCTCCTTTGATGATAAAAAATCTTGTAGCATCCGTACCTATAATATTATCATAATATGAAAAAAAACCTTTTGCCGTATTTCCACCTGGAAAAACTCTCTTAATGGAGCCTTTCTTCGCCATACACAATGTCCCCCTTTATTTAATAATAATTGCCCATATTGTTATGCTATGTAGGGCATTTAAATCTGTGTATGTCCTTTATCTTTAAAGTGACTCATAAAAGGGCAGCCGCTCCTGCACCCTCTATTCATAAAAAGGCACTCTTCGATTTTCAGTCAAAGAGTGCCTTTTTACGAAATCCAACGTCTCAATCACCGCGAACGGATACTATATATCCATGGCCATTAAGATATTTTTCAAGCTCTTTAATTCTTCCTTTGATAGTGTGATTCCTTTACCCATCTTTTCATCGTTAGGGGCCCATTCCCTAATATCGTACTTCGGTTCCCTATTGTTCCAACTAATACTTCTTAATTCTTTTGTCCACCCCTTGGTTGATTCAGAAAGAGTCCCATGGGTTTCCTTTACCTCATATGTAAGCTCTGCCATATGTTCACCTCCCTATTCTATGGATTTATCCATGTACATAATTTTTCTCATCTAACCATTTTATGCTTTTACTATATCAGTAGCATACTTGACGTGGTCGATTAATAGTTACATCGCTGACCCACGTATGATGGTCTATGGTTATTGCAACAATTTGCTTCGCCACATCCTCAGGCTCCATAAAAGCATCCACTGCATACCCTGATGTACTATGATCCCAAAATGCAGTTTTCATCCCTCCAGGATAAATGTTCATAATATCGATATGGGTATTGGCAACTTCATCTCTTACTGACTCCAAAAACCCACGGGCACCCCACTTTGAGGCATTGTAGATTGTCTCATATTTCTTGCCTTTAAGGGCGGCAGTAGATAAAACACTCACAATTCTTTGTTTTGGGAGAGACACTGATTTAAATAACTTCACCCCATGAATAGTCATAAGCATTAACCCAATCATATTCCCTTGAAGAGTATCCATGATGGTTGCATGGGTAATTTCTTCGATTTTACCATAGTTCGATTTTCCTGCAACATTAAATAAATATGTAATGGTTTCCTGACGGTCATCTAATATTTTGAAAAATTTTACCACACTGGATTCGTTGGCAATATCAAAATCAAAGCATTCAATTACCGCTTCAGATTCAATTTCACATAATCTGACCTTCGCATGATTCAATTTTTCTTTACTTCTGCCAATAAGTATCACATCAACATTCTTCTCTCGAAGTTGTTTGGCTATTTCATAGCCTAAACCAGAACTTCCGCCCGTAATAATTGCTTTCATTTAAATACCCCTTTCAAATACCCTATTTTACATTTTACATGCATGATCGAATTGGGTCTAATAATTCAAAAGCTTATAACACAATTCACTAAATACATCCTAGCATCCATAGAATGATAATGTGTTACGGTTTAAATAGCTGTAGGAGACTATAAATAGTACAATTTTAATAATCTTTCAACGTTGTCTCCTACAGCCTTAGGCAAATCCCCTCGTAATGCTCTTTCCAATAGAGTCGGCTTCTTTATCCCATTAGATAATAGATAGTCTTCTATCATCTGTGATTTTTCCTCCCTGTTAGGAATTAATTGATATATTACGTACCAGTCTTCTAGCGAAGTTAGTGGTATATTTACGCCATTTACTGTTTTAATCTCTGAAATAGAACTTTGGTCAAAAACATATTTAAATTTTCCATTGTCATGATTAATGCTTAATCCTGCCATAACGTCAACATCAAATCCATCTACAACATACTCATAAAAAAAATCTGTAGCGTATATATCCTTCTTTTCTGATAGTTTCTTTTCACCAATACTTTTAAGAATGATATCTGCTATTTCAATATCATTTGGATCCACAAGAATATCAATATCATTAGGTTTATCTATCAGACCATAATGATTTAACAATATGGAAGCCCCAACGCCCCACACAACTTTGCCTTCATTAAGTTTTTTTCCTATATGACTCAACGTATCGAACATATTCAATTCCACCTCAAATTTATAATATAAAGAGACTATGCAATAATATATAAAAGATGCGTGATACGGGGTGTCATATGATGAGCTCATAGCATAGGTCTTCCTGTTTCGTTTCCTCAAACCATTTTGTCCCCGTATACTTAAATCCTAATTTTTCTAATACCCGTCGAGAAGCCCCATGCCTTGGATCTACTGATGCAATAATCTTATTAACATTTAAACCTTCACTTGCGTATTCAACCCATGCTCTTGCTGCTTCTGTGGCATAGCCCATCCCCCAGTACTCTTTGTTAAAATGATAAATCAATTCTATTTCATTCTTATCTTTTGTATAATTATAACCACAGGCACCTATTACCTCGTTTGCTCCTTGCAAAGTAACTGCAAGCACAGAAAACCCTCTTTCTTCCTGCATGCTTATATAATTCCTAATTGCATTAGCAATTCGACTTCTATCGCCAGAAGAACCACCACAATATTTCATGACCTCATCATTTCCCCAGAAGCTCATCACTGCGTCTATATCTTCTGCCTTTAAGGTTCTCAACCTCAATCTCTCTGTTTTCAGTATGTCCATAGTAATTCCTCCTATATCATTGCTCAAGACGAATTGCTTTATATGTCTAGTTCTCCTCTGATAAACCCTTTTAACGTACCTTGAATGATTGTAAGCATTTTTTACAGATAATACCATTATATCATAAAATCCTTCCTGACAAATCTTATTGAACTTGTTATAGATATATGTTTCACATGCACTTATGACAGGTTCTCGTATTCTTTCAAATCCCTTGATTTATAATAAGATGCAGATTATTCAATGTCTTATAGAATGTGAAAAATTCATAGCCGACACTTTCCACCATTATCCTTGCTACCCAATATGTGTTGTATTATATCTCAAAATTGATATAATGATTACTGGTTTATTCTCGCTTTAAATTCTCTCGGAGCCACGCTGTTATGTGATCCGAACAATATGTGGAGGTCTCTATGGAAAAAGCAAAAAAACACTTTTTATTTATGATTACGATTTCTTTATTTGGAGAAATATACTTCTATCCATTTAATAGTTCTTTGAGAATTTCAGCCGGAATTATTGCCTTAAATTTAATTATTTTAGTAGTTGATGATATACCTGAATACACGGTAGCGATCCTAGCATCCATCGGTGTCTTTATGCTAAGGAATATTACAGGCATCTATTTTTCCACCCTTTCTCTATCTCAGTTGGTGAGCTATAATCTCCCTTCTGCCATGTATTATTTAGTCTACGGATTTCTTGCATTTCTTTTAGGCGTCCGTAAGGGTAGACACCATTTTCTCACTACTATACTTCTTATGGCTTCCGTAGATTCCTTTAGCAACATTGCAGAAGCTTTGATCCGAGATAAGCTCATCAACTTTCAAATGATTCAAGTGATTATATTGGTAGGATTGGCTAGAAGCATGATTGCTTACTTTGTTTATCTACTCTATAAAAACCAAGAACTATTTATTTTGAACCGTGAGCATCAAAATAGATACGGACAGCTTAATATCCTCATTGCTGACATCCAAGCAGAAATGTTCTACTTAAGAAAGTCTATGGATGATATCGAAAAGGTGATGAGCAAAAGCTACAGGCTATATGAGAAATATAAGGAACATCCCAATCTTAAAGAAGATACCCTTGATATTGCTCGAGAAGTTCATGAAATAAAGAAGGATTATCATCGCGTATTAGGAGGTTTTGAAAGCTTTTTAAAAAACTTCGAAAATAACGGTACAATGACTCTTATGGATATGCAACATATTATTAAAGAAAATATTTATCGGTATTTATCTGTTCATCAGAAGGATATTACAGTTCAGTTTGATTTTTTAGATGACTTTAGACTCATAAAATACTATAATCTATTTACAGTGATGAACAATTTAATCATCAACGCCATAGATGCATCTGGTAATAGTGGCATCATTCAAGTTACAGAACATAGCGACCACAATCACATTTTTTTTGGTGTAACAGATCAGGGAGAGGGTATTGAAGAGGATATCATTCCATATATCTTCAATCCAGGTTTTACAACAAAGTATGATATGAATACTGGGAAACCATCTACTGGAATCGGTCTGTCCCATGTAAAAAATATTGTTGAAACCCTTAATGGAAGCATTACTGTTACATCAAGTACTGAGGAAGGCACAGCCTTCATACTATCTATACCAAAAGAATCTTTAATAGGGTGATGACTTATGTTAAATACTTTTTTTATTATCGATGATGATATCAACATTAGAAAAATGCTCTGCACGTTGATATCAAAGAATAACTTGGGCAGGGTTGTTTCAGAGTTAAATAGCGGAGAGCACGCTGTGGAAGAAATTCTTTTCTACAACCCTGATGTCGTATTGATAGACCTATTGCTGCCCTTTAAAGATGGTATTCAAATTATCGAAGCAGCTAAAGCAGAAGGCTTTCGTGGAAAATTCATTATGATCTCTCAAGTGGAAGATCAAAATATGATTTCTAGAGCCTATGAAAATGGCATCATTTTTTTTATTGGCAAACCTATTAATATGATTGAAGCAATTAATGTCATAAAGGGTGTTTGCCAAAATATTGAATTAGAACGGTCCGTACAACTTATTAAGAGTGCTGTATTAAGTATCCCTGGGGAAGGGAAAATATCCAATAGGGTAAGTACCAACGATGCCATTGTTCAGATTTTTACAGACATTGGAATTATAGGTGAGTCAGGCAGTAACGACCTCATGAAGCTAATCAACAAAATACTGGAATTCAAAAAGCGCTGCCCTTCCTCTCCTTATCAACTCCAAGACTTCTACCACCAAATTGCAGAAGAAGAAAAAGGCTTAGGAAGTACGGGTGTACATACCAAAACGATTGAACAACGAATACGCAGAACAACCTTAAAAGCCTTAGAGAATATTGCTGCCCTCGGATGTGATGATTATGAAAATAGTAAGTTTGCTGAGTACAGCACAAGCTTATTTGATTTCAAGCAAGTGAAGCAAGAAATCAAATATATGGAAGACCCTATAGAAGAGCGGGGCAAGATTAATATACGAAAATTTATTGAGGGTATTATGGCCAAAATGAATAGTCAGAAAAATGATTGATTCACTTCATCCATTGCTAAATATTGAATTATATAAATCTTATCGTGGTATTTTGTAGAAATTTGTAGATTGGTGTAGTGCCTCCGTATAATGAATATACAGTAATCATTCATTATATTAGGAGGTATTTTTATGGTCTTACAACTGGATATGATTCAAACTATTGCATTGGCTGTAGTCGTGCTATTCTTAGGACAAACTCTAAGAAAGAACATCCACTTCCTTGAGAAGTACTGTATTCCTGCACCTGTCATAGGTGGACTGATTTTTGCAACCCTTGCTCTACTGTTCAAGCAGACAGGTATGTTAACTTTCGAGATGGACACAACACTTCAGAAGGTTCTAATGACTGCATTCTTTACTACAGTTGGTTTTACTGCCAGCTTAAAGCTTCTGAAAAAGGGTGGCATTCAAGTATTTATATTTTTAGGACTTGCCGTCGTTTTAGTGGTTCTTCAAAATGTTCTTGGTGTAAGTTTAGCAAAGGTTTTCCACTTAAATCCACTGATCGGTCTTTCTACAGGTTCAGTTCCTATGACAGGTGGTCATGGTACCTCAGGTGCTTTTGCCCCATTGTTTGAAAAGGCTGGTGCCACAGGAGCAACCACGGTGGCTATGGCTGCTGCAACATTTGGATTGATCATGGGCAGCGTCATTGGTGGTCCCATAGGAAAACGCTTGATCGAAAAGAATAACTTAGAGCAAAAAAGAGTACATGCTGCAAAACCTGGTGAAACTTCTATTACATTTGTAGAAGCACCTAAAGCTTTAAATCCTAATAATTTTGCTTCTGCTGCTTCTCAGATTATATTATCAATGGGTATTGGAACTGTCATTTCTATCTTACTTCAGAAAACAGGTATGACTTTTCCTCCTTACATCGGTGCAATGTTCGCAGCAGCTATCATGCGAAATTTATCTGATGGGACAGGTTCATTTAAGGTTTCTATAGAAGAAATAGATATTCTAGGTAACATCGCCCTTTCATTATTCTTGTCCATGGCGCTGATGGGCCTAAGATTGTGGGAGTTAGCAGAACTGGCAATTCCTATGATCGTAATGCTTGTTGCTCAAACAACTTTAATGGGTCTGTTTGCTTACTTTATAACCTTTAACCTCATGGGTAAAGATTATGAAGCTGCGGTCCTTGCAAGCGGCCACTGTGGCTTCGGTATGGGTGCAACACCAAATGCCATTGCTAATATGGAAACAATCTCTGGTAAATTTGGTCCAGCTCCAGCGGCATTTTTCATCCTCCCCCTCGTAGGAAGCTTGTTCATTGACTTCTTTAATGCAGGTGTCATTACAACTTTCATGAATTTCTTCAAATAAACAAGATGGGTGTTGCGCGCAACACCCATCTTATTTATTTATACAAATTGATAATATCCTTTAACGCTGCCGCTGCCGCTGCCCTTGGATCTGACGCACCACCGATCACAGCTATGGTTCCCATTAAGTCTGTGTAGAATACAATCGCCTTGTCTTTATATTGGGTTCTTGTCAATAGATTTGAGCTTTCTAGTTTCATCGGAGAGACCCTTAACTCTATCTGATTGCCATTTCGTACTGCTTCCCCCACCAATTTAATTGTATAGTTTTCATCTTTAGCCTGCTTGATATCTTCAAGACTAACCTCTTCTATTCCTCGAATTTCCACATCTTTCAAACTAAATCTCGTTCCCATTAGGCTGTTTGCAAGGATCACGAGCTTCGATGCTGTGTCGAAGCCTCCCACATCCAGTCTGGGGTTCTTTTCAGCTATCCCCTTTTCCTGAGCCTCTAACAGCGCGTCTGTATAGGAAAGATCTTCCTCATGCATTCGTGATAAAATAAAGTTAGTCGTTCCATTTAATATTCCTTGTATCTTTAAGATCTCATTGCCAACCAGGTTATACTGCCCCATATCAATGGTTGGTAATGCAGCAGCAGTCGCACCGCTTATCTTCATTTTTCGATTGTATCTGTTCATGGTATTTATGACGTCTTCGTAGTGGCACACAAGGGCCCCTTTGCTCAAAGTTACCACATCCATGCCCAATTCAAAGGCTCTCTTCATATGAGAATACCCTGGTTCCCCTGTATCAATATTTGTAGGCGTGGCCTCCACTAGGACGTCCCCTTGAATAATATCGAGAGCATCTACACTATCTCCAATGAAGAAGATATTCCCTTGATGCTTTGATAAGTCCTTTCCCATGGATAAAAGCCAATCTAAATTTATTCCTTCCTTCTCATATACCAAGTTATTCCTTCCCATGGCGGCGACCAGTTGTAAATCTAATCCATAGTTTTTCATAATATGATGATGCTTATCTTTAATAATTTGAACCAGCTGTTGTCCAATATTTCCATAGCCCACAATGGCTACTCTCACTTTTTTCATTGAAATACCTCCCTACATTCTACTACTTATATTCGACTTTTTGATTCTATTTTCCTCCCATAAAAAAGTCATACTTCCTTATGGAAGTCAAAAGCAGATGGGCTTCCCCATCTGCTTACTACATATTGATTCTCACGAATTGAGTATCGATTTTATTTCTTTGCTCCATTAGATCATTCAGCCTTCTCTCATGTTCGATTACTCTTCGTATTTTCTCTTTTCTTTTTTCCTCATCTCGTTTTACACGAATATCTATATGAAAATAGCTAATGTTTAAATTAAGACTTAAAAACGACATTGCTTTATTCCTCCCTGTCTTTATAATATCTGTTACATCCATTTTTTCAGAATTTATTGTTACAACATCTTCACTACGCATCATTACTCCTCCTCATACATTAAAATCCTAGACCAAACCTAAATAAGAATCACCTTAATCAATATTACCCTCTCCTTTCTGCAAAAAATAAAAGCCATAGGTTCATAACGCTACCTATGGCTTTCCCATCTATCAAAGAAATACAAATGAAATAAATCCATTGTTTCCCTGAGTGACAGTATATAAGACTCGGAAATCAAAAAGCCACAGATAGTATTACACTACCCATGGCATTAAAAAGTTCTATGTTAAAAGTACATTATTACAGAATAACGCCTCTACATATGGGTCGTGCAAATTTTAAATTTAATTGAGTTTTCTTGTAGGAACAAGCACTAACAACTTTGACCAAACATCTTCCTGTGATAATCATATACACGACCTCCTTTTCTAAAATTTTCTTATTTCCTGTGATTATTATATTCCAAACTGGTAAAAATTACAACTTTTTTCTGTATTTGTAATATAAGCGTAATATTTACATCCGCTCATACTATTATGAACCTTTATATATCCTTTTATCCTATGAAATATTGTACTTAGGAATAAAAGCTTTACCCCTTACTCATGAACTCCCTCTCTTGCCGGCGTAATACCCCTCGATACTTTTATGCACAAGCTCATGCACTATTTTAAAAGATTATCGTAGACCATCAGGGTTTCCATAGAGGCTTTTTCCCATGAAAATTTTTTAGCATGCTCTAAACTTCTCTGAATCAGCTGATTCTTAAGGTCCTGGTCGGTGATGGTATCATAAATTCCCTGGGCTATATCCACAACTTCTAAGGGATTGATATAGGTGCAGCTGTTTCCCATGATTTCTGGAATGGAGGAAGACCTTGAAGTGACTACGGGCACACCGCAGGCAGCTGCCTCAAGGGGTGGTAAGCCGAACCCTTCATATAATGATGGATAAACAAAGCATTCACATGCATTATAAAATAAAGGTAAATCATTGGTGGGGACGAATCCAGTGAATATTACTCTATCTTCGATACCCAATTTTTCCGTAAGCCTCCTAAGGTTATCATAGATTCTTGAAGGCTCACCCAGAATCACAAGCTTATAATCTTCTTCAAACTCATGACAAATCATATGGAACGCCCGAATCAACCTTGAGATGTTTTTTCTAGGACTGAATCCCCCCAAATACAATATAAAGGGATTCGCGATCTGATAGTTCTCAGTAATCTTATTTTTTGCCTCCACCTTATGCATGGGCTTAAATATCTTATCTGCTGCATGATAAATTACTTCAATCTTATCCTTTGACACATTGAAATATCGCATAATATCCTTTTTTGAGTGATGAGATACTGTAATGATTTTATCAGCCCTTGAGATGGCCTCAGGTGTATAGCGGAGCACATAGTCTAAATGTGGCTTATCAACGGTTTCTGGCATGATATAAGGAATCAAATCATGAAGTGTGATGACCAGTCTATGTTTTCCCTTATTAGGTATACCTATTCCATTTACTGTATTGTGAAAAATATCTACCTTGGGATCTTTCTTCCATTCTGTCCCGTACATCTGCTTCCAAAAGTCACCTCTTCGTTCCCTTTCATCTTCATGAGAGGATCTATACAGGTTAACGAAAGAATGTTCTTTATTTTCTGGGTAGAACAGCATATAAGTATTCAATGGATCTATATTCTTTAAATTTAAAATAATTTGACTGGTATAATTTCCTAAACCAGAACCTATGTGCCAGCTTGCTACTCTAGCATCTATTCCAATATTCATGCGATCGGCTCCTTTTCCATAATATCATTTATGTAATTTGCCACTTACCAACATTTTATGAAATACTGGTCAATAGTGTGAACATTATCATCCTAATCTACGAGCAAGCTACTTCTTGCAATTATGTACACAAATCTGCATACTATGAATAGCATGATACTTTTCTGACTTGAAATTTTTAAAGTCATGCTTTTAATATCCTTTTTATTGGGTATTGGATAGGTATATCAATCGAAGGGAGTGTCTAGATGAGTCAGATAAAAAAACCGCTGTTTATGAAGCAAAAACTGATGAGGAAAGTGATGTATAGCCTCATCCCCATCGTATTTGCTTCCATTTATTTTTTTGGACTTAGAGCTTTGGTTCTAATGGCTTGGGTTATTGGAATCGGAATTGCTACGGAATGGTTTTTCGAAAAGCGCTATAATAAACCTATCTCAGAAGCTGTGATTGTAACATGCATATTGTATACCCTTACACTACCACCATCCACACCATTTTGGATTGCTACAGTAGGCATTATTTTTGGTATTATCTTTGGCAAGGAAGTTTTCGGTGGATTTGGTAGAAATGTATTTAACCCTGCCCTTGTGGCCAGATGCTTCGTATATGTGTGTTTTCCCGAACCATTAACCATCCATTGGGTCAAATCAGCCACAGGATTTCCTGGTGGACTTGCGGTATGGCTCACAGATAAGATAGATGTTGTATCCCAGTCTACTCCCATGCTTATTTTTAGAGAAACCTCTGAAATGCAATCATTTACCCAACTTTTTTTGGGGAATACGCCTGGCTCCCTCGGGGAAACCAGTGCCGCTCTGATTATCTTAGCGGCTATTTACCTGATTTATACCAAATCTGCATCATGGCAGACAATGGCCGGAGTTTTCATGGGATATCTTTTGATGAGTACCCCATTATATCTACTCGGTGCCCCCTCCATACCAAATCCACTATTTGGTTTACTTTCTGGCGGCTTACTGTTTGGCGCCGTTTTCATGGCAACAGATCCTATTTCTTCGCCTATGAGCACTGAAGGAAGATGGATTTATGGCATCCTCATTGGTGTAGTCACTGTAATTATCCGGGGATATGCACTGTTTGCAGGCGGTATTATGTTTGCCATACTGATTGGAAATACTTTTGCACCCCTTATCGATGAAGGTATTAAGCTTTACAAAAGCAATCGAAAGAAGGTGACTGCATGAAAAAAGGTAGTCTCTATTCCGTTCTCTTTATGATGGCGATTACAGCCATTTTTACCTTTGTATTGTCAGCTTTAAATCAATCTACCATTGCTTCTGTTCAAGGCAATCAACTTATAAAGAATCAAAAAAAAATACTTTACACGTTTAACATTCCCTTTGATAATTCCATGAAAACAGAAGAAGTCAATGCCCTTTACAAAACCCATATCAAAGAATCAAAGCATGGTGACACCCTAATTTATGAAGGCTATGTTGATCATCACCTTATAGGCTATGCTGGGGAAATGGAAGGGCCTGGCCTTTGGGGCAACATTCATGGCATTATTGCCGTTAATAAGGATCTAGATACGATCCTGGGAATCGATTTTCTCACCCATTCTGAAACACCAGGCCTAGGCGGACGTATCGATGAGCTGTGGTTTAAAGAGCAATTTAGAAATATCTCTTTGCATACCACATCACCCTACGTCCTGTATAGACCACTACCCAACAGCACTGTAGATGCCATTGCAGGTGCCACCCTAACTTCAAAAGCCGTATTAGATATAGTCAATGATCATTTGAATCAGTTCCTAGATGCTGCGAAAGGGGGCAAGTAATCCATGGGTAGTACAAAAAAGATATTTAGAGAAGGACTTTGGAAAGACAATCCAATTTTTCGTCAGGTATTAGGTATCTGCTCAGCCCTTGCTGTTACTAATTTAATGTTGAATTCTTTTGTAATGGGCATCGGGCTTATTTTCGTAACCTCACTGTCCAGCTTAACCGTCTCTCTCATTCGCCAATATACTCCAAAGCATATTCGAATGATGGTTCAGACGCTAATCATCTCGTCATATGTCATCATCGTAGATATCGTACTGAAGGCTTATTATCCAGCCATGAGTGAAGCACTAGGTCCTTATGTGGGACTAATCATCACAAACTGTATTATCATGGGTAGATGTGAAGCTTTCGCCCAAAACAATACACCGGCGGTTTCCTTTTTGGATGGCATTGCCTCCGGCGCTGGCTATACATTCATTCTCCTCATTATTGCTTTTTTTAGAGAATTAATGGGCTTTGGAACCTTATTCGGCTATACTGTTCTTGGCAGCTGGTGGACCAAGTGGACCCTCATGATTATGCCCCCTGGAGCCTTTTTCATGCTGGCCATTGTCATTTGGGTCGCTCGCAATATCTCTCCAGAAGAGGAAAAAGAGAAAGAAGGTGCAGCAGCATGATGGAGATTAATCCAATCGTTATTTTATTTGCCGCAATCTTTACAAACAATATGATTTTCTCAAATTTTTTAGGCATGTGCTCGTTTATCGCCGTATCAAAGGAAATCAATACATCCTTAGGCCTTGGTCAAGCAGTAACCTTCGTCATTACAGCCACTACAATCCTTAATTATTTAGTGTATCATTATGTGTTAGTTCCTTTACGTTTAGAATATATGCGCTTTATCGTATTTATCATTGTGATTGCTGCCTTTGTTCAGCTTGTAGAGATGGTTCTCGAGCGATATATGCCAAATCTATATTATGCTTTAGGCATATTTCTCCCCTTAATCACTGTCAATTGTGCCATTTTAGGGGTATCACTGTTTATGGTCATTCGAAAATATAGTTTCCTACAATCTATGGCCTTTGGTCTAGGCTCAGGATTAGGCTGGACCTTAGCCATCTTAGCACTGGCAGGCATCAGGCAGAAGATCAAAAAGAATAGAATTCCAAGAGGTCTTGAAGGTCCAGGGATTACGCTAATTATTATTGGCTTGATGGCCCTCGCTTTCACAGGTTTCTCTGGAATTGTTCAAATACAGTAGGGGGTGCTCGCCATGACTATAGGTATCACAGTTATTGTCATTACCGCCATCGCAGGTGTCTTAGCACTGCTCCTAGCCTTAGCTAATTCCTATATCGCTAATTATGGAGAATGTAAAATTATCATCAATGATGAAAAGGATATTACCGTAGAAGGAGGCAATTCACTCCTAACTTCTTTGAGAGATAGTCAAATCTTTATTCCCTCTGCCTGTGGGGGTAAAGGTAG
>CALECF010000093.1 GCA_937948705.1 uncultured Anaerosolibacter sp. | reverse complement strand
GGTTTATCTTTTACATCTAACTCTTCTAATACATTCTCAGTTACTTTAATTTGCATTTCATAGTCCCTATTTGTCACATCTATCAAGTGAATAATTAGATTCGCATCCTGTACTTCCTCAAGAGTAGCTTTGAATGCATCTATCAAAGCATGAGGGAGCTTGCTGACAAATCCTACCGTATCAATCAAGATGAATTCTTCTTTATCTGGAAGCTGAATTTTTCGGTGGGCAGTATCTAAGGTTGCAAAAAGCATATCTTCTACATACACACTCTTATCTTCCTGATGAAATCCTGCATAATTTAAAATTTGATTCATCAGTGTAGATTTTCCCGCATTGGTATAACCAACGAGAGCTACTACAGGAATTTCACTTTTTCTTCGTTTACCTCTTTGAACCTCTCTATTCTTCTTAATTTCTTCTAATTGCTGACGAATATCATTGATTCTATCCAATATATGTCGCCGATCCAGCTCTAGTTTTTTTTCTCCCGGTCCCCGGGCACCGATCCCTGCACCTGTTCTAGAGAGAGATCTCCCCAAGCCTGCCAATCTTGGCAGACGATAGCGTAGCTGCGCCAACTCCACCTGCAGCCTGCCTTCCTTAGATTGGGCACGCTGTGCAAAAATATCTAAAATCAAAGTAGTTCTGTCAATCACCGTAACTTCCATCAATTCTTCTAGATTGCGTATTTGGGCACCGGACAATTGATCATTAAAAATCACCAGATTGGCATCTAGTGCATTGCAGAGCATACGGATTTCCTCAGCTTTTCCTTTTCCAATATAATATGTAGCATCAATACGATGCTTATTTTGTACTACCGTTTCCAGAACTTCCGCCCCGGCTGCTTCTGCTAGCTCCTTTAATTCCTTCATAGAATTTTCAATAGTAGTGACCTCATCCCGGCTTCCAGTACTGACACCTACAAGGACTGCTCTTTGCTCTATTTGTTCAATGATCTCGTTATTTTCGTTAAATTGCATATCTTCACCAACCCTACTTTTATATATCTTTTATTATACTCTAAATTAGAACAAAAACATCAAGGATTTTCACAGTTCCTTAGGAAAAGTGATTTTCCAGCTTATAAGAAATCTATTGAAAAACTTAGTAACACATCCCCCTTCTAAAACATATTTTGTATTAGATGTCAATTGGCTGCTTTACTGGGCTAAAATTACATGTAAAATATAAGGAGGTATAAGAAGTGACTGATAATGTTGATAAAGCTCATAAAGGATATGGATTATTTGGCGGTGATAACACTTTGTTATTCTTCTTCCTACTTTTAGTAGTATTGTTCGGTGGTGGTATTGGAGGAGGCATTGGTGGGGGTATTGGCAACGTATTTGGAGGCTTCGCTAACAATCCTAGCTTGTTATTCTTCTTCTTACTGTTGGTTGTCCTATTTGGCGGAGGCTTTGGTATCTACTAAGTTAAAATGAGTGAAGGCTTCCGAAGTCACTGAAAAAGTCTAATATTATGGTAATGTCATTGTTATGAGCCTTTAGTCCTGAGCAATAGCGAGGGAGCTTGCAAAGAATCTGAGTATTTCCAAAGCTTTAAAGATTCTTCATTTCACGACCTTTCATTCAGTATGACAAAAATAAGGACTTTTTCAGTTGCCTCAGGATTCCTCCACTCTTCTACATAATTATATAGAATATATCTTCTATTCAAAACCTTGAAATAACTGAAGCCTTTCAGATTATTACAAGGTTGTTTTTTTGTGGAAAAGCAGTCACACATCTGTATTTTCAAAATATATTGGTATTGAAAATGGACATCTAAGAATCATATTAAAGTATAGAGGAGGAAATTTCATGTTAATGTCTAATCAATCACCACAGCTCGATCTTACCCTACCCACACAATGCTGTACTGCTCAAACAGGATGTACCTTTGATGGTACGCTTAGAAATGTGGTTGTAGAGCCCATCTATGTACAAAAGGTATATGATGCCGCACTATTTAATCTTCAAGGATTAAGAAGTGTTAAAAATCAGCCCTTTACTCCTGCGCTTGGGGCTGGCACAAGCATTTTAAGGATACTAGCTATACGTTGTCGTAAGTTCTTTAATCCTAGAAACATTAACGATCCGAGAAATCTTGTAGCAGATCCCGAGACAACCATCTCAGGAGCAGATTTTGTTCGAGACAGTGCAGGTAAACCAGTCACTGTAGTAGGACCTGATGGTATGCGATCAGAAAATCTTATTTATGCAGATACTGAAGAATGCGATGAAGTGGGAAAAGGAACGCCTATCTTTGGTACTCAAAATATTAGAATTTCCGGAAATGTAATTGTAGAAATTGATGCACTCGTTTCCGATCATAGTAAATGTGAAAGAACCATTACACTATCTGCAAATGTTCCCATTGCTCCACCTACCGCACCACTGGTTCTTACGAATTTCTTTGAGTTATGTCTACCATCTGTATTTGACACTGCCTTCCTGCCTCGCTTCACTGAATTCTGCAATATTGACTGTGAAGTAAGGTTAGCAACAAACAGTATTGTTCGTGATATCAATATTTGTCCTACTGCTGGAACTGTAACCCTTGATCTAATCATCGCCTTGTGTGTAACCTGCGAGAAGAAGATTGTGGTTCCCGTACAACTCTGTGTGCTATCAACAGGTTTCCCTGTGCTTGCAGCCGATGTTTCACCCATCTGTACCACCTTCCCACAGCTGTTCCCAGACCAGATTGATCGAACAACAGCACCCTGCTAAAGAACCTTATAATAGAAAGTGGTTCAGGATTACTCCTGAACCACTTTCTATTTGTTTATAAAACTTCTATAGTGCCTCCTGCTTGTGTAACAGCATTGGTAAGTGTGCCTAAGCCTAGACTTCCACCCAGAATCGGCAGTCTTACAATTAGACAAATCCCGCCGGGAGAAGCAATTTCAATAAGATTTAACAAGTTGATCACTGCGCCTGCCGGAATAAAAATACGAAGAAGTGTTCCCGGTAATTGTGGGCAAGGAC
>CALECF010000092.1 GCA_937948705.1 uncultured Anaerosolibacter sp. | reverse complement strand
CGTTTCGTTCCAACAACCGCCATCAGCTTCCTTCAGACCCTTTCGTCGCCGAAAACGCCCTTGCTTACAGCTTGTCTTCCCATTAGCTAGGTGACAGGTTATCTTTCAAACCATCGGCTCGGCAACATGCCTCGCAAACAGTAAAAGCAGCGGATACATCCGCTGCCTTGAACATCCTATCATCGTCCTTTGAAAGGTCTATATCTAAAGCCTTTTTTATGATCTGGGTCTTCATCCTTTCGAACAATCATTGTAAACTTATTGAGCTTCTCCATCACTGCCTGATATACTTTCTGGAAAGGCTGGTCTGTTAATATCTCTATCCCTTCTTCCACTGAACTAACGGGATATATATGAAACTTTCCATCTCTCACGGCTTGAATAATTTCATCCCTCAGAACCAAGTCATCTACATTTTGATGGGGGATGATTACCCCTTGATCTCCCGTCAACCCAAAATATTTGCATAGGCTGAACACACCTTCTATTTTTTCTGTTACGCCACCGACGGGCTGTATCTCGCCCTTCTGATTTACTGAACCGGTCACTGCAATATACTGTTTTAAAGGTATATCACTTAAACTAGATAGTAGTCCATATAACTCTGTACTAGATGCACTATCCCCATCCACGCCACTATAGGATTGTTCGAAGCATATTTTAGCCGTTAGGGTAACAGGATATTCCTGACCAAATTTTTCGCTGAGGTAGCCCTCTAATATCATGACACCCTTATCATGAATTTTCCCGCTCATTTTTACTTCTCGCTCAATATTGACAATGCCTCTGTTTCCCGCAAAGGTGGTTACTGTGATGACTGCGGGCTTTCCAAAAGAATGATCACCCACATCCATGACTGAAAGGCCATTGATCCTTCCAACCTTTCTTCCCTTAAGATCAATAATTATTTTTCCTGTTTCGTACATCTCATCCAGCTTCTCTTCAATTCGATTGTTCCGATACTGTTTCTCATCATAGGCCTTGTCAATATGGTCTTTGCGGACAAATTCACTTTGATCCAAATCTGCCCACACATCTGCTTCTATGAGAAGCTCGATAATTTTGTTGAATCGGGTAGAAAGTTTTTTCTGACTTCCTGCAATCCTATGACTGTACTCGATCACCTTGGCCACTGCTTCCCGATTCAAATGCTTTAATCCCTTTCGATCACAGTAATCGCTGATGAAATTTGCAACTTTTAACTCATTGTCCTTGTTGGTGTTCATTACAGAATCAAAGTCAACTTTTATTTTAAAAAGTTTCTCAAATTCCTCATCATAGTTATAAAGCAACTGATATAAGTATGGATTTCCTATCAAAATAACCTTAATATCTACAGGAATTGGCTCTGGCTTCAAGGTAGTGATCTCCACGATGCTCAACTGCGCCCGCAAATTCTCTATGCTGATTTCTCCTGTTTCAATGGTTCTCTTAAGTAACTCCCAGGATTGGGGGTTGGTTAGGACTTGATTGGCTTGTAAAATCAAATACCCTCCATTTGCCCTATGAATAGCACCCGGCTTGATCATGGTGAAGTCCGTCTTCAAAGCACCTTGCTCATTTTCATACTCTATCCTACCTACTAAATTATTATAGGTAGGATTGCATTCCATCACAATGGGTGCACCTGTGGTATTGCTGTTATCGATAAACAAATTCACCTTATATTTTTTCACAAAATTGCTTTCTGTTTTCTTAACAACCAGCTCATCCTGTTCTTCTTCAGACAGATCGAAATCATAAATTTGTTCGATGACGTCATTTTGCACATTTTTTAAGTATTCAATAATTTTGATATGATCTTTATATTTATCAAATAATTCATCCATTAAGGGTTCTACCACAAATAACCCTATGGTGCTGTCTAGGTCTACTACCTTTTTCTTTGCCTGTCTTTCTATTTCCTTAATTTCCCTTAAAATTTCAACTGCCATATCCTGTATGTCTTCTGCTTTAGCTTCAATAGCCATTCTTTCTTCTTCTTCCAATGCACTATATTCGCTATCACTGATGACCTCTCCATTGACCAAAGGAGCCAAGGCAAATCCAGTGCTTGTATTTTTGATTTTAAAGCCCTGCTCTTTGCTATACTCCGTTAACTCTTCGATAAGGCGATTTCTTTCATCCTTATATTTCTTTACAATTTCAGTTTTTCGTTTCTCATAATCTTCTCCATGGAAGGTTTTGGGGATTTCTGTCAATAAATCCTGTACTAGAATATCCATATCCTCAACTAAAATTTTACCCATACCGGGAGGTACATTCAAAGCCAGAGGTACACTAGGGCTTTCAAAATTATATACATAACACCAATCATCAGGCACATTCTCATCCTTCGCTTTCTCCGATATCATTCGCTGAGCATAACTGGTCTTTCCAGTGCCCTTTGATCCTGTAATAAATATATTATAGTGGGAGCTTTTTACTTGTAGTCCAAATTCCATAGCTCTTACCGCTCGGTCTTGACCGATAATATTGTCATTAAAAATCAGATCTTCTGTGGTTCTGAACTCAAATTGATTGGGGTTGCAAAATCTTTTGAGTTTTGTATATGGAATCTCTTTATACCTTGCCATCAATGATTCCTCCTATCCTGTCCTTATACATGGGCACTCTTTAATCCATTCTATTCATCTGCCTCGTCCATCTCTCCAATATTTTTCAAAGGATAACAACTTTCATTTCAACGAAACACTTTATTAGATCAAAAAAAAGAAAAACCTTAAGCTTAGAACTTAAGGTTAAAACGACGGGATCTGTTATGGACAGTCGTAATAATTGTATTAGACAACAAAAGATGGGAGGATAAATTCCCTTTTGGCATGTCTTTTTTGATTATAAACTTCGATAGCAGCAGTTTAAAAATTTTCATAGTCTCACTCTTTCTAGATTAAAGATTATTGTATCCTATCTATATTCCTCTTGTGATTCAACGTATCTCTTCTCCATTATAATATCTTCGTCCTTTGAATAAAACTTGAAATAATTTCCTATGTCCTGCTTTATGTATGTCAGAAAAATATAAATTCACAGTGCAAATCCTCTTCTAGATTTAAGATCACCATCGAATGCTTTTTCTCTTGCCTTTTTACAGTAGGCGATCCCGGGTTTATCATCAAGACACCCTTCTTCGTCTGAAGCAGCGGTTGATGGCTATGGCCAAAGAGTATCATATCTATATCCATATCCCGAAAGGCTTCTAAGGCTCGATCTGCTGTTTTGCCTTTCTCCCCATGACCATGGACAACACCGATCTTGTAATTTCCCAGGTTGAGAATCAGTTTTTCCTTTAACTCACATTGAAGCCCTTCCTCATCCCCGTTGCCATAGACGGAAAATACAGGGGCATAGGTTTCCAATACATCCAGTAATCCTTTTTCTTTCACATCTCCGCAATGGATAATTCTATCTATTCCCTCTAAATGTTTCATTACCACTTGAGGCAGATTTAATTTGTTATTTTTCAAATGAGTATCAGCCATAACAGCTACCCGCATCTATTCACCCTCTAAATATTTGTTGATCTCTTCTATGATTTCTTGTTCTTTCTCTCGTATCAAATGGTTCTTTAAGATAGTTTTGCCTTCTCCGCCTATTTTATGAATGGCCCATACTGCATATCTTCTTATCATCATGCTATCATCACCTAAAGCTTCGGTGAGATATGGCAGCAGTCTTATATCTTGCGTATTTCCTGCTGCAATGATCGCATTACGTCTTAGATTGTTTTTGCCTCGCCATCCAGCTGCAGTGCCCTTATACAATTCTTTAAACTCTTTGTTAGACATTTGAATCAATTTCCCGATAGGTGGTCGGTGTGTTCTTCTTGTTGGTATAAAATCGCCTTCCGACTTAGGGGGAGCATGGGCATTATGGGGGCACACATTCTGACAAACATCGCAGCCATAGATGGCATTTCCCATTTTTTCTCTTACCACTTCATCGATTTCTTCTTTGGTCTGGGTTATGTAAGACAGGCACTTTCGTGCATTCATACTATAACCATTTTCTAATGCCCCACCTGGACATGCTTCAATGCACAGATTACACCCCAAGCACTCTTTCTCCATGGGTTGATCAGCCAATAATAGGAGGCTGGTCAGTGCATATCCTAAAAAGACCCAAGATCCAAAGTCTTTTGTTATAAACATGTTATTCTTTCCAAACCATCCAAGACCTGCTCTATAAGCCACTTCCCGATCAGATAAAGGCCCTGTATCTACAAATACTTTATAATCAAAATTCCCTACAATTTCTTTTATATAATCCATCAAGCGTAAGAGTTTCTCTCTCAGAACATCATGGTAATCTTTACCCCAAGCTGTTCGAGCTATTTCCCCATGGGGCTCTTCCACAAAGCTTTCATCCCTATGATAATATCCTATCCCAATAGCAATCATGGATTTTGCATTGTCCATGATATGCAAAGGATCTGTCCGTTTGGCAATATCCTGCTCTTCAAAGCCTGACAGATATCCCTTCTCCTGTCTTGCGCGTTGCGCTTCCCCAATTCTTACAAAGGGTTCCGTCGTTGCAAATCCAATCAAATCAATTCCAATGGATTTACCGTAGCTTCTAATTTTATCCTCTAACTTCATGAACATCATCTCCTAGATATAAAGAGAACACTTTCTAAAATTATATCATAATATCAAAATTGACTGACCATAATTTTCTGGATATTAAAAAAGAATTGAGTATTCCCCAATCCTTTTTAATAATCTGCGGTAAAGGCCTTAACTTCGTCAAAAGGCCATAGTCGCAAATGTGCTTTTCCTTCAATATTTTTTATAGGTACATATCCGAAATATCGGCTATCATTGCTGTCATTTCTGTTATCTCCCATGACAAACATCATACCTTTGGGTACTTTTCCTTTGTCCATATCAAAAGCCCTATCTATATACTGCTCTTTCGCAATGTAATTTTCTTTAATCTTCTTGCCATTAATAAATACCTTTCCATCCTCAATCAAGAACTCGTCATTTTCCATTGCAATAACTCTTTTGATGAAAAATTCCTTCCTTCTTTCCTCCATGGGTGGATGGAAAATAATAATATCTCCAACCTTAGGTTTGTCAAGTAGATAGCATATCTTATTCACAAAAAGCTTATCTCGATCTTTTACAGTAGGTGCCATAGACTCACCTTGTACCACAGTAAAACCAAAAATACACTCTTCTATGATGATGGCAATGAAAATAGCTATTAAGATGTTCTTTAGAATACCTATTATTTTGTCTAACATCTCATCACACCCTATATCTCTTTTTATTCATTGTCTCCCTTCACCCAGCTTTTTATAACCGAGGGAACAAATACATTTTATAGAGAAACAATGAATCAATTTATTATATGCTCAGGGTGTGCTAGAATATTTCTGGAGGTGTAAAAATGATCAAAATAATCGTACCAGGAAAACCCATTACTAAATCGAATTTTAAACTGCAGAATATCCATGGTCAGTTTTGGATGCCAAGACAGGGTAAGCATAGCAAATATATTGCTTATGAAAACACCATTGCTGGTCATATCAATCAACAATACGATGGACCTCCACTAGAAGGCAGTGTGATTACCATTATCAAGCTATTTTTTACTAACCGCCAAATAGGTGATATTCATAACTATCCAAAAAGCATTTGCGATGGGATTGAAAAAAGTGGAGTTATTCAAAATGATAAGCAGTTAAAACCCGTTCTTATATTCGACTATATTGATAAAGAATATCCTCGAATTGAAATCGAATTGTATGAGAGCAGCAAATACAACATACAGTACACGATCGACCCAAAGCAGGTGCCTTAAAACCCTTTTATTCTATATTCAATGATGAGCATCCCTATAAAACCAATAATTACACCAAAGGTAGCACTCATCTGATTTCCATGACAGTGGCTCTCGGGGATTAATTCATGGGATACCACATAATACATTGCGCCAGCGGCCACTGCCAGTGTAAACGGCATATAGGGTCGTATGGCTCCCCCGGCCAAAATTCCTACAGCGGCTGCTATAGGTTCTCCAATTCCAGCAAAGAAGGCAAAAGCAATTGCCTTAAATTTGGAATAACCTTTTTCTATTAATGGTGCGGCCACAACCAAACCCTCTGGTGCATTTTGAATGCCAATGGCCATGGCTAGTATAAGCCCCATGTTTTCTTCCCCTGAAGCGTAACCCACGCCAATGGCAAAGCCCTCGGGGATATTGTGTATGGCGATGGCGGCCGTCATCATAATAGTCTTTTTCAACCCTTTGCTATTAAAGTCAGTTCCCCGAACCTGGCCCATATTGATATTGGGTATAATTTTTTCAATAATAGCCAAGACGATGGCCCCGCATAATAGACCTGTTGTAACCTGCATGATTCCCCCCATTTTCAGGGCGGGCAGAACAAGGCTAAAGGATGCTGCAAACAACATGATGCCTGCAGCAAATCCTAAGATGAGATCTTCAAATTTTTTTGTTATTTTCTTTACAAAAATAAGAGGCAGCGCACCGATGCCTGTACATGCACCAGCCAGTATGCTCGCGATATAACCGTTCACCCAACCCACTCCTTCCTTTCTATTCTTTACGTATCTATTACTAAACATTCTTCTATTATTATTTGCGATTATGGGTATGTCATTCTCTTATAAAATCCCATAAAAAAAGAATAAGGCATCCCTTACTCTTCTCATGATTCTTTATTCATCTCACGACGCAGCAGCTTGATCTCATCCCTGTATCCTTCCACCTCGTTGGGGGTTTCTAGAAAGAATGGCAAATCCTTCACAGAAGGATGTTTCATAAAGGCTACAATCGCCTTAAGTCCAATTGTACCTTCACCAATCTTTGCATGGCGATCCTTATGGCTGGCAAAAGGCATCATGCTGTCATTGAGATGAACTGCCTTTAGCTTAGATAGACCTACAATTCTATCGAATTCCATTAGCACGCCCTCTAAATTGTTGACGATGTCATAGCCGGCACTGTACAAATGACAACTATCTAAACAGACGCCAACTTGGTCTTTATGATCTATCCGTTCTATGATTGCTCCAAGCTCTTCAAATCGGCTGCCTATCTCAGATCCTTTACCTGCCATGCCCTCCAGTAGAATCTTAGTATTCTCCCCACTGGTTAGAATAGCATTTAAGCCTTCGGCAATTCGGTTAATCCCAAAATCTATCCCCTTCTGAACATGGCTTCCTGGATGAAACACAATATAACTACAGCTTTCCATATGCTGAAGCCTGTCTAAATCATCTCGAAGCAGCCGTTTTCCAAGATTCCATATATCTTCATCACC
>CALECF010000091.1 GCA_937948705.1 uncultured Anaerosolibacter sp. | reverse complement strand
AATTTACGAAGAGGTCCAGGGACTGAACATGGTATATTGACAGTACTTCCTGCTGGACAAAAGGTAACCATTCTAAGGGAAGTGACTGGTTGGTATGAGATCCACACATGGGTTGATGTTCAGCAATATCAGGCATATGTGTCAAAAACCTTGGTCAGCACCTATTCAGATTCTAACAACACCACAAATCCACCCGTTGTGACGCCTCCTGCGCCAAACTACGGAAAGTACACGGTACAAAGTGGTGACACATTAGGGAAGATTGCATTAAATTTTTCAACGACTACAGACAATCTTATAACGATTAACAATTTAAGCAATCCAAATATGCTATTTGTTGGCCAAGTATTAAATGTACCTGCCGCTGCTGTGGCGCCAACGCCTCCTCCCCCTGCGCCTGTTGTTCCTACAACAGAGCATGTGGTACAGTCGGGAGATACCCTCAGCAAGATTGCTTTAAAATATGGTGTGACTACCGATGAACTTGCAAAAGCAAACAACATTTCCAATCCAAACATGTTGTTTATCGGACAAAGACTCATCATTCCAACAAAAGCTCCAGCACCTCAACAAGTCATTCATACGGTTGTTTCTGGAGATACGCTGTGGTTGATTTCTCAAAAGTACAGTGTACCGATGGATCAAATTGTGAAGAATAACAATCTAGCCAATGCAAATAGTCTATTTATCGGCCAAAAGTTAATCATTAAATAAAAACAAGAAAACCTGATGTTAAGGCTACGCTTTTCCTTAACATCAGGTTTTTATTCTTTCCCTAATTTAGAACCTCATTATATATGTACTTTCTCTCATTTACTTTATCAGGATCGCTGATATTCCATATAGTAAAATTCAGCATCCCCTGTAAAGGTATTCTTAATATATTTATCTTTAATCTCAAAGCCAATTTTTTTATAACATCTGATAGCTCTTTCATTAAAACATCTTACTTCCAATACCACTGGACAATGTGGAAATCTTTTATAGGACTCTTCAATTAGTAGAATCATGATATCTCTTCCAACGCCTTTTCCACATAAAGACGGCTCTAAGCCAATACCAATAAATGCCTTACCTTCACTTGTTGTCAATCTTCCATAGGCAATTAGTTGATTATCTAATAATATTGCTAAAAAATTAGATTCCCTCTTTTCTCTTATTGCCAGCTCCCAACCATTTTTAACTACAGTATTCCAATCTGAAAAATTGTAGACAGCATACTCTCCTTCATATCTCCAACTGCAAATTTCTTTGGCATAATCTTCGCTCAAAGTTGTCAAATCATACTGCTTCATGAACATAGCCCCCTCTGCATCATGACGTACTATAAGACGATTATGAGTAATATAGAAAGCCACACATAGGTTGAGGTTAAAAAACGTAGGGGCGATTCACGAATCGCCCGTTATCTATAGGATATCCTATTTCTAGAAGTACTAGGTTTATTGTCTCACTGAGCCCAACGAAGAATCTTAAGTCCCTAGAAATATCTACTTCGTGTAAAATGATAAATGAGCGGGTATTTGTGGTGCATGGTCGATTCTTGAATCGCCCCTACCAACCTCAACCTTAACCTTGCTATACACTATTCTACAAATGCACCATAGTACATTTCATTCTAAACATTGATAAAGAATAGTCCTTCATATGAATAGTATTCTAACCCAATAAAGATAGACTTTCTAATATAAAAGCATGTTTTACAAATAGATTTTTCTCTATCAATCCCTCTATATCTTCCTTCGTTGCCCATCTTGCATCACTTACCTCTTCTGGTTGATAAACAACTTTTGATATGTCTACGTCTTCTTCAAACAACCAAATATCAACAATATAGGGACTCGCTGAATGATACTTCAACCTTGTCAGTAATTTTCCACGTTGTTCATGTAAGTTTATGCCTAATTCTTCTTTGACTTCTCTGAGTGTAGCTGTTAGGCTATCTTCTCCTCTTACTGCACATCCTCCTGTGGGTTCCCAAAGATCAGGCCAGATTTTGGTTGTAGATCTTTTAGATATGAGATACTCACCCTTGCGGTTTCTAATCCAGGCATAAACAACAAGGTGATACTCATCGGATCTCATAGGTTCTCCCCGTTCAACATATCTTCCTGTCCTATTTCCATCTTCATCCAATATATCCCAAAGCTCCATTTTTCCTCCTACACTATTTGATTCTATTAACGGCTACAAAATTTAGCTACTTTTGCTAATTGAGTACCCATGTACTCTTTGACCTGCATAGTTTATTTCTCCAGTGAACTTCATTCCTATTTTTCTCAATACACATATTGATTGAAAATTTTCTGGTTCAACTGTAGCGGTTAGGTTTTCTAATTTTAAGGATTCAAAAGCATATTGAATACAAGCAATAAAGAATAAACTATCAATATCATGTTCCTCAAATTCTCTAAATCTTAACCTATCGGTTTGAATTATATCCACATTATGCTCCTTAGCAAAAGTTTCATATTTATTTAAGGCTCCCTTGTCATACGTTTTTCATAGTCAAATAGAATTAATTTATCCGATATACGATGCTCCCCAATCTTTTTGTAACCCATTTTTTCATAGAGATGCTGATTGCGATAGCTTAAGTAAGGTGTATCTAAACTCCATTTAACAGTATGAGGAAATTCCTCTTCTATGAACTTAATTATTTTTGTACCTATTCCTTTGTTTTGATATGTGGGTTTCAAAAACAACCTACTAAGTCTGCTCTCGATATCAGAAGTTTTACGAACATTAACCCCTCCAATAATTTCATCGTTATGCCGAATTGTATAATAATAAAAACTATTTATTTTTTCAATAAGTCTCTCAGTAGATTCTGTGGCTGGACTTCCTTCAACATCTTGATATTTTAACAAATCATCTGCAAAAGCTGCTTCTTGGATTGCTTTTAAAGTTTCAGCTTCCTC
>CALECF010000090.1 GCA_937948705.1 uncultured Anaerosolibacter sp. | reverse complement strand
ATCAGGAAATCAGTACAACGGAAAAAAAGATATTCGAAATAGAAGAGCCTATATTAATATTCGAATTCCAGAGAATACTTTTGAATCATTTTTATTGGCAGTGGAGAAAATGGGAAATATTACTGGAAGTCAAACGAGAGGTGAAGATATAACTAGTCAATATTTCGATACCGAGGCTAGGTTGAAGGCCCTTCAGATACAGGAAGAAAGGTTATTGGAAATTCTTAAAAAAGCACAAACTGTGAAGGATATCATTGAGTTGGAAAGAGAACTATCAGAGCTAAGATATCAGATTGAGAATTTAACGGGTACAATTCGTAAATGGGACAATCTTGTGAATTATGCAACCATCCAAATCGAAATAACTGAGGTTCAGAAGATTACAGAAGGAAATAGTGATTTGTTAAGTGTTGGTATCAAAAGAGGATTTAGTGATTCTATTGAAGCACTTAAGGGACTATTTAAGGGGTTCATCATTATTTTTGTGATGATGTTACCATTCATTATCGTGTTCGTCCCACTCATTTTGTTATTCATTCACTTGACGCGCAAAATAAAGGGTAAATGGTATAGTCGTTATTTGAAGACCCAGGCTGAAACAAAGAATTCTTATAGGGATGATAAGTGATTTTAAACGTATTTAACGAATACTGCCCATAGAATAATCCTTAATTATAAAATTTTAGATGTGTTTTTATAATTTTCGAGTATAATAATGGGTAGAGAACGAAACGAGGTTGGTGAAAATATGCAGTTTAATGAAGAAAATGAAATTGTAAGCACTATTGAACAAAGAGCTATATTGGTAGGCTTGAGCACTGGAAGCAGGGATGTAGTAACCACTATTGAAAACTCTATGGATGAATTAAAGGAATTAGCCAAAGCAGCTGGGGCAATAGTTCTAGATATTATCATCCAAAATAAACAACGGGTGGATGTCACTTATTACATAGGAAAAGGAAAGGCAGAAGAAATTCAAATACTATGTAGAGCCTTAGATGCAAATTTGGTTATTTTTAACGATGAATTATCGGGTGCACAAATCAGAAATTTAGAGGAACTCATTGGGGTTACGGTCATAGATCGTACCACATTAATACTTGACATCTTTGCCCATCGCGCCCAATCGAGAGAAGGAAAACTACAGGTTGAATTGGCACAGCTTCGATATAGACTTCCGAGACTGATAGGATTGGGTGCATCTTTATCTAGAACAGGAGCTGGAATCGGATCAAAAGGACCAGGTGAAAAGAAATTGGAACTAGATCGAAGACATATCATGGACCGTATAGCAGATATACGCCACCAGCTAGAAGAAACGCGGAAAACTCGGGAGACACAGCGGACAAAGCGTAAAAAGAGTGAAATTCCTATTGTTGCTTTGGTAGGGTACACCAATGCTGGAAAATCTACCTTAATGAATAAATTCATGAGTATTTCTGGAGCCCAGCAGGAAGATAAGGAAGTATACGTGGAAGATATGCTCTTTGCAACCTTAGATACAGCCCATCGGAAAATGGTTCTGCCTAGTAAGGAAGAATTTATTCTTATTGATACTGTTGGATTTGTTAGTAAACTTCCCCATTCTTTGGTAGAAGCATTTAAAGCCACCTTAGAAGAAGTGAAAGAGGCAAATCTGCTTCTACATGTGGTAGACGCAACCAATGAGGACTTCGAGATGCAAATGAACGTGACGGAGAAGGTCTTACATGATCTGGATGTGAAGGAAAAACCAAGCATTTTAATTTTTAACAAGGTGGACAAAATTGAGGAACGATCCCATCTGATTCCAATGGGTGAAAATATTATTCAGGTATCTGCGCTAAATGATATAGGGATAGACACATTAGTTGAAATGATTAAAGAAAGAATTTTTAACGATATGAAGCAGGTGGAGCTCCTTTTGCCCTATGATAAAGGAGATATCGTTTCCTATCTATGTGACAAAACCAAGGTTTTGAAGACAGAATATAGGGAAGATGGTGTGATGGTAGAGACTACCCTCGGACCTGCGGATTATAGCAAATATGCAAAATACTTAACGAATGTAGACGAAGTTGTGGAGTGAGGACATGATTTCAAATAATAATCAGTTGCTAAATTGGGAGCATATAGATCAAATGGATGACTATATGCTCACCTATCTCCTTTATAGAGAGGGCAAAAACGTACCTTTGCTAGCAAAAATCCGAAGAAAAACGATGGAGCAGGTCAATGAAGACCTCATTTTGGCGAGGTTGAAGCTTTTTTCCAATAAAGAGAAGAAAAAATCTTTGTTAGATAAAATGCTAGAAATCACAAAAACAGATCGACTTGCGTTGATCCAAAGCTTGAGTGCAGATGAAAGGATAGAAATTATTAAAGAATTATGGAAGAAGTACAATGACTATAATAACCCCGAGGATAAGATGGTACTCATCTGGATCATTGGAGAATTGAATGCAATGGAATTGTTAGAACTTGTGTATTCGGATATGAGACACCATCATGGAAATGTAAGAAGATTGGCTTGTTCAGCACTGAAAAAGATTGGAAATGATACAAGTATAAATTATCTTCATCGAGCTTTGATAGATGCAAAGCCCCAGGTGCGACAGTATGCTGCAAAAGCATTAGGAAAGTTGGGAAATCAAACGAGTCTTAATAAACTTAAAAAGTTACTAAATAATCCAAATGAAAAACAATATGTAAAGATGGCTTTTGTAGAAGCCATCCAAAGCATAGAGGGAAGATGTAATGTTTAACTTATTTTTTCTTTTGTTTGCTGAACAATTTTGACAATGTTCATATAGGTGGATTGTGTACCTTTGATAACAATAGGACGGCCAAAGCTTACCCATTTTAGCCTTCTAGATGAAAAACCTCCAATTTTCATGAGGGTATTGACAGCGGGCAGGGTATTGACAATCATGAGCTCTTCGTCTTTTTGTTCAAGAACCTTCCACATATCCTGTATAGCAGGGATTACAAGGTGTGGTGAAAACTGCCGACTCAAGGTGTAGATTCTATGATTTCTTTCATCGATGCCCCTTAGAATAATTTTTCCCCGATCACATTTCTCTAAGGTGTCATAAAAAGATATACCTAAAAAGTCATGCTTGCTCGGGATATATTCCATAGGTAACAATCCTAAATGGATGGCAGCTGCAGTAGGAGAAGAGTGGGATCCACCTACACAATGATAAATAATATGCAGAAAAACACCTCCTAATCTTTTCTATAATACTATTATGTGTAAAAAAATAATTATATATGAGATTGTATGAACTTTGTAAAAAATGGAATAATATGAATAACAGGACGATGAATTTGAGTCTATGATAAATTGAAGAAACAGTTCAATATGCTAAAAATTCAGAATAGTCTTGCGAATGGCTGCTATTTATTATATGATAGTAGTAATAAATCGGAGGGAGGAATTAGCCTATGCTCGTCAGAAATTGTGCAGGTGGAGTGGTGTTCTTCGAAGATAAGGTGTTGCTTTTGAAAAATGAAAAAGGTGAATGGGTATTACCGAAGGGTGTGATTCGTAATGGGAATCTCTCAAGAGATACTGCATTAAACCGTGTGAAAGAAGAAACGGGTATTGATGCAGGAATTATCTCGCCAATTGGAGAAACTTGTTACGAATTTTATTCTATTACGAGACAGAGACCTGTTTGTAATGAAATTACTTGGTACTTAATGAATGCAGCCAGCGACTTTTGTAAAGTGAATGAAGCATTAGGTTTTAAAGAAGCTGTTTTTTACTCAATTGATGAAGCTATTGAAAAAATTACCTACAGTCAAGATAAATCATTAGTGAGTCTCTCCTATAGAAAATATAAAAACTTAGTAAGAAATGAATTAGTGGTATAATATATAAGAGAGTAGTGTTTACTACTCTCTTATCATTTTAGGGAGAGGGGAAGCCCATGCTGAAGAAATATAAGACAATCCTTGATTATGGAGAGTTCGAGCATATCGTTGAGAAGTCTAGATTTATCGGATATGTCAAGCCGATACAAGATGAAGAAGAAGCCATAGCTTTCATAGAAATGATTCGAACGCAGCATAAGCATGCTACCCACAATGTACCTGTCTACATATATGGCGAAAAAAATGAAATTCAACGGTATAGTGAAGATGGAGAGCCTGTAGGAACAGCCGGTGCTCCCATATTGGAGATGTTGAAAAAAGAAGAAATTAAGAATACTGTTGTTGTGGTTACACGGTACTTTGGCGGGATAAAGCTAGGTACTGGGGGATTGGTGCGAGCATACACCTCCACGGCAAAGTTGGCATTGCATGAGGCAAGGGTGATTGAAAAGGTACTGTATCATGTGATTAGGATACGCATGGACTATTCCCTGTTAGGAAAGGTACAAAATGTGATGTTGAATGGAAATTATACGATCAAAGATACTCTTTTCGATGAAGCGGTAAATATGCTTGTCTATGTAAGAAAAGATGAGGTCGATCAAATCATAAAACAAATCATTGACATGACAAGTGCAAAAGCAATCGTTGAAGTTGTAGAGACCTTGTACTTAAATGAGGACAATGGCGTTTTAATATGTAAATAGTTTCATCTGGGCGAGAATAAAATCTATGTCATAGGGTATATATGATCATAGAACAACGGGAGGGAGGTACTCTTGATGAATATGGAGCAATTAAAGTTGGAAATGCTACATAAAAAGGTTTGGGCAGTAATCGGTGCTACACCAAATCAAGAAAAGTTTGGAAACAAAATTTATAAAAAGCTCAAAAGCAGGGGGTACGAAGTGTATGCGGTCAACCCTAATTATGATGAGGTTGAAGGTGATCGCTGTTATCACCGTATCGAAGAACTACCTGTAAAGCCTGATTGTGTGGATATGGTAGTCTCACCTCAAGTGAGTAAGAAATTCATACCAAATATTGCTGAAGCAGATATCAAATATTTATGGTTTCAGCCTGGTTCCTTTGATGATGAAGCCATTTCTTTAGCGGAAGACAATGGCATTCAAGTGGTATATCATCATTGTGTATTGGTTGCCCTAGGATAAAAGTCGTACTATTTTGTACGACTTTTATCTTTCCAGAAGAATTCATATAATCCCATTAAAAAAAGAAAGATTCCAAAGAGCTTTCTTAATAAATTTGAAGGAAGATTCACCGCCAAGTATGAACCAGCTAAAGCCCCTGTGATTCCCATGATAATAAGGGGAAAGCAAAACTGGATCTCGATGCTTTTATTACGAAAATGAGTGATCAGGGCTACAATGGCAACGGGTACAAAGGATAGAAGATTGACACTCTGGGCTTGTTGCTGTGAAAGGGTTGTAAACATAATCAGTGCTGGGATTAGAATTGTGCCTCCTCCGATACCCATTCCTCCAATAATTCCTGAAAATAGACCTATAAGGATGAGATACATCAAATCACCATCCTTAATGAAGCAAGTATCATAAAAATCGCAAACCCTTTTCGCAGTAGATGGCTTGGAATTCTATTAAGAAGTTTTGCGCCAATATATCCGCCTATAATACCTCCTAAAGCCACCTTATAGGTTACGTCCCAGGCAATGATTCCATGACGAAAATAAACAAACATGCTAACGATCGTAAGGGGGAGGATAATAGAAATCGCAGTAGCATGGGCCTTGTGTTCTTCTACGCCTAAAATGAAAAACATGCCTGGTACAATCACTGTACCACCCCCTGAACCAAATAAGCCATTGACCAACCCTGTGATAAAGCCTAATAATATGAGTTTTATGGAAAAGATACTTTTTTTCATTTCATCACCTATAAAGTCACATATTCACCCTTTAGAATTCGTATAATAATTCCATGAGATGCTGACATATATATAGTGTGGACTTTATAAAATATTTTATGAGTCTATTGACTTTAAAGGATAAATATAGTAAAATAAAACCAATAAATCCGATGCGAATAGTATGAATTGGAGGGATATCATGAAAGTTGTAAATAGTATTACAGAATTGATTGGCAGTACTCCTATGGTAAAGTTAAATAAATTAGTAGGCAAAGATGATGCCCAAGTATATGTAAAATTAGAGTTTTTCAACCCAGGGAGCAGTGTAAAGGATAGAATTGCACTGAGCATGATTGAAAATGCTGAGAAAGCAGGCTTTTTAAAAGAGGGCTCTATTATTGTGGAACCAACCAGTGGAAATACTGGGATTGGTTTAGCTATGGTGGCTGCTGCGAAGGGTTATAAGTGTATTTTGGTGATGCCTGAAACCATGAGTATTGAAAGGCGAAAGCTTTTAAAAGCATTTGGCGCAGATCTTATTCTAACAGATGGGGCCAAAGGAATGAAAGGCGCTATCGAAAAGGCAACTGAAATTGCAAAGGAAAATCCATCTTATTTTATGCCTCAACAGTTTGAGAATGAATCGAACCCAGAGGTTCATAGAAATACCACGGCCCTAGAAATCATCGAACAAATGGATGGACAATTTGATATGTTTATTGCGGGTGTTGGTACAGGTGGTACAATTACAGGTGTAGGTGAGATTTTAAAAGATAAAGTAGAAAATGTAAAAATTGTTGCCATAGAGCCAAAGGATTCGCCTGTATTATCAGGTGGGCAACCTGGTCCCCACAAGATACAAGGTATTGGTGCTGGGTTTGTGCCTAAGATATTAAATACGAAGGTCATCGATGAAATTATACTGGTAGAGAATGAGGACGCCATGGAGATGGCAAGAAGAATGGCAAAAGAGGAAGGAATTCTTGTAGGAATATCTTCAGGGGCTGCTGTCTGGGGCGCCTTGAAAAAAGCTAAAGAGTTAGGAAAAGATAAAAAGATCGTGGTAGTGATTCCTAGTTACGGAGAAAGGTATCTAAGCACACCGCTCTTTAATTTTGAATAAATGCATAAAAACATAGCCGTGGCTATGTTTTTATGCATTTACAGGGTTATACAAATTTATTTTTGTGTTATAATGATGAAAAGAAAAGGGTACATGATTAGAATACCGATGTAGGGAGGAAGGGAGTTACGGAATGAACAGAACAATCGAAGAAAGAATTAACCTAACGGTACAATGGCTAAGAGAAAAAGTACAAGATTCCCATACAAGGGGGATTGTGGTAGGCATTTCCGGGGGAATCGACTCAGCCCTAGTAGCATTTTTGATTAAAAAAGCTTTTCCTAATACTTCTTTAGGTATTATCTTACCTTGCAAAAGTAATCCAGCGGATCGAGATGATGCTTTGAAGGTTGTTGAAGCTTGTGGAATCCAGCATATGGAGGTTGAACTCAGTGACAGCCATGACCTACTACTGGGAAATGTTGTTGAAGAGATGCGAAAGAAAAGACTGATTGACCAGCAGACAGATTTAAGATTAAGCGATGCGAATCTTAGAGCTAGGTTGCGAATGAGTACGATATATTGCGTCGCCAATTCGCTAAACTATATTGTTGCAGGTACGGATAATGCAGCAGAGATACATACTGGGTATTTTACCAAATATGGAGACGGAGGCGTGGACATTATTCCAATTGCAAACCTTAAGAAAAAAGAGGTTTATGAGTGGGCTAAGCATTTGGGTGTGCCCCAGAGTGTTATTGATCGACCTCCATCAGCTGGTTTGTGGGAAGGGCAAACAGATGAATCGGAAATGGGAACAACGTATGCTATGGTAGATGATGTTCTAGCAGGGAAGACGGTTCCAGAGCAGGATCGACTCATTATTGAAAAATTACACCAACGCTCTGAGCACAAGCGAAGAATGCCAGATAAGCCACCTTTATTCTAATAAAATGGGAACACCCGGACTGGGTGTTTTTTTATATAAAATGAGACTTTAGCCGCATTTTATCGGAATTTAGCATCTCATGCAGGAAAAGCTACTTTTTTATCGTATTCTAAGAGATAAATTGTTTTTTGCTTTTATCACACCTATTGGAGGAAAATATGAGATTAGCGCGGATAGAGAATGTCATTGCAGGTATGATTTTGGGTAGAGATATTTATTCTTGTGAAGGTAAGATCTTGCTTGCAAAAGGTGTTACCTTGACGAGCCATTTTATAAAAAGATTACAGAATTTAGATATGGGTGAGATCTATATTGATGATGAAATATCAAGAGATATTGAAATTGTTGATATCATCGATGAGCGGACAAGGATCATGGCAAAGCAGACAATTTATCAAGCCATGCAGGATCTAAAAATGAAAAAGGCCTTGGATTTTCAAAGTATTCAAGTAGTCATTAATAGGATTGTAGATGAACTCTTGGAGAATCGGGATATCATGATTAATCTATCGGACTTAAGATGTGTAGATGAGTACACTTTCGCCCACTCGGTGAATGTAGCAGTATTATCAATCGTCATAGGGAAATCCCTAGGATATCATGAACTTCGTCTAAGGGATCTAGGAATTGGTGCGCTTCTTCATGATATAGGGAAAACGCAAATTCCCAATGAAATTTTAAATAAGCCAGGGAAACTGATAGGAGAAGAAATTGTAATTATGAAGAATCATACACAATTTGGATATGATATATTGAAGAATTATGATGAAATAAGCGGGTTGTCAAGGGTAGGCGCATTGTTGCACCATGAACGTATGGATGGCAGTGGATATCCTTTTAAGAAAAAGGGAGACGAAATATCTGAATTCGCAAGAATTATTGCTATCGCAGACACCTATGATGCGATGACATCCAATCGTGTCTATAAAAAGAAGATGTCTCCCGATAAGGCCATTGAGTATCTGATTGCCATGGGCCATCAGTACTATGATTATGATATGGTGAAAGTGTTTCTAAATCACCTGATGGTGTATCCTGTAGGATCCCTAGTAAGACTAAATACAAAAGAACACGCTATTATCATAGATAATAATCGGTACATGCCTACGAGACCTATCGTAAGGATAATCCGAGATGTGGAAGGAAATAATATCTCCCAGTTCAAAGAAATTGATCTACAGAAAAGATTAAATATTTGTATTGAGGCGATCGTTGATGAATAATAATTACATGAAAGCGGATAATAATCTTAGAACAGGATCGTGGAGAAAGCGAAATCCTAGGATTAGTTCGAGTTTAATACCGGCAATATACTAAATGACCTTTCTCTATGACTCCTGTTTTTCAACGCAATGAAGAGCACTGATACCATCATCAGTGCTCTTCATTTTTACTTAGAAGCTTTTAAGTCTTCCTCCATGAGTAGAATATTCTTAAGTACAATACTACTATTAATTTTGATAAGTTGTAGGTCTTTCTTTGCAAGGGATTTACCAAGATTATTTACGGATGCATCATATTTATCAGCAGTATCCTTCGCCTTTTTTTCAATGAGCTGAGGCTTTAATGTTTGGCCATGCTCTTTTAGTTTAACCAAACTCACTTGGGCTGTGTCAAAATCACCTACAGCCCCATTCAGTACAACATTTCTTACTTCATACTTTAATGTGTATACGGACGGAGGCACTTCTTTTTTGAAATAGGCTCTAAAATCAGGCAGATATGCGGTAAGATTATTAGCAACGGACAGTGTTTCAAAATATTTTTTTTCGAGTCCAAATATTGTAAGGTTGTCAAGGGTGGTCTCAAAGCTACTGATTGATTCCGGGGAAACACCCTCCTGAATAAGTTGAGGTTCTAATACGTTCCATTTATTATGGACACCCAAGATCGTACTGTTTACAGTTGTCCATACTTCATCGAGGTTCTTAGGAGGTTTCTGAGCTTCGTTCTCGGATTCCTTTGATTTTTCCCGTTTCATAAGCTCTGTAAGGATGCCTTCTTCAATGGTCATGGGTTTAGGTTTTTCTTCCTCGCCACTACTCTGGCTCTTTTCCTGACCGCCACCTTCTTGTTTGCCTTCTTGTTCACCACCTTGTTTTTGCTCTTCCGAGCTGCCTTCGCCACCTTCTGCAGCTTTCATTTTCGCTTCTTCAGTTTTTTTCTTTTGTTCAATCATCTCTTTTTCTACAATGACACGCTGAAAGTAGGGGATTTTATCTACCTGCTCCATAATTTTGAGAGCATCCTTTTCAATTTCTTCAACTACTTTCGGTAGGGGTTTTGGTTCATTCTCGGATTTAGGGCTTGGTTTTTGTGGCTTTTTTGCACAAGAAATGGAAGTTATAAGAATACAAAAAACTATGACCAAAATGCCCCATTTTTTTATTTTCATCATAGAATCACCTCGAAACTAGTATTTCCACTGACTTGTGAAACAATACTGAAAAACATAATTCGTAACATAAATTAGAATGAATCATAAAATGGTATATGACTTAAATCTAGTTTTTAAAAAGGTGGTGAAAGCATGTATTGTTATACAGTAGCCTATAGTTTGCAATGTATACTTCGAGAATTAATTATGTGGACAGACATTTCCAGTGAGCATCCAATATTTATAAAAACAGTGGCAAAGCTTAGTAAAAAAGATTTGTCGAAAAGCATGGTTGAAGAGCTAAAGAAATTAAACAAATCCTTCGAAGAGTTAAACATGAAAGCAAAGGAACAATTGGTGATTGTACAGAGCATGGCGGCACAGCCGACAATGTATGGATATATGAATCAAGCAAAAATGCTGCTGAATGAATTCGGAAGATTAAATAGGATATGGATCGGATTGATCAAGGAGATCATGAAATATGGAAGAGATGACAAGGTATGGCAAACCTTATTGTCCCATATAGAAGAAGAGCAGATTTATATGGATCGTCTGTTTCATACACTATATATGCAGATCTAATCCAAAGAGTTCAGATGACACATCTGAACTTTTTTAATGATTATATAACGGAATTTTCATAAAAATCTAACCAATTCTTTACATAGTTATAACAAGACTACGATATACTGAATTTGGCTAGAAATAGAAAGGGGGAAAATTCAGTGAATAAAATCATACGTGTGATCTCTGCAGGAGATGTAAAGCTATTCTATATGGTGAATGATGGTTTGAAATGTAGTTTGTTAGATCGTATCATTCCTTTGATTACAGGGCTTGGGGGGGCTTTTTTTACAATAACTATATCCATGACCTTGGCCTTGTTAGGGAAAGGCCTATTGAAAATAGCAGGATGGCAGTGCTTGGCAACATTAGCAACAAGTCATGTAGCAGTTCATTACTTGAAAAAAGTATTTACAAGACCCAGACCATTTTTGAACTTATCTAATATTCATACATTTCATACCCGACTTTATGATTATTCTTTTCCTTCTGGACATACAACGGCAGCCTTCTCCGTCGGACTTACCCTAGCTATTCTTTTTCCTATGTTTTCTCCTGTCTTTATATCGTTGGCTGTACTGGTTGGTATGTCAAGGGTGTACCTAGGTGTTCATTATCCTACAGACGTATTAGTTGGTATGATGATTGGAACCTTTTTTTCAGTTATAAATCACGTCGCTATGAATCAATGGCTATACTCTATATTGAATAAATAAGGAGGGTAAGCATGAGGGTGGCAATTTTTACAGATACTTTTCTTCCACAGATAAATGGTGTAACAAAAACCCTAAATAAACTATTAGATTATTTTGATGAAAACAATATCGATTATAAGGTGTTTATCCCTCAAGATGGAAATGAAGAATATAATAGTAAAATTGTAGGTTTTTTCAGCTTTCGATTTTTTCTTTATCCAGAATGTAGAGTAGCACTACCAAATTATTTGTCTATTGTAGAACAGTTAAATGATTTCAAGCCAGATCTAATACATGTGGTTACACCCTTCAATATCGGACTGTGTGGACTGAAATATGCGAAAACATATCAGATACCCTTGGTATCTTCTTATCACACAAATATTCCCCAGTATTTAACATATTTTAATCTTAAATTTTTAGAAAATATTTCATGGAATTTTTTTAAATGGTTTCATAGTCATTGTGAGAAAAATTATTGTCCTTCAAATGCTACGCTAGAGGTTTTAAAAGAACATGGAATCAAAAATTTAGAAGTATGGGGAAGAGGTATTGAATTGGAAGAGTTTTCCCCTAAATGGAGAAACAAAGAGCTAAGGGTGCACTATAACATGGATGATAAAATTGTATTTCTATATGTGGGTCGAATGTCTCCAGAGAAGGACCTAGATATATTTATGAAAGTAGCAGAACAACTTAATCATCGCTATATGAATCAAATTCATTTTTTAATGGTAGGAAATGGGCCTCTTTTACATGAATTGAAGGAAAAAGCATTTAATAATATGACCTTTACAGGGTTTAAAAAAGGATATGAGCTAGCTCAGTTATATGCATCCTCAGATGTTTTCTTGTTTCCTTCCTCAACTGAAACTTATGGAAATGTAATCTTAGAGGCTATGGCTTCCAGTACAGCGGTTATTGCTTGTCACGAAGGTGGTATTCAAGAAAACTTGGTAGATGGTTTTAACGGCATAGCTTGTGATAGTAGGGATGTTCTAGAATTCTATGAAGCATGTGAAAAATTAATTACCAATCCAGCATTACGAAAGCTCCTCGGTGAAAATGGAAGAAAATACACTTTGCAGATGACTTGGAACCGTATATTTGATCGATTGGTTAAAAGCTATGAATCCGTAATTCAGAACAGGCTTGGAAATGAATCCAATAAGAAGACTGCTTGAGAAAAGGAGACAATGAATTATGAAAATCGCTGTAATTGGAACGGGATACGTAGGATTGGTCACGGGAACATGCTTGGCAGAAATCGGGAATGATATCATCTGTGTAGACAAAAACCAAAAGAAAATGGAAGATCTCAAAAATGGGATTTCACCAATTTACGAAACACACCTTGAAGAGATGCTGATCAGAAATATAGGAGAAAACCGTTTGCACTTTACGACATCCATTGAGGATGCCGTAAGGTGTGCTACTATAATATTCATTGCAGTCGGAACACCATCCGATGAGAATGGAGATATTGATATGACGCAAGTCGATGAGGTAGCCCAGGAAATTGGAAAATCTCTGGATGCCTATAAAATCATTGTAAACAAAAGTACTGTACCAGTAGGATCTGTGAGAAGGGTGACCAAGATCATTCAACAGCATCTCAAGACAGAGATTGCATTTGATGTCATATCTAATCCGGAGTTCCTAAGGGAAGGAAGTGCTGTTGTTGACACTTTTCAAGGAGATCGTATTGTCATTGGAAGCACATCGAATAAGGCGACAAAAATATTGCATGATCTATATGGACCACTGAAACAAAAAATCTTTATTACGGATCCAGAAAGTGCCGAATTGATTAAATATGCATCCAATGCATTTTTAGCAACAAAAATATCTTTTATTAATGAAATAGCAAATATCTGTGAGAAAACAGGCGCCAACGTCAATGAAGTAGCAAGGGGAATGGGGCTTGATAAAAGAATTGGCGAAAAGTTTTTAAATGCAGGCATAGGATTTGGGGGAGCATGCTTTCCAAAGGACGTAAAAGGTCTTATAAAGATTGGAGAGCAGCTAAATTATGACTTTAGGATTATCCGAGAGACCTTACAGGTAAATGAGGAACAAAGGATGAAGCCAATTACGATTTTAGATAATCTTTTTCCGGATTTAAGAGGTGTTCAGATAACTGTTCTGGGCTTGACTTTTAAACCAGATACAGATGATATAAGGGAGGCGCCGTCTCTGGATATTATTAAGGAATTACATAAAAGAGGTGCAAAAATCAAAGTATATGACCCGGTCGCCATTGAGAATACAAAACAAGCATTAAAACTATCAATTCATTATTTTCATGAGGCTTATGATGCGATTGCGGGATCAGATGCAGTGTTATTGCTAACGGAATGGCAAGAGTTTAAGGAATTGAATGTGCGTAAAATTAGATCCCTTATGAAACGCAGAGTGTTTATAGATGGAAGAAATGTATTTGAAGCAAAAGCAATGCGAGCTAAAGGATTTGAATACTATGGCATTGGGATAGATAACTGTCAATCCACTGTAATCCGACCAATAGAGGAAAGGATGATCCCTATTGAAGATCAGAAAAGTTATCATACCTGCAGCAGGGCTTGGAACTAGATTTTTACCTGCTACAAAAGCGCAGCCGAAGGAGATGCTGCCTATCGTTGATAAGCCGACGATACAGTATATTGTCGAAGAAGCACTGGCTTCAGGAATTGAGGATATATTAATTATTACAGGTAGAAATAAAAGATCGATTGAGGATCATTTTGATAAGTCTGTAGAACTGGAAATAGAGCTAAGGAAAAAAAATAAGCTCGATTTATTATCTCACATGGAAAGCCTATCTAAGGCGGTAAATATTCACTATATTCGGCAAAAAGAACCCCTAGGCTTAGGCCATGCCATCTACTGTGCAAAATCTTTTATTGGGAATGAACCCTTTGCCGTTATGCTGGGAGATGACATTGTAAAGAGTAATAAACCATGTCTTCAGCAGTTAATAGAGATATACAATAGATATAAAACTTCTGTCCTGGGTGTACAAAAAGTTAGTCCACAAGAAGTATCAAAATATGGGATTGTAGATTGTAAAATGATTGATCAATATGTTTATAAGGTGGATAACTTAGTCGAGAAACCTGATACCGAGGATGCGCCATCGAATATTGCGATCATGGGTAGATATATTATTACGCCCCAAGTGTTTAGTATATTGGAACACCTTAAACCAGGGAAAAGTGGGGAAATACAGCTGACAGATGCACTAAAAGAGCTCAATGAAATGGAAGCTATCTATGCTTATAATTTTCAAGGGAAAAGATATGATGTAGGCGATAAATTGGGATATCTTCAAGCTACAGTTGAATTTGCATTAGATCGAGAAGACTTGAATGAGGCTTTTAGGGTATATCTTCAAGAACTTGTAGGAGAAATAAGAAATAAGAAATAGAAATAACAACACCAAGAACACAGCATAACAGGTGGTTCAGCTATGAACCACCTGTTATTTGTTTTTAGTCAAATTTATCATAATAGATCAAGCTTTCAGGAATACCTTTTTTCTTTAAAACCTCAATGGTAGACTCGATCATGGCTTTACTACCACAGAGGTAGGCTTCTTTGTTCTCTCCGTCCAAAATATATTTTTCAATAAGATCTGTAACGCGACCCACCTCACCATTCCAATCATCTCCAGGGGATGGGCGAGATAGGCAGGGGGAGAATGTAAAACTGGGAAGTTTTTCTTCAAATGATTTTATTTCCTCAGACAAAATCATATCTTCCATGGTACGAGCTCCAAAGAAATAGGTTGCTGTTCGCATTACATTTTGTTCAGCCAATTGATAAAGTATAGCTCGCATAGGTGCCATTCCTGTACCTACAGCAACTAAAATCATTTCTCTTTCGTTTTCTTGAAGATAGAAATCGCCGTAGGGACCATTAAACAATACTTCATCCCCTTCTTTTAAAAATTTATGGACATAGGTTGTACAGATCCCATTGGGAACATAACCAATGATTAGATCAATGTGATCCGATTCATTGGAGTTTGAGGCCAGAGAGTATGCTCTATATACTTCCTCATTGTTCCCTTCATAGATTGGGGCTTTAAGCTGAACATACTGACCTGGTTTGAAAGTGATCTGTTGGGGTTTGATAAGCTTTAGTCGGAGTAACTTAATGGTTGGAGAAAGGACTTCTATCATCTCCACCAGAGCTTTGAATTCCTTTACATTAAATAACTCTTCGGGGATTCGAATTTTCATATTTTCCTTTACTTTGCATTGACAAGATAGTCGTACATTGCCTTTCATCTCCAGTTCAGATAAATAGGGTAACTCCGTGGATAGTACGGGGCCACCGCCTTCAATAACTGATACTTTACAATAAGCACAGCTACCTTTACCCCCACAGGCAGAGGGAATAAAGATTTGACTATCTCTCAAAGAAGTTAGGAGTGAATTGCCTCCTTCTACGGTAATATCCTTTTCATCATTGATGATAATTTTACATTCTCCATAATTAGCGATATAGGAA